>JBBSDV010000133.1:0-9453 GCA_038240335.1 Dehalococcoidia bacterium
GAGGCGATCGTTGTCGGGAACGGGCCGTATGGCTGCGACGTGTAGCCGAGCAGGCTAGTCGACGGAAGGCCGGCGGCGTAGCGGTAGCCGACGGCGCGGCTGTCCGTCTGCGCTAGCACCCAGTACGTACCGGGAGCGAGCGGTATGGCAGCCATCACGGGCAGCGTGACCCAGCCAGCGGGTGCAACGCCCTCGGCGGTCTCGGCGAGCAACGTCCCTGGCCTGCCGCCCGCATCGTTCGAGTACAACGCGAGGCGCACGTGCGCACCGGGCGCCGTCGTGCCGAGATACACCGAAAGCGTCGACAGCGTGCTCGCCGTGCTGAGCGTCGCGGGAGAACCGTTGAGGTAGCCATCGTCGGATGTGTCATCCAAGCCCGTCGTTGCCGTGCGGCCAAAATTGATCGTCGCGGAGCCGGTAGTCGTGGGCGTCGCGGTCGGCGTGTTCGTCGATGCCGGCGCCGTGTTCGTGCTGGTTGCGGTCGCAGTGGGCGTACTTGTAAAGGCCGGATTCGGCGTGCTTGTGGCCGTTGCCGTGTTCGTGCGCGTCGGCGTTGGAGTAGCGGTGTTTGTGGCGGTCGGCACCGGTGTGTTCGTCGCGGGCGGAGTGTTCGTAAGCGTCGGCGGCGTGGATGTGAAGACGGTGCCGTACATGCTAAAGGCCTGTCCCGGCTGACGATGGAAGGTACCGGTGATCGTTGCGGGGAACGCCGCGTACGCGAACTTCGCCCAGCCGATCGTGTTCGGCGCGGGCAGTCCCGTCGCATAGCGGAACACCGTCGCCAGATTGTCGGTTTGCGCGAAGACCCAGTACGAGCCGGCAGACAGCGCCGGCCCGCCAGCGATCGGCAACGTGTTCCAGCCGGCCGCGGCGACGGCGGGCGCGGACTGCGCGAGCAGCAAACCCGGCGTGCCGGCATTGTCCGCATAGATGGCGAGTCGCACGTGTGAGCCGGGCGCGGCCGCGCCGAGGTAGATCGAGAGGCTGGCGAGCGTGCCCGACGCCGACAGCGTCGCCGGCGAGCCATTCACATAGCCCGCATCGCCCGAATCGTTCTGTCCCGTCGTCACTGTACGGCCAAAGTCCAGCGAGCTGGCGCCCGGCGTGCTGGTCGGGGCCGCCGTGTTCGTAGCCGTCGGAGTAGTGGTGGCCGTCGCGGTGTTCGTTGACGTGTTCGTCGCCGGAAGTGGCGTGTTCGTCGGCGACGCTGTGCTCGTCGCCACCTGCACAGGCGTATTCGTCGCCGTGTTCGTGCTTGATGCCGTATTGGTCGCCGTCGGCACGGATGTGTTCGTCGGCGTACCAGTCGCGGCAGCCGCCGTCGCCGTCGCCGATGGTGTATTCGTCGGCGTGCTCGACGCGATCGCGGTGCTGGTGTTCGTCGCTGAAAGCGGCGTGCTCGTCGGCGAAGGCGTGCCAGTCGCTGTCGGTACCGGCGTATTCGTCGGCATACTCGTGTTGGTCGCTGTCGGGGTGCTCGTCGCCGTCGCCGGAATCGCCGGATAGACGCTGCCGTACATGCTCAACGCCTGGCCGGCATCGAGATGGAGAGCCGAAGCGATCGTCGCCGGGAAGGCACCGTACGCGAACGAGGTGTAGCCGATTGCGTTCGTCGCCGGCAGTCCGGTTGCATACACGTACACCGTCGCCTGATGGTCCGTCTGCGCGAAGATCCAGTACGAGCCTGCCGCCAGGGCCGGCCCGTACGCGGCGGGCAGGGTGTTCCAGCCTGCCACCGCGACGCCTTCCACCGACTGTGCGAGGAGTGCTCCGGGCGTGCCGCCGTTGTTCGCGTACAGACCGAGCCGAATATGGGAGCCGGGCGCGGCAGCGCCGACATATACAGAAAGGCTCGCGAGCGTACCGGCCGCGCTGAGGGTCGCCGGCGAGCCGTTGAGGTAGCCGCTGTCGCCCGAGTCGTTGGCGCCGGTAGACACAGTGCGCCCGAAGTCGAGCGTCACGGCAGGTGTGCTGGTCGGCGAGGGCGTGCTCGTCGGCGTGAGCGTCGGGCCACCCGCTGTGTTCGTCGCCGTCGGGGTGTTCGTCGGCGGCGGAACGACGAACGCGCTCGCCTCGTTCGAGGGGCCGCTCCGGTTGCCTGCGGCGTCGCGCGCGTTGATCACGTAGTAGCTGGTACCGGCCGGCGCGGCAGCGTCAACGTACGTCGTCGTCGGCACGGTGGCGATCCGGTTCGATCCGCTCAGCGTGAAGCCGGCCGCTGTGCCGCGGTAGACGTTGTAGCCGGTGACGCCGACGTTATCCGTGGAGCCGGTCCAGCTCAGCGAAGCCGCCGCGCCGCCCGTCGCGGTCAGGTTCGTCGGCGCGGTCGGGGGCTGCGTGTCGGCCGACGGGACGGGGAATCGCACGAACGGCGCGATCGACGGCACGCCGTTGCTGTTGACGATGAAGAGCATGTAATCGCCGGGAGGCGCCAGGTTCGCGTTCGCGGGAGCCGTCATGTTGAGGCCGCCCGATGTTTGCGTGAACGCTAGCGGCATCCGGCGCGTGTTCTCGTCGAACGCGTGGGTGGGCGAACCTGTGCGGATCAGCGTCACTGACGCGATATCGGGTGCGTCGGGCGTGCCGACAAAGAAGTTGCTGCCATACGGGATCGGCGTCGTGGGCGAGGAGCTGATGGTTGGCCGCGGCCCCTTGAACAGGTAGGGCGGCGAGTAGATCTCGGCGTTATCCTGGTTCGGCGCGCCGGAGACCGCGCCGCTGCCGGCTGAGAGCACGCGGCCATCCGGCAGCAACAGGGCCGTGGAGTGGTAGAGGCGCGAGGTCGTCATCGAGGCGAGCGGTGCCCATGTCTCGGTCGCTGGCGACCATGCCTCGGCGACCTTCACGCCGTTCGCGGGGTTGACGCCGCCCTTCGTTGAATCGCCGCCGGTCGCGAGTACCGTGTCATCGGGCAGCAGCGTCAGGTTGAGGTACGAACGCGCGTAACTCATCGAAGCCGTCGACCGCCACGCCGGCGATGCGATCGTCGTGTCGAGCACATAGGCCGTCGCGGCCGACGGAACGCCGACGCCGTCGTCGGCCGCGCTGCCGGCTTTCAGTATCTTTCCCGGCGCGTACATGACGGCGCTCCCGCCATCGATGATTCGCGGATCGATAGAGGTCCAGGTTTGCGCGTTGACGTCGAGCACCTCCGTCGAGGTGGCAACTTCACTGCCGCCGGCATGGAGCACGCGGCCGTCGCCGAGGACAAACATGAATGGGTAGAGCGGAATGTTCGCGCTCGCCCCTGGCAACTGGGTCCATGTGTTGGTGACGGCGTCATAGATCTCCGGGATCAGCGCGACGCACGTCCGACAGTCCTGCGAGCCCGACGTCGTGAGCATGCGGCCATTCGGGAGGACGGTCCCGGTCGGGTACCAACGGGCAAACGACATCCTGGCCTCAGCGGTCCAACTCTGCGTCTGCGGATCGAACGCCGAGATGTCGGTGACGCCGAGGCCGCCGCTGTCGCCGCCGATGGAGAGTATGCGGCCGTCAGGCAGGGGTGCGTGTCCGGCGCAGAACAAGTTCGTCGTCGCGTTCGTCGCGGTGGCGAAGGTGTTGGTGGCGGGATCCCAGATCGACGTGTCGGTTTTGCCTGCGCCTTGTTGCCAGGTCAGCACCTTGCCGGTATCGAGCAGCATCATGTGCACAGCAACGTTCGCCCAGTCGAAGGGCGCGCTCCATTGGCCGACGACGGCGGGATTAGTCGAGACCGTGAGCGCGTTCCCGGGGCCGACGATAGGGCCGGCCGCCGGCGCGACACTGGCGATCGGAGTCGTCGTGTCGCTCGTGCGAGAGGCGCCGCGCGCCACCACGGCCGATGGGAGCAGTGCGCAGGCGCACACCGTCAAAACGATCGCTAGCAGCCTCGAAGTCATCGGTCAGCTCTTCCTTATTCGCTCTCGGCAACGGGCCACAGACGTCTGAGCCTGACGCGTCGAAGGGCGGCCAATATGAGTATTTGCGGGGAAGCGCTGATATTGTACGGCGCGGACGGGCCGCGTCAACGCGAAACTTGACCGAGATGGCATCTTCTCCGCGTAGCAGCGCATGCTGGCGTGACAGCGTCTGCAGCTAACTCTCGCGGCCGAATGAGCTTGCTCCACCCGGAACGTCCGGCGACAATCGGGGGAGTAGACCGGGCGCCACATCACCGCCCATTGAAACACCCGGCTTTTACGAATTCCCAGACGGAGACGCGCATGAAGATCCACGAATTCCAGGCGAAGGCGATCCTCGCAAAGTACGGCGTCGCCGTGCCGAAGGGGCGCGTTGCCGCATCGCCGGAAGAGGCGAGTACGATTGCTCGCGAACTCGGCGGCAAGGTCGTCGTCAAGGCGCAGATCCACGCCGGCGGCCGCGGCAAGGGCGGCGGCGTCAAGCTCGCGAACTCGCCCGAGGAAGCGGCGACGGTGTTCTCGCAGATCCACGGCATGCAACTGATTACGCACCAGACCGGTCCGCAGGGACAGAGGGTGAAGACGGTGCTGGTCGAGGAGCAGATGCCGATCGAGCGCGAGCTGTATCTCGCCGTGCTGATCGACGGCGCGACGGGGCGGCCGGTGATGATGGCGAGCGCGGCGGGCGGCATGGACATCGAGGAGGTGGCGGCGAAGACACCGGATGCGATCCATCGCGTCGGCATCGACCCGGTGACGGGCTTTCAGCCGCACCTGGCGCGCGCCCTCTGCTTCCCGCTCGATCTCACCGGCGACCTGATGAAGCCGGCGTCGCAGATCATGTCGGCGCTGTACGCCGCCTTCGTAGCGAGCGATGCATCGCTGGCCGAGATCAACCCGCTCGTCGTCACGACCGACGGCCGCGTGCTGGCGCTCGACGCGAAGATGAACATCGATGACAACGCGCTGTTCCGCCACAAGGACATCGAGGCGCTGCGCGACAAGGACGAAGAGGATCCGAGCGAGGTCGAGGCATCGGAGAAGGGCATCAGCAACTTCATTAAGCTCGACGGCAACATCGGCTGCCTGGTCAACGGTGCCGGGCTGGCGATGGCGACGATGGACAGCATCAAGTTCGCCGGCGGCGAACCCGCGAACTTCCTCGATATCGCGACGGCGAACGACGTGAACAAGGTCGTCGACGCGTTGAAGATCATCGCGAGCGACACCAACGTGAAGGCGATTCTCGTCAACATCTTCGGCGGCATGGCGCGCGTCGACGTGATCGCGCAGGGGATCATCGAGGCGCAACGCCAGATGCCGACGGCGATCCCCGTCGTCGCGCGTCTCGCCGGCACGAACGTCGAGGAGGGTGAGCGGTTGATCAAGGAGAGCGGCCTGCCGGTCATTCGCGCCGACGAACTCGGCGACGCCGCCCGCAAGGCCGTCGAAGCTGCGCGCGCGGCCGCCTAGCTTCGAGTCGCGTGCGCATATAGCGTACGGCCAACATGATTCTTCCTGAGCACGCGCCAATTGATGCGGCGGCGATCGCCGCGATTGCAGAACGCCACGGTTTGGGTGCGGTGAGCTACGAGCGCCTTGCGCATCCCGACATCATCAATGCGATCTATCGACTTGGCGAGCGCTTTGTTCTCCGCGTACCGCGTAGTCATCCGGCGCGTCGGGGAACGATGGACGGAGTTGCGGCCGCCGGCTACGCCGTGAACTTCGCGCGGCCCTCGTAGACGGCCATCGCTTCGTCCACGGACTGGCCGCCGTACGTGATGGCGCTGACGGCGTTCGTCATGAGGACTGCTTCAGCGAGTGGCTTCTGGTGGATGTTGCGGCCGGTGGCGCTGCCGTACGCGCCGGCGATGAAGATCTGGTCGTGCAGCGTCTGAAGGAACTTGCGGACGTCCATGCTGCCGCCGCCGGCGGTGATGACGCGCGTGCGGCCGGCCGCCCTGACCGCTTCCTTGAAGGCTTCCGCGGGCGTCGCGCCGTCCTCGGGCTTGGGGTAGTTGACCTTCACGAAATCTGCGCCGAGCGTCGCGCCGAGGCCGGTGGCGCCGGCGATCAGGTGGGGATCCTGCTCCTTCGGCACGGCCGCGCCGCGAGGATACACCCAGAGCACCGAGACGAGGCCGTTGCGGTGCGCCTGGAAGCAGGCCTGCGCTGCTTCGGCCATCTGCTCCGCCTCGAACTGACTGCCGAGGTAGACCGTGAAGCCGACGCCGACGACCTTGACGCCGTTCTCGCATAGCGTCAGCGCGTCGGCGACGCTGGCCCAGGCGAGGCTGCGCGGATCCTGCTGCGACACCTTGATCAGGTGCGACTTCGAGTTGAGCTTCACGAGGTAGGGCACAGTGGCGTAGTCACGAGCGTAGCGGGCGATCAGGCCGAGCTGTGTCGCGAAGCAGCCGATGACGCCGTCGCGAGCGATGCGGAACAGGTGCTCGGGGTCGGCGTCGTCGGCAGTGATGTGCTCGCCGTTGCTGAGAGCGCCGTAGAAGTCGTCGTTGAGGTGCTCGACCTTCTGGTCGCCGGCGAAGAGCATGAGACGGCCGGTGCCCTTCGTCATGGTTTGGAAGTTCTGTTCGTAGTCGCGCTGCTTCGACGCGGGTACGTCGGCGGGAACATCCACCTTGGTCAGTAGCTGCGTCATCGTGCTTCCTCCTGCGAACTCGGTGTGGGTCGAACTGCAATCGCTGCGCACGCGCGAATCGTTATGTAATCGTTTGGCACTTTTGCCTGTTCGAGTCGACAGTTGACGAGGGACCGCTGGTTCATTGCTGCTAGTTTACGACGGAATCACGGTTTCGCACACATGACGGCGACATGGAGATCCGTCGCCGGTGCGCCGTGTCTGCTTTCGCGCACCGGGGCTAACGTGGGACGAGGCATTCAGGACTCACCGTCCCCCATCGCCAACAGGCGACCGTCTGCGGTGACTTCCCGGACTTCCGCGCTCGCTATCGCGCGCCAGCGGCGACGTCACTGCGCGGGGCCGCTGCGGCGGCGCGAGCGGCGTCGCGGAAGCGCTTGGCGTCGTAGGCGAGGAGATCGCTGATCTTGTCGATGACGATGTCGGGCTGGTAGTCGACGGCGAACTTAGCGTCGTGCGCGTACTTGCCCTGAAGCACGTGCACGGTCGTCAGCTTGTCGCCGAGCAGCGCCTTCGAGCGCATGAGGATGCCGGGCTTATCGTCGACGAGCACATAGTGCTTGGCGCGGAACTGCGTCTCGACGGCCGGCAGATACTTCTCCTTGTGGACGAAGATGAGGACGCGGCCATCGACCGCTTTCGTGACGCCGCACTTCCAAATCTTCGTCGCCTGAAACACGGGGTCGCCGTCGGAGACGACGACCGGGAGGCCCATCGACTTCATGTGGTGAATGGTCTCGAGAGCGCCGGGGTACATCCGCGGCGCGAAGTCCCACTCGGCGAGCGCGTCGGCGGCGGCGCTGATCCGTGCTGCCTGGTCGGGGAACTCAGCGTTGAGCCGGCGAAACTGGTCGTAGAAGTCGATGACGTCGAGTTCTTTGCGAACGATTTCGTAGAGTTGCCAGAACCTCGTTGCGAGATCGGGACCGAGGATATCGAGCATGCGCGCCTCGATGTCCTTCTTGACACCGTCGTTATCGAGCAGCGTGTTGTCGAGGTCGACCATGAAGACCAGTGGATGCACGTCAGTTCCCTCCCCGGCGGCCCCGGCGTTGCCCGCGCGAACCCTACATGTGGCCACTCACATAGTATGCATCGGCAGAGGTTACAGCGAGAGGATGGGAGACGGACATTGACTGCCGTCAAGCGCTGCTGGATGCTCGCTGCGTGGCTCCACGTCTTGCTTCCGGCCGAGTTGTCGCGTCGCGCTACCGGCTGAAGAGGCCGACCAGCGTTGCTTCGGCGGTGATGTGGCTTTGCACGGCGGCCTCGAGATCGGCCCTCGAAGTCTCGGGCGGCAACGACAGCGGCGCGTCGAGCGCGTAGAGATGGAAGTCGTAGTGGTGGGCTTTGGCGCCGATCGGCGGACAGAACGGCGAAAACGCCGGCACGCTGCTCACGTTCGGTCCCTGCTGGCCTCCACCCGCGATATCGGGTCCTGCCGGAACGGCCTCGGGCAGGCTCGTGATCGATGCGGGGATTCCGTAGACCACCCAGTGCGTAAGGCCGCCGACCGCCGGGACGTCCGGATCCGAGAGAATCAAGGCATATTCCTGCGTGTTCGGAGGCGCACCCGTCCAGGCGAGTGGCGGCGATACCTTGGCGCCGCTGCAGCCATATTTGGCCGGGATCGCGTCGCCGTCCGTGAAGGCGCTGCTTGTCAGCTTGAGGGGCGAGGCGATTGCCGTCGCGGTGATCTCGGCGATGGCCGTGGAGAGCGTGGCCGCGGCGGTCAGGTCAGCGCGGCCGGGCGTCTGCGTCGCCGCGGCAGTGCCGGACGTACCGGTCGCCGAGGACGGATTCGCGCTCTTCGATCCGCCGCCGCAGGCAGCGAGGAACAGCGCGAGAGCGAGGAACCCGAGAACATTGTGGCCGTGCATCATGGGGTGTCTCCGCCCGTCGCATGTCCCGCCGTAGATCAAGTGTGCGGGTTCACCGAGCGGCATGAGAGGTGTCCGCCCATGTAGAGATACGACAGTCGGGCGCTGCTCGCAATTATTCCGCAGGAAGCGAGGTGGCGATGTCGCGCACGACGGCGTCGATGCCGTTCGCAACGAGCGCCGCCTCGTCGTCGGGCGAGGCTCTGTCGCCATGCACAAACATGTAGCTCTCTGGCCCGGCGGCGCGGATGGCGACGAGTAGTCCGAGCATCGCCGCTCGCCATTCGGCGTCAATGTAGTCACCGTGTGTTGCCGGATTGCGGGGCCGTGACGCTAGCGCGTCGTTAGGGACAGAGAGGCAGACGTCCTCCAGCAGCACGCCATCGTAGCCGAGCAGCCGGTATTGATGGACGCGCGCGGCAAGCGCGGTCCGCAGGTCGGCGTTACCGGGATCGAGTGCGAATGCGGGCCGGCCGTGGGCGATCGAGAGCGCGCCGGGCGCTTCGACTACCTCGCCGGTTCCGTCGCGGAGGAACCACGACGAGTGGGATCCGTCGTCCGGCGCGATCTGCCCGGACGCGGGATCACCGAGCGCGAGCACACCGAGGATTCGGACGATGCGGATCCGCGGGTTGATCGCGCGCATTTCCGTCATCTCGCTGAGTGAAAGCTCGATACCGTCGGGCTGAGCGCGCAGGTCGTCGGCGACGATGTCGTATGCGGCGGCGACGCGCATCAACTCGTCATGCGTGATGCGGCGCTTGGGCGGCCGTCCGTCGCGGTCGAGCAGGTTGGCATCGAGCGGTCGGAGGTCGAGTATGTGGACCGGCGTTCGGGGATCGATGGGCTCGCGTATCGCGCGCGGCTCAGGCTCTGTGGAAGACGGCGTGCCGTCTATCGCCGGCGCCCTGGACGCGACGGCCGGATCGGCGGCCGTGCTACGTTCGTGCGGTTGACTCGACGGCAATGCGCGTGAGACGCCAACAATCGAGGCGGCGAGTAGGAC
>JBBSDV010000134.1:0-9443 GCA_038240335.1 Dehalococcoidia bacterium
CGCGCTTGATGATCGCGGCATAGTGCTCGACGCCAATCGGCGTCGCAAGCTCGCCGACGATGCGCGCGAGATAAGATAGACCGCCGGCATCGTCGAGCTTTTCGCGCCGCGAGAGCTCGTGCGCGAGCGTGACCTGGTTCAGCGCCTCGTTGCGCGACCACAGGGCGAGGCACGCCTCGTACGCCCAACGGTTCTGGTCGCGATAAAAGTCTTCGGGCGCGACGATGCCCTCGACTTTGCCGATCGCCTCCTCATCGACGAGGAGCGACGCAATGCAAGCTTCTTCGGCTTCGATATCGAAGGGTGGGAGTTTGTCAGCGGTGACCATCGCTATGCCGACGGCTCGTCATGCTTCGATGCGAGCTCCGCGGCGGAGCGGCCGAGCAGCAGCCGCCCAAGCGTGCGGTGCCCGAGCGTGCCCATGTACTTCTTCCACGCGTTACGGACGTCGGCGGCCGATTGGGCGCCGCGCAGTGCCTTCTCGGCCTCGCGAATGGAAAGATCGTAGTCAACGGCAACCGGCATGGTCTGCGCCTCCCTGCGTCATCGTTTCGTCCGCTCGCTAGACGCGAGCGACTGTCACGGGGCGCAGGAGCGGCGCAGCCACCGGAGGTGGGCGGCGCTGCTACGCCTCGTCGTCGGTGCTGACTTCGTCCATCGCGTCAGGTACATCGTCCGTGTCCGACATGTCGGCCGCTTCGTCGTCGCCGTCTTCCTCCGAAGCTTCGTCGGTGTCCGGCGCTTCGGCGCGCCGCGCACCCTCGGACTTCGCGCGAATGTCCGCGGCCGTCGTGCCATCCTCGCCGACAACGGTGGCGGTCACTGTGGCCGTAACGTTCTTCGTCAGCTTCACCACGACCGGGTAATCGCCCAGATCCTTGATCGGCTCCCCAAGCATTACATTGTGGCGGTCGAACTCGTTCTTCAGCGTCTCGCCGATCTTCGTCGCGATATCGGCGGTGCCGACCGAGCCGAAGAGCTTGCCCGTGCTGCCCGCCTTCGCCGTGAACGTCAGTACGACGCCTTCGAGCCGGCCGGCGATGGCGCGGGCGTCGTTGTCGCGGATCTCCTGGAGCCGCGTCTCGCGGACGGCGCGCTGCTCGGCGGACTTAATCACCGACGGCGATGCGGGCATCGCCAGGCGGCGCGGCAACAGGTAGTTGCGGGCGAACCCGGCTTTGACTTCCTTGATGTCGCCGATCTTTGCGGTTCCGGCGATGTCTTCGAGAAATACGACCTTCACGGCAATCTCCTGACGCACGAACGCCGCTTCAAGATGCGTGCACCGGGGCTGTGGGCCCCGCTGCGGGCAAGGAGGAGCGTCGTTGGCTGCATACTACGCTGGCAATGGGCCGGATGCAGTTATAACAGGTCAAGAGGCAGGGCGAAATCTCTGCGGCGATGTTGGGTTCGCGTTTCGAGAAGTGGAGACGAGGCATGCGCGAGTTTCGCACATACGTTCTTGTGATGTCAAGCTCCGTCCTAAGCGCAACCCATCGGCCTCGCAACGTCGAGGAAAGTAGCCGCTTGTCGTGGGAGGCATCACGCCCGCGGGTGTTCGCGCCACCTACCGCTCCTCGCATCGCCCGAAATGGTGTCGCAGCGCGCAACCGCTCCGCCACATCACCACAGCACCGCAGCGACTAGTGTTCGAGCAAGAGGGACTGTGCGCGCTTCAGGAGTCCGCTGCCGGGTGTCTTGTTGGACTGGTAGCGCAGCACGGTCGAGAGTAGCGGTGCGTGCCCGTTCTCGAGGCCAGCCAGGTTCTCGCGCGCGCAGTCTTTCCAGGTCGTATCGATCATGTCGAGCGGATCGATGGCGGCAAACGTCTCTTTCGGAAGGCGGAGATGCTCCGACCAGAGCAACGTCCGCAGCTCCGCCGCTCGCGCCTTGTCGATCGAGATGAGATTCAGCTCACCGTCGGTGATCAGGCCGCGATCGTTGAGGTTCGCGGAGCCGATCGTGAACCATTCATCATCGATGATCGCCACCTTTGCGTGCACATAGGTGGCTTCGTGGCGAAACGGCTCGAGGCCGCTGCACGGCCCCGACGAATGCAACGAATACACCTCGGCAATACCGCGCCCGTTGTCGGCCTTCCGCAATTCCTCGACTTGCTGGTCGTTGTTCCACTTGCCGCTCGTCGCCTCGGCGGGAAGAACGATGACGATCCGGAATCGTTCACTGCGCGGCCTGTCCATCGCCTCAATCAGGGCTTCCATGATCTCCGGCGCCCACAGGTATTGCGACTCGATATAGACAAAACGAGCGGCGCGCTTGATCGCCGCGAGGTAGGTATGACGAATGCCGAACTCGCCGTTAGGGACGGCGTCGTAACAACCCGCCGGGATCGTGCGCACGATCTGGACGTGGGTGTCCCATTCGGCATCGAACGTCGGCGCCTGCTGCGGCAAGTCCGAACCGCCGGTGACGGCGCTCCAACGCTGGAGAAAGTTTCGCTCCACGTCCGCCACCGCCTCACCTTCGACAAGCGCGGCTACATCGTGCCAGTTGACGCCGGATCGTAGATCATGTTGGCTTGCGTCCCAGCGATCGCCGGCGAAGGTCGTGAGGTCGAGGCCGCCGACGAATGCCACGCGCCCGTCCACTGACACCGTCTTTTGGTGATGGCAATGTGTCGCTGTCGCTGTGTTGTCGAGCTCGCACGAGATGTCACCGCTGCGGGCATTAATCAAGCGCTGCGTAGCTTCGGCTGTATGACGCGCCGGCTCCAGTACAAACGGGGCGCCGCCCCAGAGCAGAACACGAACCGGAATCTTAGTCGCGAGGTCCGCCAGAACGTCCAGCAGCCTCGTTCGCATCATTTCTTCGGGGGAGCTCCGAACAAGCGGCACGTAGGGGGTGAGGCACCAGCCGGTGATGTAGACATAGTGCCGTGCGTCGCGCAAGGCTTCGATCAGTCGAGCGAAATATTCTTCGCCATCGATGAGCGGTGTCAGGCGATTCCGCGTACTCGGCGGCGTGCCCCCGCGGAACCAACGCGGATCGGCGCTCCACCAGGATCCATCGGCCGAGTGCAGTTGCTCGTCGCCGAGCGCCGCGGCCGTGAGCAATCGCTCGTGACGCCGCCGCGAGAGCCGCCGGCGTGCCGGATTGAGTATCGGTCCAAACTGAGACTCGAGGGCGTTATAGAGCGCGAACAGGCGGGACATCGGGTGATAGGGCTCCTACAGTCGCTTATTGTTCGCCGGGACCGACGCGCGAGGGTACCTCGTCAGGCCACCCGGATCACTAGAGAACGCCAACGTATAGGCCGATACCGGCCGGCGTCGATCAGGTTGGTTCGGCGAACAACCCGGCCTGTTCTGCACGCAGCACGAAGCCTTCGTAGCCGGCGGCTACGATGTCGTTGCACTTCTGCTCGTAGGCGCCGACGCCGCCGACGTACGGCATGAAGACGCGCGGCTTGCCGGGGATGTTGGCACCGATGTACCAGGAATTTGCCTGCGGAAAGAGCGTGAAGTTCGCCACTTCGTTGACGTGATCCACCCAGGCATCCTGTGCCTCCACTGTCGCCTCGATCGTGCGCATCCCGCGCTCGCGCATGTGCTCGACGCAAGCGGCGATCCAGTCGACGTGGTGCTCGATCGAGACGATCATGTTGCTCAGCACGGAGGGACTGCCCGGCCCCGTGATGGTAAACAGATTCGGGAAGCCGGCGACCTGGATGCCGAGATACGTCCTCGGCCCGGCGGACCAGTCGCTCGCGAGCGTGCGCCCGTCGCGGCCGCGGATGTCGACCGCGAGCAGCGCGCCCGTCATCGCGTCGAAGCCTGTCGCAAACACAATGCAGTCGAGGGCGTACTCGGCGTCGGTCGTGCGCAGCCCGGCCGGCGTGATCTCGACGATCGGCGCCGCCTTCACGTCGACGAGCGTCACATTGTCGCGGTTGAACGTCTCGAAATAGTTGGTGTCGACGCAGAGGCGCTTAGTGGCGAAGGGGTAGTCCTTCGGGCAGAGCAGTTCGGCCGTGGCCGGATCGTTCACGGTGGCGCGGATCTTCGCGCGCACGAACTCGGCGGCGGTCTCGTTCGCCTCGCGCGTGATCGCGAGATCGGCGAACGCGCCGCCGATGGCGAAGCCACCTTTCCGCCAGCGCGACTCGAATTCCTCGACGCGCTCGTCGTGCGAGACGGCGAGCGCCGAGATTTCGTTTGGAGTGCCGGAGACGACGCCGCCGTTCGAGGCACGGGCGCGACGCCGAACCTCGGTGTAGCGCTCGGTCATCGTGTGCTCGTACTCGGGGTCGATCAGCCCGTTGTGCGCGGGCACGCTGAAATTCGCCGTCCGCTGGAACACCGTGAGGTGCGCAGCCTGCGCGGCGATGATCGGGATCGACTGGATGCCCGACGACCCCGTGCCGATGACGCCGACGCGCTTGCCCGTGAAGTCGACGCCCCCGTGCGGCCAGTAGCCGGTGTGATACCAGTCGCCCCGGAACGAGTCGAGGCCAGGGAAGTCGGGGCGCCGCGGACTCGAGAGGCAGCCCGTCGCCATGATCAGGTACGTCGACGAGAGAGCGTCTCCACGGTCGGTCGCGATGTTCCAGCGCGCCGCCGCCTCGTCGAAGATCGCCTCCGTGACGCGTGTCTCGAAACGAATGTCGCGGCGCAGATCGAAGCGGTCTGCGAAGTGATTGATGTAGCGCAGGATCTCCGGCTGGGACGCGTAGCGCTCGGTCCACTTCCACTCGCGCGGCAGGTCGTCTTCGAATCCGTACTGGTACTCGAGGCTCTCGATGTCGCAGCGCGCGCCCGGGTAGCGATTCCAGTACCACGTGCCGCCGACGCCGTCCGCTGCCTCGATGATGACGCACGAGAGGCCGAGCGCGCGCAGACGGTGCAGCATGTACAGCCCCGCGAACCCGGCGCCGACGACAACGGAGTCGACCTGCGCGGCACCAGCCTCAGTGTTCGTCAGGGAAGAGTGGTCGTCCACGGCTGCTTGCTCCTGCGGCGGAGGTTCGGCGCACCGGCGTTCGGCGCGCGCATCACGTTGTAGCTCTGAGGCTGCGGCGACACGGCGGGACGGCCTACTCCGTCAGCCGGCGATAGAGCGTCGGCAGGCGCTGCGGCAGCTGCTCGATGTCGGCGACGACTTCGTAGCCCATGTCCTCGCACATCTGGCCGAGGTAGTCGTGCCCCTCTTTGTCGACCGTGAGGGCGAACGGCGTGATCCCCTTGCGACGCGCTTCGAGGAGCGCGTGCTTGGTGTCGTGGATCGCGTATTCCTTCTCGGTGCGGTCGCGACCGTAGCCGTGATCCTGCGGCCGGCCGTCGGACACCAGCATCAGGATCTTCACCTTCGCGTCGTACGCATCGAGCTTCGCCACGGCGTGGCGGATCGCCGGCCCCATGCGGGTCGAGCGAATCGGCGCGATCTTGTCGATCCGCTTCTTCACCTTGTCGCTGAACGCTTCCATCAGGTCCTTGATTACGTAGAACTCGACGTTGTCCCGCCCGTAACCGCTAAAGCCGTAGATGCCGTAGCTGTCGCCAATCGTCTCGAGCGCCTTGATGAAAAGCACCGTGCTCTCCTTCTCGAGATCGATGATGCGCTTCGGCGGCGCCATCGCCTGTGATGCGCGGCGCTGTGCGAGCCACTGGAAGTACTTCCGCGGGTCGTCGTCAAAGTCGTCGTCGTCGGCGTACTTCTGCTTGCGCTTCTCGATCTCTTCGTCCGTCGACGCGCTCATGTCGAGCAGGAAGGCGACCGCGACGTCGCGCTCGACCTTGTTCCGCCGCCAGTAGACCTTGTCCGTATAGCTGTGGCCGGCCTTCCGCTCGACGGCGTAATCGATGACGGCGTCAAAATCGAACTCCTCACCGTCGAGCAGCTTCTTGATCTTGCGGAACATCTCCGGCTTCAGCAGCTCGAATTGCTTGCGCGTCTCGTTGACCAGCGCGGCGTGCTCGCGCAGGGCATCGTCGAAGTACTGCTCCGAGCCTTCTTCGAGCGGGCGTTCCTGGACGCGGCACCAGCGCGGCTTGTAGTCGGCGGCGCGAAAGTCCCATTCGTCGTAGTAGAACGACTTCACCTCGACCGGCAGCTCTTCGTTGTCCTCGCCCTCTTCGGTGCCGCCCTCGCCGGGCTTCTCCTCGCCCTGCTTCTGGTCGCCGATCGGCGTGCCGGACTCCTTCTCGAGGTTCGAGAGAAAGAGACCGATCGTCGATGCGAGGTCGCCCTCGGCCATCGCGCCGACCGTGATCTCGACGCTCTTCTCGAGCATCTCCTTGAGCTGCTCCGCGGTTAGCGGCGAGAGCGCGCCATCCTCGCTGACCTGCCCCTCCTTCAGCCGCATCCGCATGAGAAGCTGCACGAGCTCCGGCTTGAAGTCGCCGCGGAAGTCGACCTGATCAGGGCTCTCGTAGTCGACCTCCTGACCGCCGGGCATCGGCTGCTCGTCGCCGCCCTCGCCTTCACCGGGCGCAGACATCATCATCTGGAGCGAGTCTTCGCTCACCGTCTCCCATTCGATGTCAGCGAGATCTTCAGGGCGAATATTCGGCACGCTGATCACGATGTCGTACAGCGTGAGGGTCGCCTCGGCGGTGTCCTCGACGACGGTGCCCTTGTCCTTGAGCGCAAAGAGCGTGTTGAGCGCGTTCGCCAGCACCGGCTGCAGGGGCTTCGGCCAGATCATCGTGTGCGCGCTGTCGAGGCTCGCCCGTACGAGATTCTCGACGAGCGCCTGCCGCAGCGGCAGCTCGTGCGGCAACCGGCGCGTCTCGACCTCGTTCTCCTGTGTTCGCTGCCATGCCTTCCGGATGCCGCCGTATTCGCGGCGCACGAGGGTGTCGATGCGCGTGTCTTCGGCGATCGCGAAGATGTCTGCGCCGAGCTGGCGGTCGTCGAACAGGTCGAAGAAGCGCTCCATGTCAGTCAGATACCCGCGTTCGCGCACCTGCTGCACCCCCGCCTCGATGCGCGCGCGTTCTCGCTCATCGCGATGCGTCGGCAAGAGCGTTCCCGGGCGTACGAAGCGAAAGAAGAAGCTGCCGAATTCGAGGTGCGCCGCCTGGTGTGTCGAGAACACCTTGTACACCGAGAAGTTCTGATCGCGATCGACGAACTCCTCGACGAATTCCGGCAGGAAGACAGTGGTCCCCTCCGTGCTCGGCCGCTGCTCGCTGACCCAGCCGATGCCCTTCTCCGCGAGATAGGAGACGGGCTGGATCGAGACATTCGTCCCCGTGAGTGCCTTGCAGTACAGGCGCAGCACCTCGCCGACGCGGGAGAGATCGACGCGCGACGACAGCTGCGTCAGCACCTCCTCGCCCTTGCCCGACTCGAGCCGGAAGTACGCCTCGCCGCCGTCGACGCTCAGGGCGAGGATGTTGCGGCCGGCCGAATGCCAGCTCGCCAGCTCGGAGATGCGGATGCGCTTCAGTACTTCCGGCGACGACTTGAGGAACTCCATCGCCGCCGACGGTGATGCCGCGGCCAGCTCCTCGGCCATGGAGAGCAGGTCGTGGTGGCTGTCCTTCGACACCGTCGCCAGCGCCAGGGCACCTTCTGAGAAAAGCCCATAGGCGTGCCGTCCGCTGCGCTTCGCGACATTCGCCGCGAGTGCGAGAAATCGCCCGCGCGCCGTCGGATCGATCGGCGAGAGCAACCCCGGCGAACGCTCGAAGCAGATCCGCACATCCGCCCACGACGCTTCGCCCACCGCCGTCGCGAGCGTCAGGAAGGGCGCACGATCGGCCTTCGTCAGCGACTGAAACAGGTTCGGAGCGGCATCGAGGCAGGCCGACGCGAGCTCGTACGAGCGTTCGGCCACAGACTCGATCAGCGCGACCAGCCGCGCCATGTCGGGCAGCCGCAGCGAGGGCAACAGGCCGGGACTCGCGCTGAAGTACACGGTCGCAAGCGAGATCGACTTCCAGTGGCCCTTGTAGAGGCGCTGGCCGAGCGCCGCCCACTCGGTGATCTGGTTCTCGTCCAGATGCGAGACGCACTTCGGGCTTGCCTTGAAGAACGCCGCGGCGACGACGGACGAGTACTCGGCGAGGCCTCGCCCAGCGTGCGCCCAGTGGCGGAATGCGCCGGTCGGCAGCGCGCGCATGACCTCAGCGGACACGCGGAAGTAGTCGATCGCCGCTTCCCACGACCGCAGCGAGTGCGCCGAGAGTTCGACGCCTTCCTCGGCCCACATCCGGAAGTCCGCCTCGGACAGCACCGGCCGCACATCCGCGACGGCGCGCAGGTACTCCTCCGCGAGCGAAGGCGCGTGCGTCCCGAGCTTCCGCTCGATCTCGTCGAGAAACTGCTGGTCAATGGCCACGACTGAGTATAGCGAGGGGTTGCGCATCGCGGCGCATCGTCATGGGCGCGTCGCTCGAGGCAGCACGATCAATCCGTTCGCGAGATCTTCGGCTGAATGCTCGTCGAGGAATTTCAAGAGCGCGTCGCGCAGGGCGCGGACCTCACTCCGCGCGTATTGGTGGTAAGAAATGATGATGCCGGGGTGGCCAAGACCAGTTGCGACAGCTCGTTCGGCGATCGCCCGGAAAGCCACGGGAGTTGAATGTAAAGACTGTGCGGCGGTCGCGTATCGCGCGCTGGAACTGTTCCTCATCACTCTCCGACAACGCGCCGACTTCGACGACCGACATCGCGTCATAACCGGCAGCGCGCAGCAACGGCGCCAATGTCGAGCTCACATCTTCATCGATGTACAGGCGAGCTCTCAATCGCCGAGCGGATCGGCCGCGGCGTCGTCGATGCCGCGAGCGAGCCGGTCGCCCTGGGCGATGATCGGGTCGATCTCCGCCGGATGGTCATGGTAGTAGCTGAGTGCGTCGTAGACCGCCGCGAGCGACAAATGCGGCAACGCCGAGGCGATATCTTCCGGCGTATCCCCCGTGCGAAGTTGACGCACGATGAACCAAACACCGATACCGGTGCCGTCGATTACGGCCGTCTCGCCCCCCGCACCGATCGCGCGCACGATGTGCGGGTGCTCTGTCTTGGTAATGTCCGTGGCCATAACGGATTGTAGCCGAATCGCAGGCGCGCAACGGGCGCGTCCGGCTTACCGGGCGATCAGCGCGTCGAGCTCGGCGAGCAGCGCCTGCCGCTCCGTGGCCGCGAACGCTGCGCGCGCGGGCTCGAGCGCGGTGACGAGCCACTCGGCGACGCCGCTCTTGAGGTCGGCCGGGTGCAGGCTGCCGGCGAGGTATGCCTCGTCAACCTCCTCGGGCGACGTGAACCGCAGGTCGCCGCCATGATCGGGCGTTCGGGCAATTCGGAACTCGCCGTCGCGAGGAAAGATCAGCTTACGCGTCCAGTCGAGCATCGGGTTGAACTGCGCCGAGTCCGGCGGGCAGAACGCCTTCCGCACCTTCGTCCGGATCTCCTCCGCGCTATCGTGAACGAACAGCGCCGAGTTCTTGTCCGACTTGCTCATCTTCATCGACGCC
>JBBSDV010000135.1:0-9438 GCA_038240335.1 Dehalococcoidia bacterium
AATTGACGTGAAATCGGAGCCCGACGTGCGGACGGCGGTTGCCAACTCTGGAGGTCAGGTGAACCAGGCGGCGGTCCTCTACGCCGACGTCACTGGCGATGGCGCCGACGAGGCGATCGTACCGGTCAGCTCTGGCGGCACGCTCGGCAACATCGGCTTTCTCGTCCTCACACCGGCCGGCGCGGGTACGCAGACGCTCCTGCAGGTGTTCCCCGAGGATCAACGCGGCCTCGCAGTTGCCCTCGAGGCCGGCAAGATGGTGATGACACAACCCGTGCCTGGACCTGACGACCCGAACTGCTGCCCCAGCATGCTGCGGCGAACGACGTACGCATACAACGGCTCGGCGCTTGCGATCGAATCGGTGCAGACGGAGCAGAACCCGGCAGGCGGCGCTAAATCCACCCCCGCCAGCAGCGGCGCAAGCCAGTAACCGTCGTCGCGCATCACGGCATCAAGGAGAACTTCTATTGGCGACGCCCATCGGCCACGCGCTCGTCGGTACTCTGTTGGCGCGGCGCCTGGGTATCCGCTCGCGGCGCGGCGTCGCCGCGGCAATCGTGGCGGCAGGCGCCCTCGATCTCGATGTGCCGCTTAGCATGCTGCTCCATCGTGACGCCTGGAAGCTGCACAAGAACAAGAAGCATGGCAGTCACACCCTCGGGTTCGCTCTGGGTGCCGGCATGCTTGCGGGCGTCAGCGGCATGATCAGCACCAGCGACGGGGATGGAGATCGCGACGTCGTCGCCGATTCCTTGGCTGGCGCCGTCATCGTCGGCTCCCACCTGGTACTCGACAGAATGCCGCTCCCCTATTTCGCCCTACGGAAGGCAAAATCACGCCGGCGGGCGATTGCGGTCAGCGTCTGGAACTGGACCATGGACGCGGCCGTTTACGGGTTCCTCACAATGAGGGCATGGCCGGCCGAGACGTCAACACCCGACTGAGCGCAAAACGTAGGCCCCGTGAGCACGAGAATCCCCGTCGAAACGCGCGATCGGCCGCGCCCGAGCAGGTCGGACCAAGATCACACGGTGAACGGTCTGTGGTTCGCGTCTCGAATCGCATCATGAATGAATATTTCCCAATTTCCGGAAAAGGGTACAAAATGTACCTGTTTTAATATTGATGACGAGCTACTTTCCGTCGTACTGTCAAGACGCCTCTAGTAGGGCTGACGGAGCGCGCGGACTCCGCGAGGCGAGGGCGCAGGCGAACGAATCGCCTGCGCCCTTCTTATGTCCGAAGTATCGTGTTACCCCTCGTTTACACTTCCATCGTGGTTAAGAAGACGGTGGGGGAGAGCATGTCGCCGACTCGCGAGACGCGGATTGAACTGCTCGATAACCTGCATTTCGTCGCGCACACGCGCAGTGGCCATGACGTGCATCTTGACTCCTCGCTCGATGCCTCGGCGCCGCTCGCCGGCGTGTCGCCGATGGAGCTTCAGCTCGTAACGCTCGCCGGCTGCACGGGAATGGATGTGATCTCGATCCTCCGAAAGATGCGCCAGGACGTCGTCTCGTATGAATTGCGGATGACCGGTGAGCGCGCCGACGACCACCCGCGGGTCTACACCGCCGTCGTCATGACGCACGCATTCGTCGGAGCCAATGTCTCTGAATCGAGCGTACGTCGGGCCATCGAGCTTTCAATGACCCGCTACTGCCCGGTCTTCGCGATGCTGTATCCTACGGTCGCGATCCGCGAATGTTATGAGATTGCCGATCCGGACCATAGCCGCACCATCGAAGGCGAGGTCGTGCTCGCGACGCCGGCACCGTAGCTCGCGAGGCCCGTACATCCCTTCCTCGTTATCGCCGACCAGCCCAAATCCCATGGCGCCGCCGCTGGATCATTGTTTCCCATCTCCATCGCATTTACGATTTTGTCGCCGGCCTTCGCGCGTTTCGTGTATGGCTCGCGGCCCGGCGGCTTGGGGCGTAAACGCATGATCCCGATCGCCGACAGCGAACGCTCGCGGAAGTTTCCGTACGTGAACGTCGCGATCATCGTCATCAACTTCGCCGTATTCTTCTACGAGCTCTCCGTGAGCCAGCATTCGCTGCGCACCGTGATCGGCAACGTTCGAATCACAAGCGAGCTCGATCAATTCATCTTCCACTGGGGCAATATTCCCGCGTGCACCTTCGACGCACTTGGATGGGATCGGCATCTCGCCGGCGCGCAGATGCGCGAGTGCGGCGCACAACCACATCCCGCGTGGACTTGGTTCAGCGCGATGTTCATGCATGGCGGCTGGCTCCACATTCTCGGCAACATGCTGTTCCTCTGGATCTTCGGCGACAATGTTGAGGATGCCATGGGACACGTGCGCTACGCCGTCTTCTACCTTCTCGTCGGCGCGCTGGCGGCCCTCACCCACGGCCTCGTCAACGCCAACGACGTGACGCCGGCAATCGGTGCAAGCGGCGCCATCGCCGGCATCATGGGCGCGTACATCGTGTTGTATCCCCGCGCGACGGTGTCGGTACTGATCCCAATCTTCTTCTTCATCCCGTTTCGCTTGCCGGCGTTCCTGTTGATCGGCTTCTGGTTTGTGCTGCAAGTGTTCAGTGGCGTCTCCGCGCTCGGCGTCAACGCCGTCGGCGCATCCGGTGGCGTGGCATATTTTGCCCATATCGGCGGGTTCATCGCCGGCGCAGCGCTCGTCTCCATCTTCGGGCTGGGCCGCGCGCATCGGCCAGGACGCGCAGTTGCCGGACGGAGCGGGTCGTGGTGAGGTGGAACGCCTGAACGTTGCGCAATCGCAGCGCATAAGCCTCATAGGACAAGCCATCGATCCGACATTCCGGCGTTGCATGGAACAGCAGGTTGAACCTGCTGCCGCTTCCATTTGATCCCGCGCATCGTATATGGTCTTGTTACGAATCCGCCACATTCGTTCATCCCACTGGTATAGCGTGAGGTGCGATATGGCCGGCGTTCTTGTCATCGAAAACGAAGGTCCGCTTCTACGACTACTCACGTGGGCCCTAATGGACGCCGGCTTTTCCGTGTCGATGAGCCGTGGCGTTGACGATGCTGCGGCACGCTCGGCGGAACTCGAGCCGACCGCCGTCATACTAAACGTGGCAATGGACGCTGAGAGCAAGCAATCTGCTATCAAAGCGCTTCGCACGGCGTATCCGCTCGTCTGTGTTATTGATATGCTCACTTCCAACGCTGAGGATGCGACGATCAGCGGCGCGGACGCGTACGCTGCTCCGCCTTATCGCGTCAGCGAAATCGTCGATCAAATCAACCGCTGGCAGCCGCAGGCATGAATGCATCGGGCATCGCGATTCGAAGCCCAAAGGAGATCGGGTTGCCGAGCGTACTTCTCATCGAAGCCGAGACACCCTTGATGCAAACGATGGCATGGATCCTTCTCGAAGAAGGGTTCGAGACGTCGAAGGTCGCGCACGCGGTTGACGCGCCGAACAAAGTGCAGGAGTATCAGCCGGACGTGATCATCGTCAACAACGACATGCCGGACATGCAGAAGCAGGCGTGCATCGACGAACTGCGCACGATGGTTCCGAATGCCCGCATCATTGACCTGCACTCGGCGAGCCACCCGATGCAGACGGAGCACAAGGGCGCTGACGAGTACCTGCATCTCCCCTTCGACGCGCAAAGCCTCGTCGAGAAGGTCAACGACCTCCTCGAACGCTAGCCGCTACGCGGCCTCGAGGATGTTTCGCAAGCGATCCGCGTCGCCGCCGGGGCCGACGACGGCCATCGCGAAGCCGCCTGGTCGAAACAGTCGCTGTGCCACGCGCTGCACGTCCGCCGATGTAACAGCAGCGATGCCCGAAACGACGTCCTCGATCGGCTCAATCTCCCCCGTCATCAGCAACGACTCACCGGCACGCTGCGCCAGCGACATCGTCGACTCAAGACCAAGACGGAAGTTGCCGGTCGAGAAGTCGCGCGCCTTCGTCACTTCTTCTTCCGAAACGGGCTCTTCGCGCAGGCGGAACAATTCGTCACGGATTACCTTCGTTGCTTCCTCGAGATGCTCGAGCGTCACGCCGGCGCTGATCCCCATGGTGCCGATGTCGTTGTAGCGCGAGACTCCTGAACCGACCGAGTAGGCGAGGCCGCGGCGCTCGCGAACTTCCTTGAAAAGCCGCGAGCTCATGCCGCGTCCAAGGATCGTGTTCATGACCATCAGCGGGTAGCGGTCGGGATCCTTCCGCGCGATCGCGTGCAGCGAGATGCCCATGTTGCATTGCGCTATCTCGCGCGTCTCAACGACGACACGTTCGTCAGCGAACGTCGCTTGCGCGGGAGACTGCGCGGGCACCGGATGATCCTGCATCGGGCCGAAGCACTCTTCCGCGAGCCGCATCACTTCCTGATGCGTCGTATTGCCGGCGATGCTCAGCACCGTGTTCGAGGGCACGTAGTAGGTTTCGACATGCTGAACGAAGTCGACGCGGCGCATTCCTTCGACCGTCTCAATCGTGCCGGCAATCGGCCATCCAATCGGCTGGTCGCCGAAGGTCGCGGTGGATAGGAGTTCGGATGCCCACGCGCCCGGTTGATCGAACGAGCGGCGAATTTCCTGCTGTACGACGGTCCGCTCCCGATCGATTTCCTCCTGTGCGAGCACGGAGTGCATGTACATGTCAGCGACCACATCCGTAGCAAGGGCGAGCTTGTCGAACGGAACCTGGTTCCAGTAGCAAGTCAGCTCCTTCGATGTGTACGCATTCAACACGCCACCCGCGCCTTCGATCGCCTCGGCAATCGTGATCGCGTCCGGACGGCGCTTCGTGCCCTTGAAGAGCAGATGCTCCATGTAGTGCGAGACGCCGTTCGTGCGTCGCGTCTCGCCTCGCGAGCCGATGCCGACGAATACGTTGACGCTGACAGATTGCGCTGTAGGAATCGGCGTTGTGACCACGCGCATGCCGTTGGCGAGTTTCGATATCTGCCATTCAATGGCCAAGATGGTTCCTTTCGGTAGACGAAGGTTCGAAGCGGAGCGCTATCAGTCTATCCAAGCCGCGGACAGGAGGATGGCGCTTGCCTTCTGTTCGGCTTCCAGAGCGACCAGCGACCAGCGACCAGCGACCAGCGACCAGCGACCAGCGACCAGCGACCAGCGAGAAGACTAGATCGTGATCGTCTTCAGGTCGTCGGCGATGAGGATGCCAGCATCCGTGATGGCGGCAGGCGCTTCGCCCGCGCCGATGTGCGTAAGGACGAACCGCGTCTTCGCGCTGACCTTCGTGCGGAGATCGAGGATGTTCTTCGGGTTCAGGTGAGGACCGCACTGGTCGCCCCAACAGGAGCATTCCACGACGAACACATCCGCCTCATCAGCGAGCGGCACGAGCGCATCGCACATCACGGTGTCACCCGAGTACGCGATTGTGCCGTCCGGCGCCTCGACCCTGTAGCCGAAGCACTCGAGACCATCGACATGTTTCACTTTGCGGGCCGTGAACGTGCAGCCGGCGATGCTAGAACCTTTTTTGTCATGCGCCTCGATGAAGTTGAGGTCATACCCGCGGTCTTTGCGAAACACGTTCGAGAAGGCGAGGTCGGTCACCGATTGCACCCGCTTCGCGATACCCGGCGGTCCGACGATCGTCAGAGCCTTCTGTCGCGGCGCCAACTCCGCATATTCGAGCAGGAGGAATGGCAGCCCGAAGTAGTGATCGCCGTGGAAGTGGCTGATGAATACAACCTCGATCTCACCAGCGTCCTTCCCGAGCTTCTTCAGGTGCGCGAGGAGCGTTGGCGGCGCATCGAAGAGGTAGCGGTCGTTGGCCAGAAACGAGCTCCAGTAGCGCGTCGGTGCGAAGGCGTTGCCGGTGCCGATGAAGGTGAGGTCGAGCGACATCAGTACCGCATCAGGCCGCGACGTACTCGCGATAGCAGCCATCGAGGAAGCCCCATAGCGCGTCAGCGCATTCACGCGCGGTGGATAGGACGACTTCGCGCTCGGCGTCGTTCCTGACGTGCCGGCGCACCATGCTAGCGCCGACTTCGGCATGGATCTCGTCGGCGCCAATGTGCACCTCGAAGAACTGCAGCGTGCGGTCATCGTCCACGCCGTAGAACTGCTGGAGACCAGCGATCTTGGTGCGCGCGACGTCGGGCACCTGCGATTCGTAGACGTACAGCGCGGCGCAGGCTTCGGCGAACGAGCGCCGCATCGTGGCATCCCTGAATGTCGCGACGAGCTCATCCGTCTCCGGCAACGGCTGGGCGTGCTCGACGTCGGCGCGCGTCGCGCCGACACCCTCGGCGAATCGGAGCCAGAGCTCCGGATGGTTCTCGTCGCCGCGCTCCTCCTCGATAAGGTTTTCGAGCAGCTCCTGGCGCTCACCCTGGTCGGGGCAGATCGCGTGCGCGGCGCTGACGTACTGCGGGAAGGCGAGCACGTGCTGGTAGTACTGCGACGCGTACCCCCGCAGGTGCTCGCGCGTCAGCTCGCCGCGCTGCCATGCTTGGTAGAACGGATGCCTGAGCAGACTGCGCTCATCGATGATCGACGCGATCTCATCGATGATGTCGGTCGTCGCAACCATAATCGCTCCCGTGCTTGCGCCCTCACCGGGACGGATCGAATACGACGAGTTATAGCGGGTGTGGCCGGAGAGCGCAGCATATCGGAGGTCGAAGCCGAGCGTCGGAAGTCGGGGTCGGGGTCGATTTCGGATTGAATCGTGATCTCGGGCCTACAGCCTCACCTCTGAGCCGCGAACTATTTGCCCCAGCGGAGCACTTCCGGGCGAACGCGGGGCGCCGGCATCGACACAATAGTAGAGCCCAACGGATTTCGCGGTGTACATCGAATACCGGTTGTCGAAAACGAACGTATAATCGCCGCGGAGCTTCACGGGGAACATGAAGTCGTAGTTCTCGACTTTCGGCGACGCGAACGTGTCGCGCCCCTGCGGGTCGACGATGCGCATCAGGATGTCGACGCGCCCGAAGCCGCCATCGACCTCCCACGTGCCGCGCACGATCGTGTTCTCGTCGAGCGGAATCGTGCGTTTCGCCTCCGCTCGTTGCTTCACGCTGAAATTGACGTTCGTGCATTGATCCGGACGTCCGTTCGAGATCGCACCCGCGTGCGCGGGCGTGCCGATCGACCCCGGCTCGTAGCCGTTCATTGCGATCCAACCACCGCCAACGCCGGCGATGAGCAGCGCGAACATACCGATACCCAACAAGAATGAGCGCACGCGATGACCCCTTACGGGTAGCATCGGCGATGACGGGCTATTCTGGAGCGCTGGACCTCGTTCGGTGGATTAAGTGTGGGGACTGCCGGTTAACGCGACTGCAGACGCAACGACCCGTCCGCCAGGGGCAAAAGCCTCCTGTGGCGGAGTCGCTCTCACGCACAGCTCTCACAGCGCAAACTTGCGGATCGCCCATGCGACGCCGTCCTCGAGGTTGCTTGGGCCGACGACGTCGGCTCGTGACTTAACGTCGTCCGGTGCGTTGCCCATCGCCATGCCTATCGCCGCCACGTCCATCATCTCAAGGTCGGGAGCGGCATCGCCGATAGCAAGCGTCTGCGACATCGGCACGCCGACGTGCTCGGCGACGATGCGCAGCGCGCGGCCCTTGTCTGCGCCCGCGTGGACGATATTGAGATAATGCGGAAAGGTCTCGCTGTACCCGTACGCGAGATTCAACATGCCGTCGTACTTCCCGGCGAGGCGTGTGCGCAAGCCGTTCGTCGCGTCTTCGCCGAAGAAGAGGAACGCCTCGCAGCCGTTGGCCACATGATCCGAGAGGCGCTCGGCAAGCACCATTCCCGGCGGCAGTCGCGCCGGATCGATGTTGGGACGGCGCGTCAGCAGATACGTGATGTCGTTCACCGTCGTCATTGACTCGTAACGCGCCTCGTCCGCGATCGCGGCGATCTCGATCGCCGGCGCGGCGGGTAGGCCGAGCGAGAGAATGTGCGTATCACCGCGCGTATCGCGGATCATCGCGCCGTTGTGGCAGATAATCGGCGACGTGACACCGAGCAGGTCAGCGGTGCGCTTCGCCAGCGTGTACCAGCGCGATGTCGCGATCACGATATGGACGCCCGCAGCCGTCGCGTCGCGGACGGCGGCGGCGTTGGCGTCGCTGATCGTGTTGTCCTTGCTCAGCAGCGTGCCGTCGAGGTCGAGGGCGATGAGGCGCACACGTTCGTTCGCCGCTCGCGCGTCTCCCGCACTCACGTCCTGGGGAATCCGCCAAGGCCGAGCGCGCACATGCTGGCGTAGCGGCCGCCGCCGATGACGACGTGATCGTGTAACTCGATGTCCATCAGTTTCGCCGCCTCGCGCACTTGAGCGGTCATCTGGATGTCCGCAGCAGACGGCCTGGGGTCCCCAGACGGATGATTATGCACCAGCACGAAGCTCGTCGCCCGGGCGCGGATCGCGTGCCCTAGCAGTTCCGCGATGCGTACGGGCGTCGTGTGAACGCTGCCGACGTACGCAATTCTCGACTCAATAACGCGGCTACGTGTGTCGAGCAGCACGATCCGCACCTGTTCCTGGTCGAGTAGCGACATCTCTGGCGCGAGCATCTTGGCGATGTCATCAGCGCCGTGCACGATGATACGCTCGTCCGTCGTCGACCGCGCCACGCGCACGCCGAGCTCGATCGCGGCCTTGATCTGCGCCGTCTTCGCCTCCCCCAGCCCCTTTTCGTTGCACATTTCAGCGAACGACGCCTGCGCGAAGCCGCGCAGCGAGCCGAAGCGCGCGAGCAGCCGCTCCGCCTGGGAGAGGGCGCTTTCGCGCGTCGAACCGACCCGCAGGAGAATCGCCAGCAGCTCCGCTTCCGAGAGCGCTGTCGGGCCGAAGTCACGCAGCCGCTCACGAGGCCGCGACGTCGGCGGCAGGTCACGGATCAGCGTGTACGGCGGAGGAGCAGCGTCGTCGGTCATGGTCGGTGTGAGGCTAACACGGGGACACGGCAAGCAGGCACGCCCATGCGCAGAACCGCTTGACATCGAGCGTACCGCTGGCTGGCCGGTTGATCGCAGCCACTCTCTTTCGTCGATCCGGCGCTACCTTGACGATCGGCGCGACACATTGCTATCGTGCGACGCGTCCGCCTGCGAGGCGGATTCTGTTATTCGGCGAAATCGACGGATTCTGATGAACCTCTTTATGGCGATGCCTCAGCCCCGGGAGAGCCGGGGCGCCCGCTTGGGATAGCCGATTCGATCCCGGCTCGTCCGTCCGCCTCTGCGCGGGCGCGACACAGGAGGTACGCCATGCCCTACGCCAAAGCCCTGCGTTGCCGTGAATGCGGCCGCGAATATCCACTCGAACCGCTGCACGTCTGCGAGTTCTGCTTCGGACCGCTCGAGGTCGCATACGACTACGACGCGATGCACCGGAACATCACGCGGGAGACTATCGAACGCGGGCCGCACTCGGTGTGGCGCTACGCCGA
>JBBSDV010000136.1:0-9359 GCA_038240335.1 Dehalococcoidia bacterium
CGTGCGTCCGATTCTCCGTCACCTCCCGAGTGGCTCCTCTCGATTGACCGGAAAAGGCACGCGAAACGGCAGAGTTCGCAGGGCCTCTGACGGCCAGCGCGCCGTCAGAGAGGGGGGTCGGGGGTGTCGCCGAAGACCTGCACTCATTTCAAACAGTTTGTATATCCGGGTACGCTCGAGCGGACACGTCGATGAAGCGAGGAAGGCGGACAACGCCGCCGACGGATGCTCGTCGCGAAACCACACGGCCACAAGGAGCCCGCCGCTAGGCGCTTCGCTTCTCCAAATGTACCGGCGCGGCTCCCGTATCGCGCCCTTCGAGCGATACGGACGGCAACCAGCGGTCGAGCCAGGCCGGTAGCCACCAATTCGCTCGGCCAAGCAGCTCCATCGTCGCCGGAACCAGCACGAGCCGCACCAGCGTCGCATCGACGAAGACCGCGAACGCGAGGCCGAACCCGAACAGCTTGAGCGACCGATCGTCGCCGAGCACGAAGCTCGCGAACACGCACACCATAATCGCCGCTGCCGCCGTGATCACCCGCGCCGTCGCCGCCAGCCCTTCCGCGACGGCGCTCGCGTTGTCGCCGCTGCGGTCGTACTCCTCGCGGATGCGCGACAGCAAAAACACTTCGTAGTCCATCGAGAGCCCGAACACGATTGCGAACAGCATCATCGGCACCCACGACTCGATCGGGCCCGCCTTGCCGACGCCGATCAGGCTCGCGCCCCAGCCCCACTGGAACACCGCGACGATCGCGCCGAACGCAGCGCCGATCGAGAGCATGTTCACGATGACGGCTTTCAACGGCACAAGGATGCTGCGGAACACGACCATAAGGAGGATGAATGAAAGCGCGAGTACCGCGGCGAAGAACAACGGCATACGGCCGCCGACGTACGAGGCGAAGTCCTCCGACGCGGCCGTCACGCCGCCCAGTTTCGCGACAGTCGGATTGCCCTGCAGCGCCTGCGGAATGACGTCGTCGCGCAAGTGGTGCACGAGATCCGACGTCGCCTTGTCCTGAGGCGCGCTGTCCGGGATGACGACGATCAGCGCCGCCTCTCCGTCGTCGCTCGGCTGTGGCGGGCTCGCGAAGCTCACTCCAGGCGTCTCGTTCAGGCGCGCGGAGACGTTCCGCATGACGTCCATCGCGATCGGCCCGCCGGGGTTCTCGGCAGCGAGGATCAACGGCCCGTTGAAGCCCGGGCCGAACCCCTGGGCCAGCAGGTCGTAGGCGCGCCGGCTCGTGTCGCCGGTCGGCCGGTTGCCGGCGTCGCCGAACCCCAGTCGCATCGAGAACAATGGCAGCGTGAGCACGATGAGCACTGCCGTCGACCCGATCGCGGCGTACCAGGGATATCGTTGGACAAGCCGGCTCCAGCGGTGCCAGAACGACTGTCCATTCGCCGTCTCATTCTTCCGTGCGTGCGGCAACCCGAGCTTGTCGATGTTGCGTCCGGTGAACCCCAGCAGCGCCGGCAACAGTGTCACCGACGCGAGCATGGTCATGAAGACGGCCAGCGCCGCCCCCGTTGCAACGCTCCGCACGAGGTCGAGTTGCAGCGTGAACATGCCAAGCACGGCGACGACGACCGTGATCCCCGCAAAGATCACCGATCGCCCCGCCGTGTTCATCGCCATGATCACCGCGTCTTCGGGCGCGAGCCCTTCGCGCAGACTCTGCCGGTACCGCGTTACGATCAGCAGCGCGTAGTCGATGCCGACGCCGATTCCCAGCATGGCGGCCGTTGATGTTGTGAAGTTCGGCACCGCGAGAACGCGCGTCGTCAGGCTCACGAGTGCGACACCGCAGCCAACCCCGAAGAGAGCCGTGATCACCGGCAACCCCATCGCCAGCAGCGAACCGAACGCGATGATGAGAATGATCACCGCCGCGATCAACCCGATCGCCTCGCTCGCCGGCATCGAGAAAGCGGCGAACATGTCGCCCCCATACTCGATCTGCAGCCCTTGCACATGGACACCGCCGCCAATGTCCTTGATCTTGTCGCCGGCTTTTGTGTAGTCCTCCTGCGGTCGGTCCGAGAAATGGATCACCGCGTACGCCAGGTTGCCGTCCGGCGCGATTTGACGCGCGCCTTCGGGCGCGTACGGGCTCACGATCGTTGCGCCCGGCACCGTGTTGCCGATCTTGGCCAGCAGCGACTCAACGCCGGCGCGCACCGTCGGATCGTTGATCCCCTGCTCGGCGTGAAACACAATCTGGCCGTCGTTCCCCGTGCGCGATTCAAAACCGTGACGGTTCAGGATCTGCGTCGCCGCCTCCGTATCGGAGCCGGGGAGGTTGAACTCCGTCTTGAACGCACCTCCTGCAACATTCGAGAGCGCGAAGAGGCCAATGATCAGCGCAACCCATCCGAGCAGCACGAAGCGACGGCGACGGTAGCAGAACCGTGAAAATCCCGTGAGCATCTCTTCCTCCAGGTGTGGCGACGGCGGGCCTGCACGAGCCGTGCTGATCGCTCAACGAAGCCTTTTCAAACTCAGAATACGTGCACGTCACTGGCCGCGCAGAACCGGCTCGTTGCGCTTTTCGCAAGCGAAGCGCGGTGACCTGGCGCAGCAGCCGCGCACCACGTAGATGATACGCGCGCAAGACACTCCGGGCGACGGCCGGTGGATGTATCGTCGTAACACCGATTCGTCTCGCCTTCGATACAAACGTCAGCTGGATTCGTCACGGCGTGCGTCGCGCCGATTGGCTGGTAATAGTTCTGCCTCGCCGCGTTTCAGCGACGATTCCGTGATGTGCGACAGCTGCGGCGCGAACGTGAACCACCGCATATAGTTGCCTTGTCCCTGAAGCCGAAGACGAGGAGGTAAGCATGCACGAATTCGAAGGCAAGACAGCGGTCATTACCGGCGCCGCGAGCGGCATCGGCTTGGCGCTCGCCAACCGCTTCGCCGACGCAAAGATGCGCGTCGTGCTCGCGGACGTCGAGGAGAAGCCGCTCCGCGCCGCCGAAGAATCGCTGCTCGAACGCGGCGTTTCGGCGATCGCCGTCCAGACCGACGTCCGCAAGCTCGACTCAGTCGAAGAACTGCATCGCCGGGCGATCGACGCGTTCGGCTACGTGCACGTCCTCTGCAACAACGCCGGCGTCAGCGTCGGCGGCCTCATGTGGGAGCAGACGAACGCAGACTGGGAGTGGACGCTCGGCGTCAATCTCTGGGGCGTCATTCACGGCGTGCGGACGTTCGTCCCGTCGATGCTCGCCCATGGCGAGGAGGCGCACATTGTCAACACCGGCTCAGTCGCCGGGCTCGTCGCCGGCCCGTTCTCCGGCCCGTACAGCGTCAGCAAGTTCGGCGTCGTGGCCCTCTCCGAATCGCTGTTTCAGGAGCTGCAGATCGTCGGCTCTAAGATCGGCGTGTCGGTGCTCTGCCCCGGCTTCGTCTCGACGAAGATCATGGACGCATCCCGGAACCGGCCGGAAGAGCTCGCCGAGACGGGCCCTGCACCCGATCCGAACGACCCGATGATCGCCGCCTTTCGCGCCACGCTCGAGGCCGGCATGCGCCCCGCGGATGTCGCTCAGAAAGTCTTCGAGTCGATCGAGCAGGGACGGCTCCACATCCTCACGCATCCCGAATTCAACCCGGCGATCACGGAACGAGTGGAAACCATCGTTGGCCGCAACCCGGGATCCGCACCCCTCGGCTGACGCGGCGGCCGCGCTGCTGCTCAGTCCTCGGTGTCGCACCCCAAATCGCTCATGCCGGCGCCGGTGCACCACCCGCAATCATCTGGATCAGCCCCTCGCTCGGATCGAGCGTCGCCAGCTGCGCCGTTACCTCGTACATGAGCTGCGTCGCCGCATCGCGCTGCTGCTGATACCCCGCGAGCGCTTCCTCGAGCGGCTGCTTGCCCGCGAAGCCCGCATCGATCACATCGGCGAGCAGTTGTGCATCCCGAAAGCTGTCCGTGATGCCGATGCCCGTCACCGGATCCTTGTGATACCCGGCGTCGCCGACTAGCGCCCAGCCCGGTCCGAACGGCTTGCGATAGAAGCTGTGCGGCGTCTTCATGCCGAAGATCTTCTCGGTCCGCATGCCGGCGCGCACGCGAGGCGCGATCTCCGAGACGGAGTCGAGGGCGAGGAGGATGTTCGCTTCCGGATCGGCGCGGAAGGTGTCCCACTCGTCGGCGCACCATTCGCTGCCGACGCAGACCTCGCCGTCGTTCGTCGGGAAGATGAATACCCCGCGCTTGTTCTTGATGTGCAGTTCCGCGTGTTCGATCGGCGTCTCGGTCTTCCAATACGAGTAGTAGCCGCACGTCGTCGAAGCCCGCACGTTGTACTCCTCGGCGCCGATTGTCTCGGCGACGATCGATGACTTTCCGTCGGCGCCAACGACGATGCGCGCGTCCGCGTCGACCTTCTCACCGTCGCGCGACTGCCCGCGGATGCCCGTCACGCGCTCGCCGTCGAGGATGATCTCGCGCACGGAAAACCCCTCACGCACCTCCGCACCCGCGTCCCGGGCCGCGTCGAAAAGCAGCTTGTCGAGCACTGTCCGTCGCGGTGCCAACCCGATCGCGTCTGCCGGGCCGAATGGCACCGCGACGCCGTTCAGCGTCGTGCGCGGCGGCGACAGATCGGGACAGTTCGTCGCCCGCACAGCCTCGAGCAGCCCCCACCCTCGCAGCCGCTCGACGCCTTCTGGTTGGATGAAGTGCGTCGAGATTGTGTCGCTCGGAAACGTCGCCCGATCGACCAGAAGGACTCTATACCCCTTACGTGCCAGCAGCATCGCCGTCGGCGAACCGGCACACCGTGCCCCGATCACAATCGCGTCATACATCGTCGGCCTCCTGTAAGTGCATGGTTCGTAGTTTGTCGTTACTAGTCGGTCATTTCCGTCTCAAGTTGCTGTCATCGTCGTGATGATTCTGCTCGTCGTATCGCTCCATCGTCGTCCCGGGTTGGAAGCCGGACACGAAAGACTACAAACCACGAACTACAAACTACAAACTCAGCTAGTTCTCCCCCGGAGAGCCAACAGCACGAGCGTCATCGTGAACAACCCGAGACCGGCGATCGCCCCGAACGCCGCCGCCAGCGAATTCACGTCCCAGCCGCTCAGCACAAGATCCCGCATTCCCTGCACGATGTACGTAACGGGGTTGATCGTCGCCAAGAACTCGAGCCATGGCGAGAAGACCTCTTTCGGCGCGAACGCCGGCGACAGAAACACCAGCGGAAAGAAGATCAGGAAGCCCAACTGGGCCGCTTGGGCGCTGCCCGTCTTGAGCGCCAGCGCCATGCCGAGTCCGGAGTACGCCAACCCAAAGATGCCGCCCATCGCCACAAGCACGACGACGCCAAGCGGTCCCGTCTTCATGCCCGAACCGAAGAGCATGCCGACGACGACGATCAGGATCGTGAGCGCCATCACCCGCACACCGTCGGCGGCCAGTCGGCCGAGGACGAGCGAGATCCTCGGTGCCGGCGTCAACATCAGCTTGTCGAAGTAGCCCCGCTCGATGTCGCCGACGGTGGCAAGTCCCGCCGTGCCCGACGCGCCCGCGACGGCCTGCAGCACGGCGACCGGCAGCTGGAACGCGGTGTAATTCGTCACCCCGAACGCCTTGCCGGCGACGTTGCCGATCGCCCCGACCGTCACCGCGAAGAAAAACATCGGGATGAACACGTTGCCGATTTCCAGCGCCGGTTGCCGCACGGATTCCCGCAGCGCCCGGATCATCAGGTACCACGTGTCGCGCATAACCAGCATCAGCCGCCCCTCCGCTTCGTGCCCGAAGGCGCACTCGGCTCTGTTCGCGCCACCGCCCCGTCGGCATCGAGGTGATGCCCCGTTTTCTGCAGGAACACGTCGTCGAGCGTCGGCTGCTTGAGCGTCACTTCCCGCGCCCGAAGAGACTCCTCGTCGAGCAGCAACACAAGCTTGCCGATCGCCGCGCTGCCGTCGCGCACGTAAACGATGACCGCGTCGTCGATGATCCGCGCCTCCTCGATGCCCTCCATCCGGCGCGCCGCCGTCAGCGCCCGCTGCAGCTCGTCGTCGCCGCCTTCGATGCGCAGCGTTACGACGTCCGTTGCGATGCTCGCCTTCAGCTCCGCCGGTGTTCCCTGCGACACGATCTTGCCGGCGTCCATGATCGCGACATCATCCGCCAACCGGTCGGCCTCCTCGAGGTACTGCGTCGTCAAGAAAAAAGTCACACCCTCGCTCTTGTTCAGCTCGCCCACATACCGCCAGATTGCATCGCGGCTGATCGGATCGAGCCCCGTCGTCGGCTCGTCGAGGAAGACGATCTTCGGCCGATGCACAAGCGCCGCGGCAAGATCGAGCCGGCGCTTCATCCCGCCCGAGTACGTCTTGACGCGGCGGTCCGCCGCATCAGCGAGGTCGACGACCTCCAGCAGGTGTTCCACGCGCGATGTCAGATCGCCGGCGGGCACGCTGTACAGCCGCGACTGCAACAGCAGCAGCTCGCGGCCAGTCTGGATGTCGTCGAGGCCAACTTCCTGCAGGGCGACGCCGATCCGTCGCCGCACCTGGCCTGGCGATCGCATGACGTCTAGCCCGAGCACCTCGGCGCGGCCGCTCGTCGGCCGCAGCAGCGTCGTCAGCATCCGCACCGTCGTCGTCTTGCCGGAACCGTTTGCGCCGAGGAATCCGAAGATCGTGCCTTCGTCGATCGCAAGATCGATGCCGTCGACGGCGCGGATCTCATCGGTGAAGTGCTTGGTCAACGCCTCAGCGAAGATGGCCTGCATGGGCATCCTTTCCGTTCTACGCGTGCCAGTCTAACGGCCGGTATGCCCCCGAGCATCGAGACGCGCTTGCGAAAACGAAGTCCCGGCACATTTGTGCCGGGACCGTCGCCCAGTTCAGGATCGAACCTCGCCAGCTTACATCTGGCCGCCGCTGCCTTCCTTCATGATGCCGATCGCATTGCCGTCGATGTCGGTCAACATCGCGATCGTCGGGCCGCCGGGTACGTCCATCGGCGGCATCATCGTCTTACCACCGAGGCTCTCGGCCTTCTTGAGCGTCTCCGCCAGGTCCGCCACCTCGACGTAAAAAGTCACGTGCGGCTTGTCGCTCGCATCCTGGCCCTGCGCGATGCCGCCGCCGATGCCGCCGTCCGTGCCCGGAACCATGCCGTAGTTCATCGGGTTGTTGGCGTCGACGTTCCACCCGAACAACGAGCGGTAGAACTCCTGCGACTTCTTGCCGTCTTTGCCAATCACCTCGAAATGAGAAACCTTGCCGGCCATTGAACGACTCCTTCTGCTATTCCTGCCTTATGACCAAATAGTTACGCCGCGATCGCTCAAGCGCGATAGTGACTTCAGATCATAGAGTCACTTTCGATACTAGTCAAGAGCGTGATACGCTGATCGGCGAAAGGTTAACATTCCGATGGCCCGAAGCTACGAACAACAATGCCCAATCGCCCGGACGCTCGACCTGATCGGCGAGCGCTGGACGATGTTGGTGCTCCGTGAATTGTTCTTCGGCCGGACGAAATTCAAGGAGCTGGTCGAGCATTGTCCCGGCATCCCGACGAAGATCCTCGCCGACCGGCTGAAGTCCCTCGAAGCGCATGCGCTCGTCGAGCGTCGCATCTACAGCGACCACCCGTTGCGCGCCAGCTACCACCTCACCGAGCGCGGATTGTCACTCACTCCCGTCATGGAGGCAATCGTCCGATGGGGTATGGAGCACGCCGTCGACCCGACTGAGCGCGAGCAGATCGCGACGCGCATCGACGCCCGCATCGCCGCCGTCAACGCGCCATTCCCGCGGCTCTCGAAGTAGCAGCGCCCGCGGCGTTCGCCGGCAGCGCGTCACAGCGACCACCGACCAGCAACCACCGACCGGCCTAAAGCGTCTCTCCGAGGCGCCCCTCGACCTCGCGCAGGCGACGGCTCAGAATCGGCAGCATGCCCACCGCTACCTGCGGGTTCGTGCGCAACTCCGCGACGAAATCCCAGCGCGAAAGCACGAGACAGTCGGTCGCCTCGAGCGCGCGGACCGTCGCGACCCGCGGGCCGCCATCGAGCAGTGCCATCTCGCCGAACACGGCGCCCGGTCCAAGGTCGTTGAGCTTCTGTTTCTTCGTCCCGCTGCCCTGCGTGACCTCGACCTTGCCCTTCACCACCATGAAGAACGCGACCGCCTGCTCCCCCTCTTTAACGATGGTGTCACCCTTGTTGTAGTTGCGCTCGACAACCGCGCGTCCAATGCGCACGAGATCCTTGCGGGTGAGCTGGGAGAACAGCGGCACAGATGCGAGCTGATCTTCGTGGGGCATTCGGCACCTCCTCGGCTTGTGCACCGCCCGCGGCGGGGATTGGGCGCATTCTACGTTCGAAACGCCAAGTCTGCAATACAAGTATCACAAGGACGCGTCGCTCGGGCGTTATATACTTGTCCCGATGCCACACGCATTGGCCCGACCGCTGCTCCTCCATGTACCGCAGAGCGCGGCCCGTGTCACGATTGTCGACATGCGGTGGCTCCTGCTCGCGCTTGTCACGTTCGGCATCGCTTCCGTCGCCATATGGATCCCACATCTCGCGCGATTGCCGGATATCATCCTGCGGCGCGCTCCGCGCCGCCGTATCTTGCGCCTCGTCGCTACTTCCATGATGTTCCTGGCACTGCTCCCGGCCGTTCTGCCGTTCGATCACCTGTTCATGCCCGACACTCATGTCGACGCCGCGGTACAGGACGCTGTGCATGAAGCACACTGCCACATTGCGCCCGGATCGTGCTCCGACGCGCCCATTCCAGCAGGACCCGGACAATTGCTGCTGTTCCAGCCGCTCGTCGTGGTGCCTATTCTGCTTACGGTGTTGCTATCCCTCGCGATCCCCATGCTCGCCGGCATCGTCGTCACGCCCGACCGCCGGCCGCCACTCCGAAGCGCTGTCTCCGTATAACAACGGACCGATGAAGTGCGTTCATCGCCGTCGATCCGCGTTGGTGCGGTGCGTGCGTGGTCGCGCGTCAATTCAGGAGGATCCATGAAGCCACGTTTGATCCCTCCGCTCCTCGCCGGAGCCGTCCTCTCCCTGCTCTTCGTCGCTACGGCATCGGCGCATGCGGGCTACAAGAATTCGACTCCAGCGATGGGAGAAGTCGTCGCGACGGCGCCGGCGACGCTAGAAATTACTTTCAGCCAGGACATTCAGAAGGTCGCCGGCACGTACGGAATTGAGGTCACGAACGCCGCCGGCGTGCTGGTCACCTCCGGCGCGTCAGCGGTAAGCGATGCCGACCGCTCGCTGCTCTCCGTGCCGCTTCAGCCCAATCTCGCGTCCGGTCGCTACGTGGTGAATTGGAACAACACATC
>JBBSDV010000137.1:0-9345 GCA_038240335.1 Dehalococcoidia bacterium
CTCAGGCTCTGTGGAAGACGGCGTGCCGTCTATCGCCGGCGCCCTGGACGCGACGGCCGGATCGGCGGCCGTGCTACGTTCGTGCGGTTGACTCGACGGCAATGCGCGTGAGACGCCAACAATCGAGGCGGCGAGTAGGACGCCTGCGAGGAGCGTGCCGAGACAAGCGATCGACAGAACGCGCATGGCAAAGTATCGACCAAAGCGCCGGCCGATCACACGCCGCAGGTTCGTAAGGCGCCGAAGCTTCTGCCCCGCGCGGGGTATGCGCATCGCAGAAAGTTCAGGGTGGAATATCGCGCTGGATGACCGTGATCCGATATCGTGCGAACGACAAGCCGTGGAGGCGCATCGATAGCGGCGAGCCGGGACATGGCGGAGAGATCGGAGCACAAGCGCGATGGGCGACAAGAGTCCGAAGGCAACCGACAAGAACAAGAAGCAGAAGGCGCAGGCGAAGAACACGACGACGAAAGCACCCGCGACCAAGAAGTAGCAGCCGCGGGCGGCACGATCCGGAGGTGCTCATGCCGGCCCGGATCTCGCTCGCGCGTCGGCGGTTCGTGGTGTGCCGCGCACCTGCGGCTGCGCGGTGGGCGAGGCTGCGCGACACTGACGGCCAATGGGCCGAGCGTCGAGAGCAGAACCCTTCTGGGGCGTAAGTCCGTGCGTCGCGGCGCGGTGACAGTTGCTGCTTCATCGCGCGAGAGATGCCGCGCGCGTGGCGGATGCGGCGGGGGCGGTGCTATGATGCCCCGCACCCCTCGCTACGTTGGAAATGGAGCAGCAGATGAGGTTCGGGCGGAGCATCGTCGTCCTGATCGCGCTTGCGGCGATCGCTGCCCTCGGCGCCGCCTGTGGCGGTTCCAGCGATGGCGCCATCAAGTCGCCGACGCCGTTTTCCGTCGGCACCCAAGCGAAGGGCGCCGTGACGCCGTTCCCGACACCGCAGATCACCGGCAACATGATCGTCTCGCCGACGAAGGGCTACTCGGCGACGTTCCCCCCGGGCTGGAATTTCAAGGCGAACCTGGTTCAGACCGCGGACGCCAGCGTCGACGCGATCTTCGAGCCGCTCCCGCCCGGAGCGAACGTGCAGGCGAACATCTCCGCGAACTGCATCGTCGTTCGGGGCAACATCGGCGAGCAGGAGCGCATCGACTCGCAGAAGACCAACACGGCGCGCCAGGGCCTGAACAAGGACATCCAGGTATCGGCCACGACGATCGCGGGGCAGCCGGCGACGGTGCTGAGCTATCGGTTCCAATCTCAGAGCACAGGCACGCCGGAGCTCGACAAGAGCGACATCCTCTTCGATACGCCGAAGTGCGCCTGGATCATCACAACGACGACGGCGGCGGGCCAGCGCGACAAGTACAGGGCGGACTTCGACACCTTCCTCAACTCCTTCAAGATCCTCCCGTGACGTCGCCCCAACGGACGCGTCCCCGCGTGCCGATGTTCCCGGGCGCACGCGCGGGCTACGCTTGCCCACGTCGAACATTCAGCGTCCAATAGCCGACATCTAGCACGGAGGGCACGCCACGCGGATCGCATACCTCGACTGCTTCTCGGGCATCAGCGGCGACATGCTGCTCGGTGCGGTGCTCGATGCGGGAGTCGATGCCGCGGCGCTGACGGCGGAACTGCGGAAGCTCCACGTCGCCGGCTGGAAACTGCGGACGGAGCGGGTGACGCGCGCGGGCATCGCCGCGACGAAGGCACATGTCGAACTAGCGAACGTCGATCAGCCTCATCGCCGGCTCGGCGATATCGTCGCGCTGCTCGATGCCTCCGGGCTCGAACCCTCCGATCGCAAACGTGCGACCTCGGTCTTTCGGCGGCTGGCGGAGGCGGAGGCGCAGGTACACGGCGTCGGCGTCGAAGAGATCGCGTTTCACGAGGTCGGCGCGCTCGACGCGATCATCGATGTTGTCGGCGGCGTTGTGGGAATGCGGTTCCTCGGCATCGAGCAGCTGTATTGCTCGCCGCTGCCGGCGGGCGGCGGCACAGCGCGATCGACGCACGGCGCGCTGCCGGTGCCCGCGCCGGCGACGCTGGCGCTGATCGCAGAGGTCGGCGCGCCGCTCGCTGCGTTGGCTGCTGATCGGCCGATGGAGATGGTGACGCCGACGGGCGCTGCGATCGTGACGACGTTGGCGACGTTCGAGCGGCCGGCGATGACGATGACGGGCGTTGGGTACGGCGCGGGCGGCCGTGACCCCGAGGAGTGGCCCAACGTGCTGCGGATCTGGGTCGGCGATGTGGCCGAGCCGGCGCGGCCCGCGATGCTGCTTATCGAGACGAACATCGATGATATGAATCCGGAGATGTTTGGCTACGTGCAGGAGCTGCTCTTCGCCGCCGGCGCCGCGGACGTCTGGTTCCAGCCGATCCAGATGAAAAAGAACCGGCCCGGCGTGATGCTGTCGGTACTTTGCAGCGGCGAGCGCGAGAGCGCGATCGCAGCGCTCCTGCTGCGCGAGACCACGACGCTCGGTCTGCGTGTGACGCAGGTGACGCGGCATGAAGCACAGCGCGAGAGCTTCGCCTTCGAGTCGAGCCTGGGGACGGCGGCGGTGAAGGTGAAGCGCCTACCGGACGAACCGCCGCGCATCGCGCCGGAGTACGAGGCCTGCCGCGCGCTCGCGCAGGCGCACGGCATGCTGCTCGCGGAGGTGTACCGGATCGTCGAGATGGAGGCGCGGGAGCGGCTGGGGTAGCAGGGTGACGATTCACAGATGGCCACAGATAGCCACAGAGGGCGATGAGCTCAGGCGATGACGCTGCGCTCGCGGAGGAAGGGGATCGCCTTGCGGACGTCTTCGGCGGGCTGCGATTGGTTGATCTCGAAGACGCGGAGGGCGGCGGCCGGGATGCCGGCGGCGAGGTAGCTCCAATCGACGTCGCCCTTGCCGGGGGCGCGGTGATCGGCGAGGCCGGTGACGTCGTGGAGATGGCAGCCGATGCAGCGGCGGCGGTTGGTGTTGAGCCAGAGCGTTTTGTCGACGAGGCCGAGGCGATCCTGCACCTCCCCGTGGCCAACATCGTGCCAGTAGCCGGCGACATCGTTCGCGTAGTCCGCGAGTAGCATCGCCGCTTCGGCGGGCTGCGGGATCTCGTGGTAGTGGAGGCGGTTCTCTATGCCGAGCGCGATGCCTTGCCCGCGGGCGTGATCCGTCAGCTCGCGGAGCGTCTCGGCCGCCTTCTCGAGCCAGGGGCCGGCCTGTTGGGCGCGCTGCTTGTGGCAGTCCGCGCGCAACTCCTCCATGCGGTCGCTCTCGTGCGTGCCTGAGTCGTACAGCCGCCGCATCTCGCGCTCCGCATCGAACATCGGGGTGCCGACACCACCGAGGTGGACGACGACATAACGGCCACCGGATTGCTTCGTGAGGTCGATGCTGCCCTTCGTGTACTCGATGGCTGTGCGGCGCTCGTCGTCGTCGGTCGACGCGAGGTTGAGCGAGCTGTTCGACTTGTCACCGTTACGCACCAGCGGCGCCGGCGCGTGGATCGACGAGATCGGCACGTCCGGATACGACATCAGCCGATCGAACGGCGCGGTGGCGGTGGAGTGGCTGACCTCGATCGCGTCATAGCCGAGGTCGAGCGTCTCGCGCACAAAGAGATGCATATCGGCGACGAAGCGCTCCTGCTGCGCCCACATCGTGCTGAGAGAGAGTGTCATGTATCGTCCCGTTTCTCGAATGGCGGAACGAACGACTCGAGTTCCGTGATCAAGTCAGGCATTCCATTTGCGGCGGTGTCCCATACGACGTCGTTATCGACGCGCAGGTAATCGTGAACGACGACATGACGCACTCCAACGATGGAACGCCATGGAATCGAAGCGTGAGCGTCGCGCGTCTCCTGTGAAACCTTGCTCGCGGCCTCACCCACCACCTGGATTAAGTAGACGAGCGCGAACTGGAGATCTTCGTCCGTGTCGAACTCGGGACGTGTCACCGTTACAACTCTGGATGCAATTCGCCGCGCATACACGAGCATGTCCACGAGCAACGCGTCGTCATGAGGCTGCCGCATAGACCTCGTGCGCCGACTCCAAGATGCTCCGTCGCCTGATCCAGTTCGGACTATTCTCGACGAGGTGTCGTTTCACCAGATCCACGCGACGTCCGAACAACGCGCGAAGCTCGTCCTCCATGTCGAGCAGATCGTCGACGCGGATGCCCCGCCCGCCGGCGAACGTCACGAGAACATCGACATCGCTCTCCGAGTCGAAATCGTCCCGCAGCACGGAGCCGAATAGCTCTAAGCGGAGGACGCCCCACTTGCGGCAAAAGTCTGCGACCTGGCCGCCGTTCACGCTAAACCGCGCCAGCACGTCGTCCATGAGCGAACTATATCCAGTGCGCGATCGTTCCGCATGCGCCGTGGAGGGGACAGACTCGGAGGTGATTCTCGATGGCTAAACGCGAGGCGTCGGCGGTACGAGCGGACTCTTGAGGCGGTATCGGCGTTAGCGTGTCGTGTGAGAGCCAGATGTTCGCCGATTCTGGGCCAAGTAATCCGACTGCCGATCTGGCTGCCGAAGCTGCCCGGCGCGTCGTAGCATGGCGAGTTCGCCAGAAGACGCAGCGAGCGACAAACGACCGCCACAGAAGATGGCGGACGTTGGAGCGCGCAGGCGCGAGTTACGCCTTCGCGGCGGGCTTTGCTTTGGTCGCTCGGGGCTTCGCGGGTGCTTTCGCCTTCGGCTTGTCGGCGGTGGCCTTGCCCTTCGCCGCCGTCTTGCGCTTCTTCGGCGCCTCGACGGTGGCGGTGCCATTTGTCGCCTTGTTGAGGTGACGCATCAGGCGAGACTTGTGCCGCGCGACCGCGTTGGGATGCACGACGTTGCCCTTCGCCGCCCGATCGAGGATGCTAGACGCCTCGCGGATCGCCGCGACCGCCTCGTCGCTGGCGCCGCCGTCGGCGATCGCGCGCGCCTTCCGGACGGCGGTGCGCGCGCCGGTGCGAATCGACTTATTGCGCTCGCGATGCGCCTCGTTCTGGCGCCAGCGCTTCAGCGCGGATTTCGAATGTGCCAAGAGAACCTCCAGGAGCGGGCAGCGGCCGTTCGGCGCGTGCCGTAGATTGCCGGTAATCGTACCGACTGCTTCCCAGCGTGTCCAGCGTCGTCGGTGGTGCGCTCGCGGATCTCGACACAACACTCCAGTCCAGTGCTGGGGGCTAACGCTGCGCTAACGTTGTGCTCTTGTATCTGCGATGTGAAGCCAGAATCGCCAAGTTATTTATCTACTGTTAGCCCGAGTTTCGAATAGCATTTGACTCGACCGTCGGGTCACGAAGATGAAAACTTGCGTCGCACGACCTGTTCGAAGAAGATCCGAACGATCTCTTCCACTCGCTGCACGTGTCCTCCTGGCCGTCGGGATGGTGGCGCTGAACGTCATGAACCACATGCGTATCGAATACGACATTTACGTCCGGCTGGACACGCTGGAAGGCAAGAAGTAGCGGCTATCGCACCTCGAGGCCGGTGAGGCGCCGGTACGCCTCCGCGTAGCGCGCGATCGTGCCCGCGACGACATCGCCGGGCAGGGGCGGCGCCGGCGGTTGCCTATCCCAGCCGGACTGCGAGAGCCAGTCTCGCACGTACTGTTTGTCGAAGCTGGGCTGCGGCCCGCCCGCCTTGTAGTCGGCGACGTCCCAGAAGCGGCTGGAATCGGGCGTCAGAATCTCGTCGATGACGTGCAGCTCGCCGTCGATGTATCCGAACTCGAATTTCGTATCGGCGATGATGATGCCGCGCTCCCGCGCGTATGCCGCGGCGAAGTTGTAGAGCGCGATGCTGTGGCTACGCAGCAGCTGCGCCGGCTCGGGGCCGACCTCCTCGATCAGGTCCGAGAACGTCATCGGCTCGTCGTGGCTTTCTTCCGCCTTTGTCGTCGGCGTGAACATCGGCCCCGGCAGCTGCTGGCTTTCGAGCAGCCCCTTCGCCATGCGGACGCCGTTGACCGTGCCGTACTCGCTGTACTCCGCCCATGCCGATCCGGAGATGTAGCCGCGGACGATGCATTCGACATCGACGCGCTGCGCCTTCTTCGCGATCGTCGACCGGCCCGCCAGCTCGGGTGGCAGCGCGAACGGCAGATCGTCGGCCGGCGTGCCGTCGGCGAGGCGGATGAAGTGATTGGGCACGACGGCCTTTGTGCGGTCGAACCACCACGCCGACATCTGGCTAAGGACCTTCCCCTTATCGGGGATGCCGGTTGACAGGACGGCGTCGTACGCGGAGATGCGGTCCGTGGCGACGATCAGCAGCCGGTCGCCGAGATCGTACGTGTCACGCACCTTCCCCCGGTACGTCCGGTTGGGCAGAGGGGAGTCGATCAGTACTGGCGTCGCTGTGCTTTCGGTCAAGGCATCCTCCTGTTCGATTTCACTTAATCTGGCTTCGATGCGGTCTAGACGCTGCTGCTCCTCGCTCAGCCGATCCTCGACCTCTGCCCGCTTCAGCATCAACATCCCACGCAGTTGCCCGTGAGTGACACCTTCATTCAGCACACGCGCGATCTGGTCGAGCGAGAAGCCCAGATCTTTCAGAGCGAGCAGCCGGTTCAGGCGGGGAAGCTGGTCGACGGAGTAGTACCGGTAACCCGTGAATTCATCGACGCGCGCCGGGGTGATCAGTCCCAGATCGTCGTAGTACCGCAGTGTTTTCACCGGCACTTGGCTGAGGCGGGCGAAGTCTCCGATCTTGAGCATGAGGCAACTGTAGGGCCTCCCGCAGCGGGAGAGTCAAGAGCCCTCTTCCAAACTGTTCCACTGAGAACCAGCCCGTCGTGAAGAAGCCGGAGTACGTCCAGGCGGGGTAGCCATCCCAAACGTTAAAACTTGCGTATGCGCCCCGCACTCCCGCCTCAGTCGCGCGGCGACGCGAACCGGGCCTTACGCCTCACACCGCATTTCGCATCTACTGACGATCCCAGGAGCGCTTACATGCGAGGCTCGTGGGGATCGCGGTCGTGAGCCGCACGGACACGAAGCGGCCGAGCTGATGTTCGGCGCGGCCCGTTCCACGCACGAGAACGGCTGAAGACGTGCCGACAATCGGCGGTCGCACTCGCTCTACGAAGCTACTGCGCTTGTTCGGTGCTACGTACGAATCTAGAATGAGCGGGAAGGGGTGCTTGTGGGTGTGGATTTCGGCATCGACCTGGATGAGGTGCGGCGCGTCATTGACGACGCCGATGTGCTGGTCGTCCGCCTTTCGATCACCGATCGCCGCCTGCTCGTCGACGCACGAACGAACGAGCAGGTTGGGCCGCTGATCAAGGTCGTCGAGCCGGTCGAGTCGGCTCAGGAGCGCTTCCGTAACGTCAAGATTCTCCGGCCCCGCTTCCGCGTTCCGCAGAGCATCATGACCTTCCATTGGCCCCGCCACGCCCGCGCGCTCGACGAATCAGGCATTTGGGCGCACATGGCGCGACGCATCGTCGCCCTCGGCTGGCCCGAGACCACCACGCAGTGCGACGAGGCCTACCGCGAACTCCTCGAGTGCGAGCGCCTCGTCGAAGTCGAGGCGATCGAGGGTGGCGAGCGGTTTCAGACACTCTGGCCGGCCACGGTTCGCGCCGATGAGTGACCCGCGCATTATCGACCTCCGTTCCGACACCGTGACATTGCCGTCAGATGCGATGCGCGCGGCGATCGCCCACGCCGCCCTCGGTGATGACGTGCTCGGCGAAGACCCGACGGTCCGGCGCCTAGAGGCGATGTCCGCCGAGCGCACGGGCAAGGACGCGGCGCTCCTCGTCGCCAGCGGCACGATGAGCAACCTCGTCGCCATTCTCACCCACTGCGACCGCGGCGACGAAGCGATCGTCGGTAGCGAATCGCACATCCTGCACTACGAAGTCGCCGGCGCGGCGGGTGTCGCCGGCGTGCAACTCCGCCCGGTGGCGAACGACGCACGCGGCGGTATCGCCCCTGACGAAGTCGAAGCGACGATTCGCGGCGAGAATGTACATCTACCCGAGAGCACGCTCCTGTGCATCGAGAACACCCAGAACCGATGCAGCGGTGCTGCGATCTCGCTGGAAGAGACGCAGACGCTCGCGGACGTCGCGCACGGGCACGGTATGCGCGTCCACATCGATGGCGCGCGCATCTTTAATGCCGCGATCGCCCTCGACACCACGGTTGCTGCGCTTTGCGCGCCGGCGGACTCGATCGGCTTCTGTCTCTCGAAGGGACTCGGCGCGCCGGTTGGCTCCGTGCTCTGCGGTTCGAGCGAATTCATCGCGCGCGCCCGGAAGATGCGGAAAATGGTCGGCGGCGGTATGCGACAGGCGGGCATCATCGCCGCCGCCGGCGTGTACGCGCTCGAGCACATGGTCTCGCGTCTCGGCGACGATCATGCGAACGCGCAGGTGCTCGCGCAGGGCATCGCGCGACTGCCGATGGTGGAGCTCGATCCAGCGTCGATCGATACAAACATCGTCATCTTTCACGTGCGCGGCGACTGGATGGGCTTCGCCCACGCGATGAAGCAGGCCGGCGTGCTGACGACGGTGACCTCCCCCGGCCGTCTGCGTATGGTCACGCACCATGGCATCGAGCTTAGCGATATCGGCGAAGCGCTGCAGCGCGTCGAGCATGCGGCGGCCGCTCTCGTATGACGATTCCTTTCCAGATGCGCCTCCAACGCCCGCAACGCCGGCTGCGTGTCGTCGCGTCGGTCGGTGCCCTCATGCTGCTCGCGCTCGCGGCGTCCGCGTGCGCGAACTCGACGTCGGTCAAGACGGAAGACATCGTGTCGAAGATTCCCTGGTCGGCGCCGGAGTCGCACACGTACGAACTCAAGGTCAACAACGACACCAAGGGCCAATCGACCATCTCGATCGCGAACGACGGCGATGCCGTCGTACTGACGCAGCACGCCGAGGACGATCAGGGCAACACCGACGAGTCCGTCGTGCGCGCCGATCCGATGACCCTCAAGCCGATCAGCGACGTGCACACCGTCACGGACAGTACCGAGAAGCGAGTCGCCGAGGCGAGCTACGAGGGCACGGATCAGGACTGCTCGGCAAAGCGCGTCGTGCGCATTAAGCAGAGCACCTACATGCCGCCGGATGAGGCCAACCCGGACAGCACGCGTAGTAACCCGCTCTGTGTCCCGGAGCATGCGTACGACAATGACTCCTCGCTCTTCATCTGGCGCACGATTAAGTTCGAGAAGGACTACACCGTCACGTACACGACGGTGTTCTCGAACCGCCGCGACACACAGAACGTGACGTTACGGGTCGCCAAGCAGGAGAAGCTGCAGACGCCGGCTGGCGAGTTCGACACCTGGCGTGTCGAGCTGACGGC
>JBBSDV010000138.1:0-9187 GCA_038240335.1 Dehalococcoidia bacterium
GTGGCGCGGTCCTGGTTCACGAACCTGGTGTTCGGAAAGGACGCGGGCCCCTTGCCCGTCGACGCCGGCACGTATGACCTCGAAGTGCGCGCAGCCGGCACAACCACGGTTGCCCTGCCCGTAAACGGCGTCAAGCGATGCGTCGTCGCTCGTTGACCGCGTGATCGGCTTCGGCGCGCCGCTCTTCGCCTCGGAACGTGCCGCCCGCAAACACCTGCACGCACTCGGGCCTCTCGCACGACTCATGGCAGATGATTCGCCGCGCGCGGCGCAGTTGTGCGCCTTCACGTGCAGGCACCGCGAACTCGCGAGGCGCCTTGCGCCGATCTTTGCACCGCGCCTGCCGGCGGCGGTAGCGGCGGACGGCGTTGATCACGTGTGGGAATCGTACAAAGGAACATTCGACCTCATCGCCAGACAACCTGAAACGCGACACCGGATTAGTTCGCTGGGCGACCGGATTACGCTGGTTTATGGCCGGGATGATCGCATCTGCTCGAATGGCGAGGTCAACTCTGTCCTTCTCGGCGCACCAGATGTTCGGCGTCTCACGGTGCCGGTGGGCGACCACCATCTGCCGCTCCGGTATCCGGCGCGGTGCCGAGAAATAGTGCGGACGTGCGTTGCCGGATCTCTAGGCACGCACACCTAAGACACGCGCTCAACCTAGCGGCCCACTGACGAATCAGGTCCATAGATAACAACCCCCGGCGACGTCTGGATCAGACATCGCCGAAGGCCGCTCGCAATTACCCGGTCACGGGTGATGCGAGGAGTGGTCTGCGGGTTGTCCACTGTTGTCGCTGCCGTTGTCGCCTCTGATCGCTGGGCCGATCCAGAGCGTCGAAACAGTGAACATCACCGCGAAGATCGCGAGGGCGATCCCCGGCGCCAGCCAGCTGCCGAAACGGCGATGGAGACGGAGCAGCATCGGGATCGTCAGCACGAATCCGATCACGGCGAACAGCGCCGTACCACCCGCGCCAGTCAGCAGCGCGGCGCCGGCGATTGGACCGATGTGATGGAGGACGTGCGGCGCAATGCCAGCGACCGCGCCAACGCTCGCCGAAAACGCGGCGCTGAGCCTCGCCAGCAGCCCGCGGCGTTCGCTGGCGCCGTCAGAGTTCGTTATTGGTTCGGCGACCCGGCCCGTGCTTGTAACCATCGGTTGACGCTCCTCTATCGCACCTGCAGGCGAGCCACCATGCTCGGATGGACCGTGCAGTAGTAGGTGAAGTCTCCTGCATTGTCGAAGGTGAGGGACTTGCTGTCGCCCTTGTTGAGAATGCCGGTGTTCCAGCTGCCGTCTTTCGCCGTAGCGCTGTGCGGCGCGTCGTCGTAGTTCGTCCACGTTACCTTCGCGCCCACCGGCACCTGCAGGTTGCCCGTGGCGAACGCGAAGTCGCGGATCGCGACGCTCTCGGCCGTGCTGCCTACCGACACCGGGGCGTTCGACGTGTTCGTACCGCCCCCCATCATGTGACCCATGTGACCGCCGCCCATGCCCCACTCCATGTCCCATCCGCCGCGAGCCATGGCCGAGAACGCCACGGTGCTCAACACGACGGCACCAGTGATCAATCCAACGAGCAGCAGGAATAGCGGTGGTCCGGGCGAATATCATCGTGACTCGTGAGCTTTCGTCTCGCGAAGCACGAGCGTCGAGACCGCACACGGAGCTCGCAGACAAGCGTTGCGGGAAGAACCGACCAACCGTGAGCGCGCGCATGCCGTACAGATTGCTCGAACCGCGGCAGAGGACGTTCTTGGGGTGGCGCCGGTGTGCTTCATCGTGAATCTCCTACATCAGCGTAGTCGCAACGAAGCGCCCTTCGTAGGGGCCGATCGGACGTTCTTGCGTGGCCAGTGACTCGCCCAACGCGCCGCATTTGCTCGTCGGTGCTCAACGGGCGCACGGGATGCGGTGTTGCCGAAGCGTTCGCCGTAGTCAGGGCCGACCGCATGGCGTCCCGACATCCCGGAAGACAACTTTTCGGTTTGCCCGCGCGTCATTGAAACGACACCGCCCTACCGGGTTTCAATCTTCCACGGTCCCCATGGCCGCGCGCTTACGTCGACGTGGCCTTCTCTTCGCACGACGTCCCAGCGGCTACGATCCTTCTCCTTCCAGAAGCTCAAATCGACGTTCGCGGCGCCGACCTTGACGTCGCGCAGCGTTACGTCAGGCAACCATTCGGGGAGGGTCGGATCGACGTACAGGCGCCCGTTTGGCGCGTCGGCCTGAATCCCGAGGATCGCCTGGAGCAACTGAAAGACGGACGCGGCCGCCCACGCCTGTGGAACGTTGGCGCCTCGGTATTGAACGGGAAACGAACCGGTACGCCGCGCGATCCCCGCATACAACTCGGGCAGGCGGAAGCCTTCAAAATAGCTCGCCGCTTCCGAGATATCCCTCGCCACGCGCGACGCTTCATCGGCGAACCCGTAACGCTTGAAGCCGAGTGCGATCAGGCCATTGTCGTGCGGCCATACCGACCCGCGCTGGTAAGAGAATGGATTGTACGCCGGGTTGTTCGACGAGATCGTACGGATCCCCCAGCCGCTCCAGAGGTCCGGCTCGAAGAAGCGCCGCACGACCCGGCCGGCGTGTTCCTCGCTGGCGATGCCGCTCCACAAGAGATGCCCGGCGTTCGAGGCCACGCTCTTCACCGGTCGTTTCTCCGGGTCGAGCGTGAGCGCATAGAATCCGATGTCTTCGCACCAGTACGCCGCCTCGAACCGATCGCGCAGCGCTGCGGCCTTTCCGCGCAACTCGGCCGCGCGGGCCCCGTCGTCTAGATGCGTGAAGATTTCCGCCATCCGCATCCAGGCGTCAAACACGTAGCCCTGCAGCTCGCACAGCGCCTTCGGGGGCCGGACCTGGCTGCCGTCGGGATAGACGATCGCATCGCCCGCGTCCTTCCAACCCATGTTCTCGTAGCCCGCGCTCGAGCGGGTCTTGTACTCCTGGAAGCCGTCACCGTCGAGATCGCCGAATTGGTCGATCCATTCGAGGCAACGGTCCGCCGTTTCGCGGTGCTCTCGCAACAGCGCGTCGTCGCCGATCCACTTCCACGTCTCGTGCAACAAGATGAGGTAGAGGATCGTCGCATCCGCCGTCCCGTAGTACGGCGTGTGCGGAATTTTCTTGAAGTGCGCGAGTTCGCCGAAGCGAATCTCGTGCGGCATCTTGCCCGGATCGGCGTCACGCCAATCGTCCGACTCGGACGCCTGCATCTGCGCGAGTTGTTTCAGCGTGCCGAGCGCGAGCGTTGGGTCGACGAGCATGCTTTGTAGGCTGACAATCAGGCTGTCGCGGCCGAAGATCGTCATGAACCAGGGTACGCCGGCGGCGGGCACCCACATCGCGTCACCTAGGGCATGCTCGTGGAGGCGGAGGGCCGCCATGTCTTCGACGGACGCGCGGAACAGCCGATACACATCTTCGTTCGCCGACGTGAGCTTGGTTGCGCGCTGCTCCCACTCTCTCCCCATCCGATCGAACTCCGTGTCGGCATGATCGTGCGACGAGTTCAACGGGGTCTTCGTGCGCCGGCCATCGATGAGCGTGTAGAAGCAGCACGAATGCCACGAGCCGCCCGGTTCAAGCTCGACCTCAAACGTCAAGCGGCCGTTGGCGTAGGATGGCGGCGAGGTGCTGTTCCGCAGGCTGTACACGAGGTGGCGCTTGAAATCGCGGTTGACGTACTCCGTGTGCATCTCGGCGGCCTGCGGATGCCACTCGGTGACGATGCGCCCGCGTCGTACGAAGTGCTTCGACTTCACCTCGAAGATGTCGGCGAAGTCTGAGCGGATCGCCACTTCGAGGTTGAAGCGCAGGCGGCCGAGGCTGTGGTTGGTCACGTCGATGTCTTCGTGGATGCCTTCGGCGATCGTGCGGCCAAGTTCGAGCGAGATGACGCCCTCCGGGATAACACCGTCCTCGGTCTCGAACTCGCCATTGGTGAGAACGACGCGCGATACGCAGTACGTGAGCGCGCTGGATGTGAGAAGCTGCCACGGCGTCCCGTTCGCAGAGATCTCGTAGTAGCTGACGAACCGCGTGTCGCTCGCGTAGAGACCCTGGTCCGTATCGGCGCGGATCTGGCCGTCGCGAGCCGTCACCATGAAGGTGCTGCCCTGGTTGATCGTCAGCACCGGCGGGCCAACGCTAATCTCGACCGGCAATGTTCCTCCGTCTTTGCGTGCGTTCGCGACGCTACGGCGCCACTCGTATGATTGCGCACTTGGGGACTGCGACAGGGCGCCAGATCGACGGCGCAGCGTACCTTCCCGTGGGCGTCCCCGCGAACAAGTCGAAAGCAGCGAACCGTTCAATCAAGCGTGGACGAGTGCAAGGTGTCGCTCGACACCTGCAGAAAACTGCGGGGCCGGTTCACGTCATGTGTGATGCTGGTGACTCGCCCAGCGCGCCGCATCGTGCTCGTCGGTGCTCAGCGGGCGCACCGGGTGGCCGGCATTCCCGACGCGCTCGCCGTAGTCCGGACCGACGGCATCGAGTTTCAGATGCGCCGGCCGCGTCTCTTCGCAAATCGGCAACACCACCACGAGAATGCCATTGCGGTACGTCACGTTCGCCATCGTACCGTCAACGGGGGTGGGCAGCGTCAACTCGCGGCAATACGGGCCGGGATTCCACTCATCGTCCAGCACCCGATTCTCTCCCTTGAGAGCGCCGCGACCGTTCCCGTGCAGAACAAGCTGATTCCCCGGGGACACTTCGACAAAGATGTCTTCCGGCCCCAAACCCGGCATCGGCGCCGCAACCGTGACCCGGTCATTGGACACGTAGGTCTTCACGGGCACTCGTTGCGCCCCTTCGTGGTCATTCACGTTCGGTCTCCTTCACTGGTCGCAATTCCGGCGGCCACACCCAGTCGCGGACCGCCGGCGCATCTTCGCCGTGGTCGCGAGTGTATTGCCGCGCTCGCGACCGCGTATCTTCCATCAATTGACGCACATGAGCCGCCTTCGACCCGAGCCCCGGGACGCGGTCGATGACGTCCATCACGAGGTGATAGCGGTCGAGGTTGTTCATCATGACGAGGTCGAAAGGCGTTGTCGTTGTGCCCTCCTCGATGTATCCCCGCACGTGCATGTTCTCGTGGTTCGTACGCCGGTACGTCAGGCGGTGGATCAGCGTGGGGTAGCCATGATAGGCGAACACGATCGGTCGGTCCTTCGTGAACAGCGCATCGAACTCCCCGTCCGGCAGCCCGTGCGGGTGCGCCGTCTCGGGCTGCAGGCGCATCAGGTCGACGACGTTCACGAGGCGAACGCGCAGGTCCGGCAGATGCTCTCGCAGCAATGAAGCGGCCGCCAGCGCCTCCAGGGTCGGGACGTCGCCGGCGCAGGCCAGGACGACATCCGGCGAGGCGTCACCGTCGTTGCTCGCCCACTCCCAGATGCCGATACCACGGGCGCAATGAGCCACGGCGTCGTCCATCGCCAAGTAGTTCAAACCGGGCTGCTTGCCGGCGACGATGACGTTGACGTAGTTCCGGCTGCGCAGGCAGTGGTCGGCGACCGACAACAACGTGTTTGTGTCGGGCGCCAGGTAAACACGGATGATCTCCGCCTTCTTGTTGATAACGTGGTCGATGAACCCCGGGTCCTGGTGCGAGAACCCGTTGTGGTCCTGACGCCAGACGTGCGACGTGAGCAGATAGTTGAGCGAGGCGATCGGCCGGCGCCAGGCGATGCCACGCGACACCTTCAGCCACTTCGCGTGCTGGTTGAACATCGAATCGACGATGTGGATGAACGCCTCGTAGCAGCTGAATAGCCCGTGCCGGCCGGTCAAGAGATAGCCCTCGAGCCAGCCCTGGCAGGTATGTTCGCTGAGGATCTCCATCACCCGCCCGTCCGGGTCGAGATGGTCGTCGCCGCCCACGCGCTCCGCGTCCCATGCGCGGTCCGTCACCTCGAACACGGCACCAAGGCGGTTTGACGCTGTCTCATCCGGACCCACGATCCGGAAATTGTCGGGATTGGTGCGGATGACGTCGCGCAAGAAGGTGCCGAGCACGCGCGTCGCCTCGCTGGATGTGGTCCCGGGAGTGGGTACGTTTACAGCGTAGTCCCGAAAGTCGGGCAGCGTGAGGTCTCGCAGCAATACGCCACCGTTCGCGTGCGGATTGGCGCTCATCCGGCGCCCCCCGTGCGGCGCCAGCTCGGCAATCTTCGGAATCAGCGTGCCGTGCGCGTCGAAGAGTTCCTCTGGCCGGTAGCTGCGCATCCAGTCCTCGAGCAGCTTGATGTGGTCGGGATGTTCGGAGAATCCGGTCAGTGGTACCTGGTGCGCGCGGAACGTCCCTTCGATCGGGACGCCGTCCACTTCTTTCGGCCCGGTCCACCCTTTCGGCGTGACGAGGACGATCATCGGCCACTGCGGGCGCTCATGCTGCCCGCCGTCGTGCGAGTGATGCCGGATGCGCACGATCTCGGCGACGACCTGGTCGAGCACGTCGGCCATCTCGTGGTGAAGCTTCGCCGGGTCGTCGCCTTCGACGAAGAACGGGCTATGGCCGTAGCCCTCGAGGAGGCTCTGCAGCTCTTCGCGAGGGATGCGGGCGAGCACGGTGGGATTGGCGATCTTGTAGCCGTTGAGATGAAGGATCGGCACGACCGTGCCGTCCCGTGCGGGGTTGACGAATTTGTTCGAATGCCAGCTGGCCGCGAGCGGACCCGTCTCCGCCTCGCCGTCGCCGACGACGCAGAACACGGTCAGATCCGGGTTGTCGAAGACCGCGCCGTACGCGTGATCCAGCGAATACCCGAGCTCCCCTCCCTCGTGGATCGAGCCGGGCGTCTCGGCCGCGACGTGGCTGGGTATGCCTCCCGGAAACGAGAACTGGCGAAAGAACTTCCGCATCCCGTCCTCGTCCTGCGAGATGTGTGGATAGACCTCCGAGTACGTGCCTTCGAGGTAGACATTCGCCAGGATGCCCGGTGCACCGTGACCGGGACCGATGATGTACATCGCGTTGAGGTCGTGCGCCTTGATGGCGCGATTGATGTGGACGTAGAGAAAGTTGAGTCCGGGTGTCGTGCCCCAGTGACCGAGCAGTCTCGGCTTGATGTGCTCGATGCGCAGGGGCTCGCGCAGCAGTGGATTGTCGAGCAAATAGATCTGTCCGACGGACAGATAGTTTGCCGCCCGCCACCACGCATCGATGCGTTGTGCGTCCTCGATAGAGAGGGGGCCGCCGACGGCCGTCCCCTTTTGACTCTTGCCCGGTGCGTCGTTCATGTGTGCTCCTTCAAGCTGTTACGGTCGACGAGACGGCAATGACCGTGACAGGACGTCAAACGTGTCTCGCGCAATTATGCGTTCCTCGTCGCTCGGGATCACCCAAGCAGCGATGGGGCTGGCCTCGGAGCTGAAGCGGCCTTCAGCGCCAGTCAACGCCGCGTTGAGCGCGCTATCGAGCCTCAGGCCGAGAGGCTCCAGCGGCTCGCAAACGCGCCGACGGATCTCGGGTGAGCGCTCGCCGATGCCGCCACCGAACGCAACTGCCTGCGTCCGGCCGAGCACCGCGATGTAGGCGCCGACGTACTTGCGCACCCGATAGCAGAACATCTCGATCGCATCATGCGCACGCGGATGGCCCTGCGTCTCTTCCTCAAGGAGCGTGGCCATGTCGCCGCTGCTACCGGAGATGCCGATTAAGCCAGATTCGTGGTTGAGGATCCGATCGAGGTCGTCCAGTGACACGCCAGCCTCGCGAAGCAGGTAGGACAGAGCGCCGGGATCCACATCGCCCGGCCGGGTCCCCATCATCAACCCTTCCAGCGGCGTAAATCCCATCGACGTGTCGACCGAGACGCCGCCGGCGATCGCCGTCGCGGAGCAGCCGTTGCCGAGCTGCAGCGTGATGATCGCAACATCGTCGTGTGACGTGCCGGTCAGTTCGGCGTAGCGTTCCGCCATCGAGCGATGCGCGATGCCGTGATAACCGAAGCGCCTAAGGTCGTGCTTCAGCGCCAGCTCCTGCGGCAGCGCGTAGTGCGAGGCGATGGCCGGCATCGTCTCGTGAAACGTCGTGTCGAAGACCGTGACCATCGGGATGCCCGGCAGGAGCTCGCCCGCGGCGCTGATACCTTCGAGCGATGGCCCGTTGTGGAGCGGGGCAAGGCGGCGCCCGGCATCGATCGCCTGCAGGACCTCATCGTCGATCAGTCGCGCCTGCATGAGCGCGCCACCCTGCACGACGCGATGGCCTACCGCCTGAATCGAACGCCGAAGATCGTCGCCGACAACGTCGAGCAGAGTGTGGAGCGCCGCCGCGTGATCGGCGATTGCTCTCGACTTGCGAGACGGCGCTCCGGCGGCGGGACGGATATCCACAATGGCAGCCGGCCCGATCGCTTCCACGGCTCCGTCAACGAGCGCGGTAACGCCCGACTCGTCGACGGCGCACAGCCGCAGCTTGAGGCTTGAGCTGCCACAGTTGATCGTCAGGATATTCATGTGAGCGCCGTCTTCGGCGTGGATCGGATGCCCGCGATGAGGCCGAGCTCGTCTTCGAGCAGCCGTGTGATGAGGAACTGCTGGCGAACGCGCTCGCGGCCCAGTCCGCCGATGCGTTGCGATTCGTTGGGATCGGCCAACAGCGCATCGATGCGCGGTACCCAGTCTTCTTCGCGCGAGACGAGGAATCCTCCCTCGCCGTCGGCCATCTGCATGGGGATGCCCCCGGTACGTCCGGCGACGATCGGCGTGCCCTTCCAGAGCGTCTCCGAGACGATCAGGCCAAACCCCTCGCGGATGGACTTCTGGATTACGACGTCCGACGACGACTGGAAGGCGTTGACCTCGAGGTTGCCGATGCCAGTGAAGTTGCTGGCGACATGGATGTCGGGGTCGCCCTCGACGTCCTTCGTGATCTTGTCGTAGATGCTCCATCCCTCCGGGTCGTCAAGCGCCATCGATCCGAGCAGCGCCAGCTGCAGACCTTTGTGCTTCTCACGGAGTTCCCGGTAGACGCGGATCACCCCGAGCGGGTCTTTCCACGGGTCGAAACGCGAGACCTGCGTGAGAAGCGGCCGATCGAGCTGCACGCCGGTCCAGCGCACGATGCGGTCGCGCACCTCGGCGGGCAGTTCCATGTTCTTCGGGCTCAGCGGGTCGATCGCCGGAGCGAAGCAATGAACGCGCGAGCGA
>JBBSDV010000139.1:0-9052 GCA_038240335.1 Dehalococcoidia bacterium
CACCTGGCCTCCTACTGTGGCGGCACTGCATCGGTACCGGCGGCACAGGTGCAGGCTCGGCGATCACGACGAGCGATAGCGGTAGCGGTTCGAACACGGGCTCGAACAACGGCGACGCGACGACCGATGCGACGTCCGGCGACTCCGGCAGCAGCGGCGATTCCGGCAACTCTGGCGACTGCCACAGCCGACCCCACCGTCACCACCGGCGACTCCGGCAGCGGCGGCGACTCCTGCCATGCGGACTCCAGCTCCAATGCATACGGCTCAGCCACTTCCGGTGACTCCACGTCCAACCCGCTCGCCATCTCCGGCAACTCCGGCGACAGCGGTGACGCAACATCGAGCCCGGACGCGAACGCGTGGACCGGCAACTCGAACGCGGCATCCTTTGTGGGACACATGCACCACCACTGGTGGATGTGGCTCTTCGGATAGATCCAAAGGAGGGGCGGTTCCTACCGCCCCTCCTTCCTCAACATCACCAAATCATCGCTCTGGAACATCACCGCATCGCCGTCTCCGCGCTGACGTCATCGCCGTATGTCGCCGGCGTCGCACTCGATGCGGCATGGTCACCAATCGATGCTCGCAAATCGGTCAAGAATTCGTCGACCACGAGCAAATGGCGCGGGCTCGCCATCAGGTGCAGCGCCGGCGGATCCTCCTGGCGATCGAAATGCCACCCGCGCTCAGTCAGCCGATCGCCGACCGCAAAGATGTCATGTTGCTCCGAACCAATGGCCACAACCGTCATGTCTGGCTCACCCCAGACGTGCAGCCCGTCAATGCCGCTAATGCCGTCGAGCAGCATCTTCGTCGCCGTCATCGTGTCGCGGGCGAGACGGAGGTATCCCTCCTCGCCGAGGTACTGCATAACCGCCCATGCGGCGCCGATCGGTGTTGCCGGCTTCGTGCCTTGGAATCCTTGCGTACCGTATGCGCCGCCGGGCCAAGCGTTGAACGAAAACACCTGGTAACGCAGGTTGCTCTTCGGACGGTGCAACAGCACAGATGCGCCTTTGATCGCATATCCGTACTTGTGCACGTCTGCCGAGATCGACGTCACTCCGGGGACGCGGAAGTCCCACGGCGCTACATCCCTGCCGAGTCGTTCGACAAACGGCAGCATGAAGCCACCGAGACATGCATCGACGTGGAACAGCACGCCCGCGTCCATCGCGATGGCCGCCATCTCGGTGATCGGATCGATCATCCCGAACGGGTACGCCGGCGCCGACCCGACGACGAGAATCGTATCGTCGCTGATCTTGCCTTCGAGCGCCGAGGCGTGGGTGCGCAGGTCGTCGCCGAGCGCGAGCTGCGTCATCTCGACATCGAGCAAGTGCGCAGCTTTCACGAATGCCGGGTGCGCTGTGCGTGGCAGGATGATCCGCCCGCGCTTGATACCGCGTTCCGCGCGGGCAAGGTCGCGGGCGGTCTTGACGGCCATAAAGATGGATTCCGTGCCGCCCGACGTCATCGATCCACCGACGTCGTCGCCCCCGTGGAGCAGACCAGCTGTCATCGACACAACGTCGCGCTGCATCTCCTTTAAGCTCGGGAAGACAAACGGGTTGAGCGCGTTCTCGAGCATGACATGGCTGCCCGCCGCCTGCAAGACAGCGTCGACGTCAGGCCCGGCGTTATAGATGAGCCCCCACGTTCGAGCGTTGTGATAATCTCCGTCGCTCGCCTGCATCGCCTTCAAACGTGACATCACGTCGTCGATCGTCGAACCGCGCGGGGGTATTGTCTTCATGGCTCCTCCGGAAGTGGTTGCGTTGCTCAGCGGTCGCGGGAAGCGGAACATAGCCAAACGCGGCCATGATATCACGAGCACCCGTGCAACCAACGTCGGGTCCCGTACGAATACGAGCCCTTAAGTTGCGACGAGCAAGCGATTGGACGGAGAATGACCGCGTACCACGAGGTGCTTGTGAACCAACCCGCGGATGCATCCCTCATCTGCCCCGTCATCGTTGGCCGTCGGCGCCACATTGATTCGCTCGGTCGGTTACTCGTTGATGTTACCGCCGGCAGTGGCACTACGATCGCGATCAGCGGTGAAGCCGGGATCGGCAAATCCCGGCTCGTCGCTGAGATGGTTCGTTGCGCCCGCAATCCGCCACATGATCTCCGTGTACTTCGAGGCCATTGCTTCGAGCCGGACTCGACGCTTCCGTACGGGCCGATCATGGGCCTGCTCCGCACGCTCCCGGCCCACGAGTTCGCAGACCTCATCGCCGCCGCGCCCGAACTCGGGCGAATCTTCCCTGAACGCGGACCCAACGACGATGCACGCCGGGCGGCGGTCGACCCGGAGCAGGAGAAGCGTCATCTTTTCGCGGCGCTGGCGCAGCACCTCGTTGCACTCGCACAGAAACAGCCACTGCTGATCGCAATCGAGGATCTGCACTGGTGCGATGACACGAGCCTCGAGTTCCTTCTGCAGTTTAGCCGCCGCGTCACCACTGAGGCCGTGCTCCTAGTACTCACGTTCCGAGATGACGAGGCGCAGCCTTCGCTGCGAAGACTCCTCGGTGGACTTTCTCGGGAACGACTGGCGATCGAGTGGCCCCTCGCCCGGCTCGATAAAGAGCAGGTTACCGAGATGATCAGCGCGATTTTTGGGATGACGTCAGCGATGCATGAACACACGCTCGACATGCTCTACCCGCTCACAGAAGGCAATCCGTTCTTCATCGAGGAAGTACTGAAGTCTCTGATCTCATCCGGCGACGTCTACCTATCCGACGGTGGACTGGAACGGAAGTCGATCGACCAGCTGCGCATCCCGGGCAGCATTCAGGACGCGGTTCGCGACCGAACCGATCGTCTGCCCGCGGAGACTCAGCGCATCCTGACGCTCGCGGCCGTGACCGGTCGTCGGTTCGACTTCCTGCTCCTCCAGCATCTCGCCGGGCTCGAGGAAGCTCAACTGCTTACTCTGATCAAGGAGTTGATCGATGCTCAACTCGTCGTCGAAGAAAATGCGGATCAGTTTTCATTCCGGCACGCATTGACGCAACACGCCGTGTATTCGCGCTTGCTTGCACGTGAACGGCGATCGCTGCATCGCGTCGTCGCGCGGTCCATGCAGGAGGTGTATCGGGACAATCTTGATGCTCGTCTGGACGAACTTGCGTACCACTACTACGAGGCCGCCTCGTGGGAAGAGGCATATCGGGCCGAATGCCGCCTGAGCGAGCGCGCGCAGACCTTGCATGCGTCGCGGGCAGTTGTTGAGCATGCGACGCGAGCCATCTCATCCGCGCATCAGTTGAAGCGAACGCCTCCGGGTGCCGTCTACCGGTTGCGCGGCCAGGGATACGAAGTACTTGGTGACTTCGATGCCGCCCGCGCCGACTATGAGCGGGCGTTCGATGCCTCACGTCGAGACGGCGACCGAGCCGCAGAATGGCAAAGCTTGATCGACCTCGGCTTCCTCTGGTCGGTGCGGGACTACGAGCGAACGGGCGCCTTCTTTCGGCGCGCCAGCCTACTCGCGGATGCGATCGCTGATCCGCTTCTGCGTGCGAGAAGCGCCAACCGGCTCGGCAATTGGTTCGTCAACGTCGGGCGGATCGAGGAGGGCATCGCTCTGCACGACGAAGCGCTGAGAATTTTTGCATCGGCGTCCGATGTGCAAGGTCAGGCCGAGACTCTCGACTTGCTCGGCATGGCAACCGGCATGCTCGCAGACATGGTGCGGTCGGTCGATTATTATCGCGACGCGATCGAACTGCTGCGCCCGCTTGGCCCAAGCGCGATCCTCTGCTCCAGCCTCTCGAGCCGCGTCACATACTCGAGCAACGCGATGAACGACGTCACTGCCACCGCCATCCGCACAAATGAAGATCTGTTGGCCGAGCGGCAATTGGCGACGGAAGCGGCACGGCAAGTCGGCGGCCCAGCGGTGCTGTCATATGCGAGGTGGACCACGGCATCGGCGCTCGCAGGCGAGGGGCGCGTCGGTGAAGCGCTTGCACTCGCGCACGAGGGACTGCGTTTCGCAACCGAGGTTGAGCACGTGCAATGGATGACAGGCGCCGCGTTCACCATCGGGCAGACATACACTCTCGTCCTCGCCGGCGCGGAAGCGATTGCCGCACTGGAACCCGCGTTCGAACGGGCGCGTGTGCTTGGTTCGGCGTGGTGGATCGGGAACTGCGGAAGCTATCTCGCGCTGGCGTACGTCCTACACGGCGACTTGGATCGTGCCGAAGTCACACTCGATGCGGCGTGGAAGCGAGACCGAGCCCCCAATGCGCTCGCCGAACGCCGGGTTCTTTGGGTTAGCGGGATCCTCGATCTGGAACGAAAGCGGCCGGCCGAGGCGCTCGACGCCGCGCAGCGCTTAATCGATACCGCGCGAGGCGTTCCGCAGGGACAACGCATTCCCGCGGTCTTGCATCTCAAAGGCGAGGCTCTGGCTGCCCTGGGGCGGCCAGGCGGCGCACTCGCCGCACTCGAAGATGCGAAGGCCGCAGCCCTCGAGCGTCGCGACTCGACCCGTATCTGGCCGATCCACGGCTCCCTCGCGCGCCTTCACCGAATCGCGCGGAGGCCGGATGATGCAGCGCGCGAAGGGGAGGCAGCGCGAACGGTCATCGATGCAATCGGAAACACCATCGATGCTGGCAGCGTCCGTGAGGGGTTCTTGCGCCGCGCTCTTGGCTCACTGCCCAAGCTGCCCGCCGCCACGCCGGCCCGCCTTGCAAAGCAGGCATCGGGTGGACTGACTGGCCGCGAGTCGGAAGTCGCCGTGTTGATAGCTGCCGGGAAATCGAATCGTGAGATTGCCGAGGAACTCATTCTCGGCGAGCGCACGATCGAGACCCACGTCGGTAACGTCCTCTCGAAGCTTGGCTTCTCGTCGCGATCTCAGATCGCCGCATGGGCCGTCGAGACCGGCCTCACCAAGCGCTGACGCGGAATGCCACCAGATCCGCCAAGGCGTTCCTGGCATGCGGCATCCCTGCGCTGGCCGGTCGACTATCCGCCACGGCCTCCATGCGACACGGATCCGTGGCTACGCGGAGGGCTCACTCGGAAAAGTCCGTACATCCACAACAAGAAGCTCCGTAGTTACCACGAAGCCAACGCGCGCCTTCAAGACGATAATCGATGCATAACAGTCAGTCACCGGTTCGAGACGAAGGAGGCGCACCTGCGGACAACACAGATACACGCCCAACAAGAGCCAACGCAGTTGTACGTGAACTAAGAGAGGAACAAACGTCAATGACGACGGACACAGCCCCAGCGACCGATGCAGCGCCATCTATGGACGAAGTGATGGACTTCGCGTTCAAGGTCGTGAACGAACTCGGCGCGGCGATGGCGGGAGCACACGTGTACATCGGCGACCGCATGGATCTTTTCAAGACACTCGCAAGCGGCGGTCCGGTAACCGTCGAGCAGCTCGCCGCGAAGACCGGGCTCCAGGAGCGCTACCTCCGCGAATGGGCGTCGGCGATGGCCGCGTCCGGCTTCGTGGACTACGACGCCGCTGCCAAGACATTCGCCCTGCCCGCGGCGAAGGCGGCCGTCCTCGCCGACGAGAACAGCCCGGTCTTCGTCGGTGGCTTCGCCCAGATGCTCCCCGACCACTACACCGTGATCCCGGACGTGATGAAGGCCTTCCGCGAGGGCGGCGGCGTCCCGTACTCGCGCTACACGAACGACACCTTCCAGGGCACCGAGCGCTTCTTCCGTCCCGGCTACGTGAACTTCCTCGTCCAGGATTGGGTGCCGGCGATGGGAGCAACGGAGATTCTCACGCGTGGCGCCAAGGTCGCGGATGTTGGTTGCGGCCGCGGTCAGGCCGTCTGCACCCTCGCACAGGCGTTCCCGAACTCGACCTACTACGGCTTCGACAACCACGCGCCCGGCATCGAGGCGGCAAAAGCGAATGCGAAGGCTCAGGGCGTCACGAGCAATACCACGTGGGAAGTGCGCGGCTCGACCGAGCTGCCGCAGACCGGCGACTTCGACCTCATCATGACGCTCGACGCGCTGCACGACATGGTCGACCCACACGGCGCCGGCAAGTCGATCTACGGCGCGCTGAAGCCGGGCGGCAAGTGGTTCATCGTCGAGCCGAACGTCTCGGACAACCTGGAGGAGAACCTCAACCCGGTCGGCCGCGTGTTCTACTCGGTGAGCATGCTGCAGTGCATGACGGCATCGCTCGCCCACGGCGGCGAGGGATACGGCGCGTGCATGGGGCCCGCAAAGATCGAGAAGGTCGCGCGCGATGGCGGCTTCTCGAAGTTCGAGCTCCTGCCGCTCGAAAATCCCTTCAACCACTATTTTCTAGCGACAAAGTAGCGGACCGGCGAAAAACCAGAGAGGGACACGGCATATCCGTGTCCCTCTCTCTGCGCACTCAATCAGTGTTGACGAACGGTGGGTTGCCGCCGCCGACGTCTACTTCGTCGCGATGCCAACTGATGCCGCGAGCTGGGCGACGCCGCCTCGCAAATCATAGCGGGGTAGCCAGCGGCCGGTAGCGACTAGCTTGGAGACGTCGAGGCAGGAGCGTCGAATCTCGCCTCGTGCCGGCAGATGCTCGATAGGCGACGCTTCGCCGAACGCCTCCGACATCAGGCCCCCGAGGTCATTCACCGACGTCGGCGTGCCAGTGCCGACGTTCCATTGCCCGTGCATCGAGTGATCCTCAACCACGAGCATGATCGCCGCGACGACATCGGCGACGTGCACGAAGTCGCGCTGCTGCTCTCCGTCGCCATAGATCTGCAGAGGCTGCGCGGCCGCGAGTTTGTCGGTGAAGATGCTGATCACCCCTCCTTCGGCGTCGGAACGCTGCCGCGGCCCATACACATTCGAAAGTCGCAGTGTGGCGGAGGATATTGCCGCAGCGTAGACGATGGATTCGCCTTCCAGCTTATGTCGGCCGTACGGATTGTCGGGTTGCGGCCGCGTCGATTCGTCTGCCGGCACAGGCGTCTCGCCATAGACGGCGCCGCCGGACGAAATGAAGACGAAGCGCTTGCAGCGGTGCTTGACGGCCGCATCGAGCACCGACCTGAGGCCATCGATGTTGATCCGGCGGTCTAGCTCAGGATCGGCAACTGATCGCATCACATTCGTCTGCGCCGCGCAATGAACCACGGCGTCAAATGCGTGCGCCTCGAACAGCCGATTCACTCCGTCGCCGGCGATATCGGCCACATGAAGCGGCACGCTGTGCGGCACGTTCGTGACCTGACCCTTACTGAGGTCATCAAGAACATGCACCTCATGGCCCGCCGCAAGAAACGCGTCGACCGCGTGTGAGCCGATAAATCCCGCGCCACCGGTAACAAGAATGCGTTGCTGATTCATGATTGCCCTCCAATCGTCGATTCCGTCAGAGATGCCGCAATCGGAGTCGGCATTTCATGCGCCCGCATGTCGTCTCCGAGCCGTGACGTAAACGCGATGTACGCGACGCCCACGAAGAGCGCGCCGGTCGCGATGAGCACGGAGCGTGCGCCAAGCACTGCGAGCAGCACGCCCGCGAGTGCAGGACCTGCCGCATGACCAAACCCGTCCATCGTCATGAACCAGCCGATGACGCCGCCGCGATTCTCGGTAGAACCAGCGAGCGTCATCATTGTGGACGCGATGCTCGGCACCGCGACTCCGAACGCAGCGCCGGCAACAGCCGCGACGCCGACGACAAAGGCGGGCTCGGTCCAGCGCGAGAGGAGGAGCAGACACACGCCGGTAATCGCGAAGCCCGGCACCATGACTCGCTTCACGCCAAATCGATCAGCGATCGCCCCGCCGGGCACGACCATGACGCCGCCAAGCACCGCCGCCGGAGCGAGAAACAGCGCCTGGTGCAAGAGGGTGACTCCGAGCACGTCGCGACCGTACGCGCGGAACGCAGCTGTGAGCGCACCGAGCGCGGCCGCTTCGGTCAGCACGACGGCGGCGAACGCCGCGCGCTGGGGATGGGCGAGCACGGCGCGGATCTCGCCGGGCAGTGGCATCGACTGATGCGGCCTGCCTTCGTCACGCACATGCGGAAGAAAAAGCGCGAGCGCAAACGCTGTGCCGACCGCCGCAATCGGCGCGATCATCGCGATGTTAAACGATGCGAACGCGTCGATCGCAGTTCCGCCGGCGAGGCCGACGATCAGCGCGGCTCCGGTGGCGAGGGTGAGGATCGCGGTGAAACGCGCCTTCTCGCCGTGCTCGAACCTCGCGTCACCGGCCGCGTACACCGCAGGCCACGTGAGCGACGAGCCAAGGCCTTCGATCGCGGCGGCGCCGATGATGAGCCACGGCGCGACGTGGGCGAGCGGAAGCATCGACGCGTCAGCGACCAGCAAGAGACCGGTGCCGGCGATGAGCGCGATACGGGTGCCCAATCGATCCGTTACGAAGCCGCTGCCGATCTGCGTCAGCAACTTCGCCAGCCCGAACGCCGCGAGCGCCCAGCCGGCGATCGCCGGGCTCCCGTGTAGCGATTCGGGGAGATAGGACTGCAGCGCGATGAGGAATATGAACAGGAATGCGGCGTCGATAAGGAACGCCATCAGGAACAACGGCCAGCCCCGTCGGACGATGCCGGCCGAGCCCTTGAGAGACTGACGGATCGCACGCACGTTCATATGCCGCATGCTTTCACCGATGACGCGGCCGGAGTCGTGTCTCGGAACGGCGAGACATCATAGACCACGATCAGTTCACCGGGCGCGCCATACGTGATCGAGGCGTCGCCGCGGGAGACGAGATCTTCGAGCATGCGCGGCTCGTTCGTTGGAAACTGCTTTCGGTAACCACGCTCCACGATGACGCGATCGATACGCTTCGCCGCGACGTAGCACTGGAAGGTCGACTCGTTCCAGTTGCGCCGGTGCTGGCTCTCGCTAAATAGTTCGTTCGCGAGAACGCCGTGATTGCGAATGAGAAAGTAGGCGCCCTGCTCGCGGTCGTTCGGACTCAGGACGCGATACGTGCGGCCTGCCTGAAAGTCCGGCGAGGAGATGTAGCCGCGGTAGTCGTTTGTCGCGGCGTTGGCAAGTCCGTAGTA
>JBBSDV010000140.1:0-8996 GCA_038240335.1 Dehalococcoidia bacterium
GCTGCCGCTTGGGGGTGGCGTCCTGCAGCACCGACACGCGATGAACGGCTCGGTGCTCAAGCTCAACGCCGCGCGCGAACCGCTGCCCGACGCGCCGCCGAGTGGCTACCGGCAGTTGCTGATCGCACGCGACGGCGTCACCGAACCGCGATCGCTCGTCGATCCGGATGGCAACCACATCACGCTGGTCCCGCCTGGACACGATGACGTCACCGGCATCGAGATGCGAATGTCAGTGGGCGATGTCGCCGCGTTCGACGCGTATTTCGCCGGTGCGTTGCAGTTCGAGCGCGTGTCCGCCCATCGCTATCGCTGCGGCGATTCGCTGATTGTTGGTGTGGAAGATGCGAACGCGGTTCGTACTGAGCCGATTCGCGCGCCGGGCTACCGCTACCTCACGGTGCAGGTGCGCGATGTGGATGCGGAGCACGCGGGCATCATTGCTCGAAGCGGAACGGAAGGACGGCCGCCGGTGACACTCGGTACGACGGCGCGTATCTCGTTCGTCCGCGACCCGGATGGAAATTGGATCGAAGTCTCCCAGCGCGCGTCGCTGACGGGGAGCCTCAATCGCTGAGCTTCGCCGGGTTGGCGGGTCCGAGCGACGCGTTGCGGGACAGTGTCCGCTCGCGCGATGTGAAAAGAAGAAAGCAGCTTCTGGGCGCTCCCGCTGTTCGTTGGCGTCGTCATGTCGTTCATGAAGGACGCAATCACAACACAGTTGGAGCGAAGGGCGCAACGATTAGAAGGATCCACGGATCCTTTCCGCTTCGCGACTGCGCGGCCAAACCCGCAGCGGCATTCTACACCCGCGGGGGCGCCGCGCCTCGTATAGAACCCTCTGCACACCCGCTCCGTTTCCGGCTTCAGTACCGCGCTCCTGCGTGAGGCTTGCACCATGCTCCATCGAGCTTGGCTGCGCGTTGACTTACACTTGCGGCACGCGGACCCGTACCGAAGGAGCTAAGCATGCCCGCCGAACCGCCGCGCATCGATTGGGACGCAATCACGGACGAGGCGACGCGGCTACTCGCCGATTTCATCCGCATCGATACGTCCAACCCCCCCGGGCGCGAGACGGCGGCGTGCGAGTGGCTGGCACAACTGTTCCGTGCGGAGGGGATCGACGACATCGCCTTCTACGATGCGTCGGGCGAGGGCGAGTTTGGCCTCGAACGCATGAATATGACGGCGACGATGACCGGCGACGGCTCGAAGCAGCCGCTGATCCTGCTTAGCCACACCGACGTCGTGCCGGTCGAGCGCCAGTACTGGGACTTCGAGCCGTTCTCCGGCGCGGTCGTCGACGGCATCATCTATGGCCGCGGCGCGCTCGACATGAAGTCGATGGGGATCATGGAGCTGATGGCGATGCTGATCATCAAGCGCCAGGCCATTCCGCATACGCGCGACATCGTCTATATGGCGCTCGCCGACGAAGAAGCGGGCGGAGTCTGGGGCATCGACTGGATGGAGCAGCATCACCCGGAGCTGCTCGATGCCGAGTACGTAATCAACGAAGGCGGTTGGGGCTCGGCCGAGGTCTTCGGCACGCGACGGCCCGCTTTCAACTGCTCGATCAGCGAAAAGGGGCCGCTGTGGCTCAAACTCGTCGCCGAGGGGCGACCGGGGCACGGGTCGGTGCCGCATCCGGACAACGCTCTCGATCGCCTCGTGCGAGCGCTCGCAAAGGTGCAGGAGTGGTCACGGCCGGTGACGATGGTGCCGGAGCTTCGCAACTACTTCGACCGCCTGCACCGCAATCACATCCTCGCCGACGCGCCATCTCAGACATCGATGGAAAAGCTTGCCGGCGAGAACTTGATGGCACGAGCGATTCTGACCAACACCGTCAGCGCGACGACGGCGCGTGCCGGCATGAAGCACAACGTGATCCCGGGCATCGCCGAAGCGACGCTCGATTGCCGGCTGCTGCCGGGGCAGGATCCCGAAGAATTCACGCAACAGCTGCGCGATGTGATCAGGGACCCGAAGGTGCGAATCGAGACGGTGTTCAAGTCGAGCACACCGTCATCGCCGATCGACACGGAGCTGTTCGGCATCATCGAAGACGCGGTGCACGATCATGTCGAGGAGGCCCTCGTGCTGCCGAGTGTGAGCGCCGGCTTCACGGACTCGCGCGTCTTCCGCAAGCATGGCATCACATCGTACGGCTTCATTCCGTACCTGCTCGAGCAGGACGACGCGATGACAGTGCATGGCCACAACGAACGGATTACCGTCGATAACTTGCGGCTCGGCTGCCAGATCCTCTTCGAGACGGTACGCCGGTTGGTGACCTAGTGGTTGGCGACTGCGACTGGAGGCGGCCGAAAATACTGCGTCGTCGCGAAACGCAACGGCAGTGCCGGGAGTTGCCGTCGCGTATGGCCGCGGGAGGACCTGGCTGATGGACTTTCGATTTGCGCCGGAGGATGAGGCGTTCCGGGCGGAGATCCGGAAGTTCGTGGCCGCCGAGTTGCCGGCCGGCTGGGGCGAGGCGGCGTACAATGACCGCGAGGACGCGCCGCAGGAGATCGGCGTCGCGTCGCGGGCGTTCCAGAGAAAACTGTCCGCCAAGGGGTGGCTGACGCTTGCCTGGCCGAAGGAGTACGGCGGGCTCGCCGCCGGCGCGATGCAGCAGCTCGTCTACAACGAGGAGATGTCCGCGCTGCGGGCGCCGGGGTTCGGGGGCATGGGCGTCGCGATGGTCGGCCCGACGCTGATGATGCACGGCACACCGGACCAGCGCGAGCGGTTCCTCGGCCGCATCGCTCGGTCGGAGATGCACTGGTGCCAGGGGTTCAGCGAGCCGGGTTCCGGCTCCGACCTCGCGTCGCTGCAGACACGCGCGGTGCAGGACGGTGATGATTTCGTCGTCAACGGCCAGAAGATCTGGACGTCCGGGGCGGAGCGCGCAGACTACTGCATCCTGCTCGCGCGCACCGATCCAGAAGCGCCGAAGCATCGCGGCATCAGCTATTTCCTCATGGACATGAAGTCACCCGGCATAACCATTACGCCGCTGACCAACATGCTCAACTCGGCGGCCTTCAACTCGATGTTTCTCGATAACGTGCGCATCCCGCGCGCCAACCTCGTCGGTGAGGTGAACCGCGGCTGGTATGTCGCGACCACGACGCTCGACTTCGAGCGCTCCGGCATCCAGCGCATCGTCTTCGCCGAGACGCTGCTGCGTGACGTTATTTGCCACGCCAAGCAGCCGCGCGAAGGCGGCCGCCTGATCGACGACACGCTCGTCCGGCACAGGCTCGCAGAGTTGCAGATCGAGTTCACCGTCGGCCGCATCCTTGCGTACCGGGTCGCCTGGATGCAGGGGCAAGGCCTAGTGCCGAACGCCGAGGCGTCGATCGCGAAGCTCTACTCGACAGAGCTTCAGTCTCGGTTCTCGATCGCGGCGCTCGGTGTGCTGCGCTCCGGCGGGCTGCTGTCGCGTCACTCACCACATGCGCCGCTCGCCGGGCGCATGGCGGCGTACTATCTCGCCGCGACGTCGTACACGATCGCCGCCGGCACCTCGGAGGTGCAGCGCAACATCATCGCTCAGCGCGGCCTCGGTCTGCCCCGGGCGTAGCTATTGTTCGTTAGGCGGCGCGCTTTGAGCTCGAGTTCGAGTTGCTCGCAGCGGCATCCGACTCGGTGCGCTCGCGGATACGCTTGAACGTGAACGCGACGACGGCTCCAACCGCGATGATCAGCAGAAACACAAATGCCAACAGTGCATACGTCATGGAAGTCCCCCTTGTTGATAACGAACCTGTCCCGCTTGATCATCGGCACGACACGGCCCAAGATGGTGCATCTGAGATCACAAATCTGAGATACGCTGGCCCCACGTAGGCGCGCTTCGGCGCAATTCAGATTCAGGAGCATTAAGTTGAAGCCATGGTTGGGTGACGCATCTTCCCTCGCTGACGCGATCCGCAACGGCGATGTGCGGGCAACGGATGCGCTGGACGCCTCTCTTTCGGCGATCGACGCGTCGAAACTGAATGCGATCGCGTACCTCGATGCCGACGGCGCGCGAGAGCAGGCGGCGGCGATCGATCGCCGCATCGCCGACGGCGAAGATCCCGGGTTGTTCGCCGGCGTGCCGCTGCTCGTGAAGGATCTCGAGCACGCCAAAGGCATGCCCACCACGTACGGCTCGGTGCCATACAAGAACAACGTCGTCGACTACGACTCGATCTATGTGGAACGGCTACGGGCATCCGGCGCCGTCATCGTCGGCAAGTCGACGGCCTCAGAATTCGGGCTCGTTGATTACACCGCGACGAAGCTGCACGGCGTCACGCGCAATCCGTGGAACCTCGAGCGCACGCCTGCCGGCTCGTCCGGCGGATCGGCGGCGGCGGTGGCCGGCGGCCTAGTGCCTCTCGCCACGGCGAGCGACGGCGGCGGATCGATCCGCATCCCGGCGGCATACACGGGACTCCTTGGCATGAAGGGCACGTTCGGACGCGTGCCGCGCGGACCACGTAACCGCAACGGAGCGCTGACAAGCCACTGGGGCGGCGTCGTGCGCAGCGTGCGCGATAGCGCTCGCTGGTACGATGTCGCGTCGGGCTACCACCCTCGCGATCCGTTCAGCCTGCCGCGCATCGACGGATGGGAGCGCGATCTGGGCACGCACGGCCTGCGCGGCCTGCGCGTTGCGCTCGCTCCGGATCTCGGCGCGGCGATCCTCGATCCTGATGTCGAGCGCGTCGTGGTCGACGCGGCGGAATTGCTCATCGCCGCCGCCCAATTGCGCCGCGTCGAGGCAACGGTCCGGCTGCCGGACAAGGCAGCGGCGTGGATGAATGCGGGCGCAGCGAGCCTGTTCGAGGATCTCCGTCAGTTCTGGCCCGACTGCGAGGATGATCTGACGTACGAGATCAAGTACAGCATGCGCTTCATGGAGAACTATCGCGTCTGGCATGCGGCTTCCGTCGACCGCTTTCGCGTCGCCGTCAACGAGGCCATGGCAGACATCTTCGAAAAGGTCGACATCCTCTTGTGCGCGACGAACCCGATCGAGCCGTTCGCCGCCGAGGGGCCGATGCCGAACAGCGTCAACGGCGCCAAGGTGCCGCGCAGCAACAACGGCGTGCTGACGATCCCGGGCAACATCAGCGGCTATCCAGCGATCTCGATCCCTGCCGGTCTGTCCAAGAATGGCTTGCCGATCGGCCTGCAAGCATATGCCCGGCGGCACGAAGACGCGCTGTTGTTCGACCTGGCGCTCGAATTCGAGCGCACGCGACCGTGGCCTCTAACGGCGCCCGCTGCCCCGATCTAGGCGCCTCGATCGCCCGATGGCGACGAAATCGCAATGTATGGCACGGCTCAAATTTCCGGTGCGCTACGCACGGTGGGTTACGATGATCTCGTGACGGAACTAGCCATCGCAGCCGCGAACCCTTTTGCCACCGAGATCGGACGCGCCGAGAGCTGCTACACCGCTTTTCGCGACGAGAAGCTCGTGGTCGCACGCAACGGAGACGACGCGCCGCCCCTTGCGCAACGCGTCCATGCCGCCTTTCGCGCGCTGGTGCTCGACCCCGAGTTCCCGTGTGTCGGCGCCCGCTCGGCGTTGAATCAGAACAGCTATCGCTTTGGCATGTACGGCAAACTGAACTCCACGCGCGGGACCGCCGGCCTCGCGCACGATCTGTACGAGTTCGTGCAGGAGCAGCCGGACATCGCCGGCGAATTCAATTCCTTCATCGCCTGCTTCGACAAGCCGAAAGTACAGGACGACCGCATGTTCGAGACGCTGCTCTGGCAGCAGCTCGAGCGGCTGCACGATCTCGACCGGCCGCACTTCGAGTGGGATGCGGATGTCAGCAAGAGTCCGGATGATCCGCGCTTTTCATTCAGTTTCGGTGGCTGTGCGTTCTTTATCGTCGGCCTCGCGCCCTCAGGCTCACGCTGGGCTCGGCAGTTTCCGTGGGCGACGATGGTCTTCAACTCGCACGAGCAGTTCGAGCGCCTGCGCGATAACGGTCAGTTCGCGCGCCTCCAGGCCGTCATCCGCGAACGCGACACGGAGCTGCAGGGCGATATCAACCCGAACCTCGCGAACTTTGGCGAGCACACGGAAGCGAAGCAGTACTCCGGCCGCGAGGTGGAACCGAACTGGCGCTGTCCGGCGATCTTCGATTGATGCGAAAGCTCCGCGAGATCCACCTCGAGCCACAAACCGGCGCCGGCTTCTCGCTCGAACGCGGCCAGGTGCTGCGCGTAATCGATCCGCGTGGCGAGCAGGTATCGGATCTGCTCGCCTTCGCGCGCGACGACACGCGCGAGTGGCTCTCTTCGGGCCGGACCATCGACTATGCGAACAGCGTATATCTCACGACCGGACACACGTTGTACTCGAACCGCAGCAGGCCGATGCTGACGATCATCGCCGATGACGTCGGCCACCACGACTTCCTGTTGACGCCTTGCAGCCCCGAAACGTTCGAGATCCTGTACGAAGGACACAAGGGCTATCACCCGAGCTGCTTTGAGAATCTGGCGAAGAACCTCGCGCAATTCGGCATCGCGCCGGACGCGCTGCCGACGACGTTCAACATCTTCATGAACGTCGAAGTGCTGACTTCGGGTGAGCTCGATATCGGGCCGCCGCGATCCCGCGCGGGCGACAGCGTCGAGTTTCGGGCCGAGATGGATCTGCACATCGGCCTGACTGCCTGCTCCGCCGAGAAGTCGAACAACGGCAGCTTCAAGCCGATCGATGCGGAGATCTATGCCGCCGATCCATAGCCGAACGCCTCGCCGTCGTTCTGTGAACTGCTACCGTGAGGCATGTACGTCATTGGCACGGCCGGGCACGTCGACCACGGGAAATCGCTGCTCGTCGAGGCGCTGACGGGGATCGATCCGGATCGACTGCGCGAAGAGAAGACGCGCGGCATGACGATCGATCTCGGCTTCGCTTGGCTGACGCTGCCGAGTGGGCGCAGCGTCAGTATCGTGGATGTTCCCGGACACGAGCGGTTCATCAAGAACATGCTCGCCGGCGCCGGCGGCATCGACCTCGCGCTGCTTGTCGTCGCCGCCGATGACGGTGTGATGCCACAGACGCGCGAGCACCTCGCGATCCTCGATCTGCTCGATGTCCGGCACGGCGTCGTCGCCCTCACGAAGTGTGATCTGGCGGATGATGAATGGCTCGCCCTCGTCGAGAACGACATCAGCGACCTGCTCGCCGGCACCACGCTCCAGGCATCGCCGATCGTTGCCTGCTCGACGCTTAGCGGCGCAGGGCTCGATGAGCTGCGGCGAACGCTGGATTGCGCCATCGCTGATCTGCCGCCGAAACGCAATATTGGACGGCCGCGGTTGCCGATCGACCGCGTGTTCACCATCGGCGGCTTCGGCAGCGTCGTTACCGGCACGGTGATCGATGGCGAACTGGAGACCGGCGCGGAGATCGAGGTCATGCCCGGCGGCTTTCGCGGCCGCGTCCGAGGCTTGCAGTCGCATCGCGAGAAGCTGGAACGCGCGCTCCCCGGCACGCGCACGGCGGTCAACATTTCCGGCATCGAGAAGAGCGACATCCGGCGCGGACTCGTCGCCGGCCTGCCGGGCACAGTGCTCGTCACCAACGTGCTCGACGCGCGATTGCAGGCGGTGCGAGGACGCGCGCGCGCACTTCGCCACAACATGTCGGTGACATTCCATTGCTTTGCCGATGAGGCGAACGCTCAGGTACGGCTGCTCGAAGACGACGCGTTGCAGCCTGGCGAGCAGGCATGGGCGCAGATCAAGCTCGAGACTCCCATCGCGATGATCCGGGGCGATCGCTTTGTCCTCCGCACGCCCGACGAAACCGTCGCCGGCGGGATCGTCGCTGACGCCGCTCCAAAGCGACATCGCCGCCGCGACCCCGCTCTATTCGCCGCGCTCGAAACGCTGCTTTCCGATTCACCGGAGGAGCTCGTCATCGACGCGATTCGCCGCCAGCCATTGATCGAGCTTCGTGCGCTCGCCGGTTCAGTGGGCATGAGTGAGCCGTCGCTCGACGTCACGCTCTCACAGCTCGTGGAGTCGGGGGCAGTTCTTCGCATGGGAGATGACGCGCTGCCGCGGTACGCGCTTCGCGACTACGTGCGCGCGCGAGCGACGGACGCGGAAAGGTGCGTCCGGGCTTACCATGCTGCCTTTCCTCTGCGCGCCGGGATGCCGCAGGAGGAGTTACGATCGCGCCTCGCGCTTGATCCACGCTCGTTCGCCGCCGTGAGCCAACATCTCGGCACCGTGCGAGTCGGCGCATCGGTGGCGGCGCTTGACGGCTTCGTCGCCGCGCCGAACGTCGAGCAACAACGGCAGATCGACGCCTGGCTCATCATGCTTCGTGCATCGCCGGCGAGCCCGCCGGCAGACGGAGCGATCGACGGCGCGCTGCTCGCGTATCTCATCGAGAAGGGCAAGGTGGTTGACGCCGGCAACGGCATCGTTTTCGCCGGAGATGCCTTCGGCGACATGGTCTCGCGCGTGCGCCTTCAGATCGAACATGCAGGTTCGATCACACTCGCCGAGACGCGCGATCTCTTCGGCACGACGAGGAAGTACGCGCAGGCGCTGCTCGAGCATCTCGATCGCCTCGGCATCACGCGGCGGAGCGGCGATGAGCGGACGCTCCGTTAGAGCCTCGTGTGCGCAAATGAACTCCGGCTGATGTCACCGGCGCGGCTGCGTCCCAACGCCGGGGTAACAACCGATCCGTCTCGCAATCGCAGTTCCGACAGCGACGGACGCGAAGACAGGGCGAGTGTGAACCCGCCCTGCCTTCTCCGCTCTTGCGGGGGAAGCGGCTAGGGGTGCGTCACACGCTCTCGCCGAACGCTTGAACTGCGGTTGTCGAAGCGCGGCAGCAGCGCGGCGATCAGCAGCGTCGCGAGCAAGAACACGAGCAGCCACACAGCCATCGCGAGCAGCGATGACACCTCGATAATGCCCGAGTCGGTGGTGCGGTTCGTAAA
>JBBSDV010000141.1:0-8984 GCA_038240335.1 Dehalococcoidia bacterium
ACTCACCTCATGGATGAACGAGGCCTGCGCCGCAAAGTCGGAGGGCTGTCGAAGATAGATTGGCTGGATCGACGTGCCGAAGGGAATCGTCTCGGTGTTGAGAGCGAGCGCCACCGCCAATCCCATTGCATCGCCGAAACTGGGGAGGTAGATGCCGGCAAAGCCGCGCTTCTCGATCTCCTGTGCGAGGGCGATCGTCGACCGTCGGCGTCCCGGTACCGCCACGAGTGAGAGCGCTGGCTTCATTGGTTGGTCTCCTGGATTGGTGATTGGTGACTGGTCATCGACATAGGAGCGGCGCGATAGCCGTCCGTGCCCGACCGATCAACTGACGACTGCCGGTTCGATCAACCCGAGCTTCTCCATACGCATGACGATCGAGCTTGGTTGGCGCTCGAGGTCGGCGGCGATATCGTCGGCGCTCTTGCCAGCGCCGGCGAGTTCGCGAACGCGCGCATCTTCATCGTCGCTCCAACGGTCGTACGCACGCGCGTGCGTTGCGCGTACGTGGAGTTGATACTCAGACCAGTTGCGAGCCAACTCGGGCGGCACAATGTCGCGCAGAGCGACGGCCCCATTGGGAGCGGCGTGTTCGCCGTCGACTTCGGTGTCATCCGATTCGTCGCCGGCCGACGCCTGCGCGGCCATGACGGCGAGCAGCTCGGGCGCATATCGCTGCATCTTCTCCGGCTCGATGCAGTCGAGCGACAGTAGGGCGGCGACCGAGTCCGGGTGCCCGTCAGCGATCGCCTGCAATGCCTCATTGCTGCACACGAACCACAACTTCACGCCGTCCGCGACGGCGCGTCGTCGCCGCCACGCTCGCAGTTCGTCGTAGAGTGACCGCGGGCCGTCGTTCGCGAGGCCGGGCGCGATTGGCGTAGCGCGCGAAGCCTGCGCGGGATGCTCGGCCACGTGGTCGCGCACGACGGCGAGGATCTGGACGCCATAGCGCTGCACCTTGCTGCCCCCCATGCCGTTGATGCGCATCAACTCCTCGCCCGAGAGCGGACGCGCCTCGGCGATACCGGCAAGCGTCGCGTCATGGCAGATGACGTACGCCGGCACGCCGTCGCCATCGGCGCGCAGTCGCCGCCACTGCTTCAGCAGTTCGAACAGAATCGCCGCATCGCCCGTCAGCGTCGACGCGGTCGGTCGCGAATCCCGCGCGGGGACACGCAGCGTCGATTGATCCGCCGGCGGCAGCCGCACGGGGTTCGGCCGCAACTCGTTGATGACGTCGATCGTGCGCTTGGTGATCCGCAGCGTCTGCTTCTCCGGATCGACGGCGAGCACGCCGGCGGCGACGAACCGGCGCAGCAGCCGTCGCACCCAGTCCTCGCGCCGGTCGCGCATCACTCCATATTGTGGCCGCGACTGCCAGTCGTACTTCCTGATCTGTGTCGACCCGCTGCCGACAAGATACGCCGCGATGGCGCCGGCGCCGACGGCGAACGGGAGCGAACGGATCGCGGAGAGCGCCTCGCGCACCACGCCCTTCGATGCCTCTTCGTCGGGCTCGGCGGAAAGCCGGCCCTCCGCGGCGGCGACGCAATTGTCGCACTGGCTGCACCCGCCGAGCTCCTCGGCCTCGTCCTCGAAATAGGCCAGGATCGAGTCGTGGCGGCAGGCGGAAGTCTCGGCGTACCCGATCATCGCACGCAGCATGTCGCGCCGGCGCAGTCCTTGCTCTTGCGACACCTCGGCGTCGTTCGCGATCATCTTGAATCGCCATGCGATGTCTGGATCGGCGATGAGCAGCAGACCGTGCGCCGGTTCGCCGTCCCGGCCGGCGCGCCCGACCTCCTGGTAATAGGCCTCGACCGACTCCGTGAGCGAGTGGTGGACGACGAGCCGGATATCCGAGCGGTCGATGCCCATGCCGAACGCATTCGTCGCGGTCACGACGTCGAGCTCGCTCGCCTGGAAGCGCTCCTGGACGCGCGTTCGCTCCGGCCCGGACATGCCGCCATGGTAATGTTCCGCGCGCCAGCCCAGACCGCGCAGTGCGAGCGCGATGTCCTCGGCGTTGCGACGGGATGCCGTGTAGACGAGCGCAGTGCCGTTGCCAGCGCGCGGCTTCTCAAGGATGCGCTTCACTTCCTCGATGATGCGCTTCTCTTTCATCTTCGGTCCGCTGACCTCCTCGACGGCGAGCCGGAGGTTGTGTCTCGCAAATCCGCGAAGCACCTGGTGCGCATCGGGCATGCCGAGCCGCTCGAGGATCTCGCGGCGCACGAGGGGTGTCGCCGTCGCCGTGCAGGCGAGCAGGCGCGGCGGACGCAAGCGCTCGACGAAGTCCCCGATCTGCAGGTACTCGGGCCGGAAGTCGTGGCCCCACTGGCTGATGCAGTGCGCCTCATCGATCGCGAGCAGAGACAACGGCAGGCGCTGTACGACCTCCTCGACGAACTGCTGCGACGCCAGGCGCTCGGGCGCGATGTACAGCAGCTTGATCTTGCCAGCCAGCGTCATGTCGACGCGGCGGCGATTCTCCGCGGGATCGAGGTTGGCTGCGAGGTACGTCGCTGGCACGCCGCGGGCTGTCAGCGCCGCCACCTGGTCAGCCATTAGCGCGACGAGCGGGGTGATGACGAGCGCGACTCCCGGCAGATCGACGGCCGGCTGCTGGTAGCAGAGGCTCTTGCCGCCGCCGGTCGGGGCGACGACGAGCACCTGCCGCGGCCCGTTAGTGAGCGCGTCGATCGCTTCGCGCTGCCAGTCGTAGAGCTGCATTAATCATCGCCTCCTGCGTTTGGTTCTACGGCCGTCCATGCCGGCTTGCCCGCGGCGTTCACCGTCATCCGCCCGAGCCCCGGGAAGGGGCAATGCACCGCGATCACGAGTTGCTTCTCGGCGATCGCCTCCATAACGACGGCCTTTTTCGTCTCCATCGCCTCGATCGGATAAACGTCGAACGAAGATACCCACGGCGCGCGCTCCAGCTGCACCGAGTGCTGGATCATGTCACCGATGTAGATTGCCTTCTCGCCGCCCGAAGCGAGGATGACGCTCGCGTGATCCGCCGTATGCCCGTGTGTCGGAATGATCGTCACTTCGTCGGTGACGTGCGCCTCACCGTCGATCAGCTCGAGCTGGCCGTTCGCCTCGAGGGGCAGCATGTTCTCCGGGAGGTATGTCGCGCGCGTCCGTTCGTTCGGATGCGTCGCCGCGTCCCACTCGCCGCGCTGGATCAGGTACCGCGCGCGCGGGAACGTCGGCACGTAGGCTCCGTCGGCGTCTTTCCGCGTGTTCCAGCCACAGTGGTCGGCGTGCAGGTGCGTATTGATCACGATGTCGACGTCGCCCGGCGTGAGGCCGGCATCACGCAGCTCGTCGAGCAGCGTGCGGCCGTCCGCACGCTCCGTCTGGCCGAGCGGCCGCTCCTTATCCCCGACACCAGTCTCAATGAGGATGGTCTTGCCCTGCGACTCAAGGAGCAGCGAATTCAGCCCGATGCCCATCTGGTGGCGCTCGTTGAGCGGGATGCCGAGCCGTTCCCACATGAGCCTCGGTACGATCCCGAACACCGCACCGGCGTCCTGGTAGTACAGGCCGTCGGAGAGGACGTGCAGATGCAGATTGCCGAGGCGATGGTGGGCGGGCACGCGACCTCGTTTCAGTAGAACCTATGTGCGATTACCATACTTCGCCTGAAGGCGGCCGTCAACGAGACAGAACGTCATTGGCACCTGCGAATGACTGCGCTGTTCCGGTTGCCTCTGGCGCAACGACATACGCGGTCCTATACTCACGCTCAATGAACGATGTAGAACGTACGTACTGGATAGCGTTTGCCGGCATCTCCCGCATCGGTCGTGTGCGCGCGCAGCAGCTTGAAGAGCATTTCGGGACCCTTGCGTCCGCATGGCGCGCGTCAGCGGGCGAACTCAAGGCGTCCGGCCTCGACTCCAATGTCGTTTCGGCAATCGTCGTTGCTCGCGACGCGACCGATCTCGACGCCGAGATGGAGCGCATGTCGCGGCACGGTGTGCACGCGATCACTTGGCACGACGACGAGTATCCGAAGCAGCTCCGTGAGATCTATGACAAGCCGCCGGTGCTCTTCGTTCGCGGCACGATTACGCCCGCCGACGAGTGGGGCGTCGCCGTCGTCGGTACGCGGCGCGTAACCGTGTATGGCCGGCAGGTCGCCGAGGAGATGTCGACGGGCCTCGCCGCCAACCGCGTGACGGTCGTCAGCGGCCTCGCCCGCGGCGTCGATGCGGTTGCGCATCGTGCTGCCTTAGCAGCTGGTGGCCGAACGATTGCCGTGATGGCGTGCGGTCTCGATCGCGTCTACCCGCCCGAGCACAAGCGTCTCGCCGACGAGATCGTCGAGCGCGGCGCCGTAATCAGCGAATACGCCATTGGCACCGAACCGCGCGGCAACTTCTTTCCTCGGCGCAATCGGATCTTGAGTGGCATGTCGCTCGGCGTCCTCGTTGTCGAGGGCGACATCAAGAGCGGCGCGCTGATCACGGCGCGGTTCGCGCTCGAGCAGAACCGTGAGGTCTTCGCCGTGCCTGGCCCGATCTATTCGCCGGGATCGCGCGGTACCAACAAGTTGATCCAGGATGGCGAAGCGAAGCTCACCCTCGAGGTGCAGGATGTGCTGGCTGAGCTGAATCTCAGCATGGCGTCGCACCAGATCGAGATGGCCGAACTCGTGCCGGCCGACGCGACGGAGAGCGTGCTGCTCGGGCATCTGAGCGCGCAGCCGGTGCACATCGACGACGTTCGGCGCGAGTGCGGCCTGCCGATCGCCGCCGTCACCAGCACGCTCGCCATGCTCGAGCTCAAAGGCCTCGTCCGCCAGGTCGGCCGTATGAACTACGTCCGCACCCGCGAAGCCGTCGGCACGAACGTGCGATAGCGGTCGGAGTCGGAGCCGGCGTTGCCGGTCTGGACTCCCCGCACGAAGCACGCGCTGAGACGGTGGTAGACGCTTCGCCCGGTAGCTAGCGAGCGGCAGGTTTACCCGAGGATCAACTGATCCGCCGCCACGGCGAGGAAGATCAGCGCGAGATAGTAGATCGAGACTTTGAAGACGCCCATCGCCGCGCCTGGACGCTCATCGTTTCGAAGGAGCCAGGTCTGCCGGACGAAGAGGACGCCGAGGACGAGCGCGGCCGTCACGTAGATCCAGCCGACCGTTCCCGTGGCATAGAGCAACAGTGAGACCGGCACGAGGATGACCGCGTACCAGAACATCTGCGCCTTCGTGTTGGCGAGCGTCGCGACGACGGGCAGCATCGGTACGTCGGCCCGGGCATAGTCGTCCTTGTACTTGATCGCCAGCGCCCAGAAATGCGGCGGCGTCCAGAAGAAGACGATCGCGAAGAGCACGAGCGCCGGCAGGCCGATGTCGCCGGTCACGGCGGCCCATCCGACGAGCGGCGGGAACGCGCCGGCCGCGCCACCGATGACAATGTTTTGCGGCGTCGTCCGCTTCAGCCACATGGTGTAGATGAAGACGTAGAACGCCGTCGCCGAGATCGCGAGCACCGCCGCGAGCAGGTTCGACGTCGCCGCCAGCAGCGCGAAGGCGATAACCTCGAGCGCCAAAGCAAAGACGAGCGCATGGAGCGGCTCCATCTTGCCCAGCGGCAGCGGCCGGCCTTGCGTGCGGTGCATCTTTTCGTCGATGTCGCGGTCCAGGTAACAGTTGATCGCGTTGGCACCGCCCGCGGCGAGCGTCCCGCCCAGCACGGTCGCGACGATGAGCCAGAGCGACGGCATGCCCTTGTTTGCGAGGACCATCGCGGGCACGGTCGTGATCAGCAGCAGCGAGATGATCCGCGGCTTCGTAAGCGCGACGTAGGCACCGACCGTGTCGCGCAGGGTAACCGCAGGACGACGCCGAATCGCTGCTTCTATCGTGCCCATTCAGCCGCTTTCTCGCGACGCGATTCGCGTTCCACCAACGACGTTCGCCCCGGCAAGTAGTACGCGAGCGCGCTGATCGCGACTAACATGCACCAGAGCAGGCTCGCGAGCGACAGGTGAGCGACGACGACACCGGCGGCGAGGTCGGTCCAGATGTTAGCTGCGCCGAGCAGCGCTTGGGCGATGTACGCGACGCCGGCGGCAACCGCGAGCGCGAGCAGCACCGGCTGTGCGCGCCGCTCCTCGAATGCCTCGTAGATGAGGCCGAGGATCATCACGCCAAGCACGCCGGCGACAAGGCGGTGCAGGTAGTGGAGGCCGGCCGCGCTATCGCCGCCGGGCACGAGCTTGCCGTTGCAAAGCGGCCAGCCGCTGCAGGCAAGCGCCGCATCCGTGCCGCTGATGTACGACCCGAGGACGAGCGTCAGGAATTCAACCGCAGCCGTCGCGATCGCCAGCCTCGTGAACGTGCGATCCGACGCACGCGCTATAACGCCGACTCCGCGCGAGCGCATCAGCGAGACCGTGAGTGTGACGATGCAGACTCCCATGAAGGTCATCGCCGTGCCGAGGTGTGCCGCTACGATCTCGGACGGTAGTTCCTTCTTGACCGTGATGCCGCCGAGGATGATTTGGGCGAGCAGGAGGACGCCCGCCGAGAATGCGAGCCAGAACACGAGCTTGTTGCGCCGTTCAGATTTGAACGTGAAGAACGTCACGCCGAGGAACAGGAATCCGACGATGGTCGCCGCCGTTCGATGCGAGAATTCGATAAGGGTGTGTTTGTCGGTGCTCGGAAAGAGCTTGCCGTGACAGGTTGGCCAGTCAGGACAGCCGAGACCGGAATCCGTGGCACGCACCGTCCCGCCGATCACAACGAGGATGAAGGTGGCGGCGATCGTGACGAGCAAGAGGCGCTGGAACCAGGTCATGCCTGCGTGCCCGCCTCGTGGCGAGCGTGCTCCTTCCGGGAGGTCGTAGCGCGGCCTTCTTCGACGGAGTGTCGGGGTGAGATCAGGGGATCTCGGCCGTTCGTTACCGATATCACAAGTAACACGAGGACTCCCCGCGGGCAAGCGAAATCCGGTGCACCGGCCGGGAACGGGCGGATCGGCAGGATGTAAGAATCGCGGATGCCCGGTGCTTCATCCCGACGGCGAACGGGAATCGAGCGATCGCTCAGTGCGTCTCCAAGGGCTGACACCGGGTATTTGCAGCGCGAGCGAAGCCTAGCTTCCACCCGCGACGGCGGGCACGATGCTGACGTCGTCGTTCTCGTTCAGCTTCGTCAGGATGTTGTCGAGGAAGCGCACGTCTTCACCGTTCACATAGATGTTGACAAAGCGCCGGATCTCGCCGGCTTCGTCGACGAGCCGGTCCTTGATGCCCGGATACTGCGCGTCGAGGCCGTCGACGGCTTCGCCAAGCGTCGCCGCGTCCGTGGAGACGATGTCGGTGTCGTTCGTCAACTTTCGCAGCGGCATCGGTATGCGTATCTTGGCCATCTCGTGCTCCGATTCCATGCTCGGCGGAGTGCCCCCGAAAGGGGCTTCGCACCGGTCGCTCGCTATCCCTCGACGATGTCACCCTCAACGGGGTCGACGCGCACGCCCTTCGATGCTACCCATTCGAGCGCGCGCTCGATCTCCTGGATCGGCCCATCCATCTCGAGCACGACCCAGCCGCGGTCTTCCGTAACGTCGGCGCGCCGGACATTCGTGATCAAACTGTACTGCTTGCCGAGCTCATAGATGATCGGGAGCGTGATCAGCTCCTGCGGGAAGGTGAATTTCACACGCTGCTTGGCCATAGTCCTGCCTCGGCTCATTCAGTCGCGCCATGCGACGCTGGTGTTCGATTGTACGCGATCGCTCGCTCGCCCTCGGGAGTCAGACTGCGGCGGTCGGCTCCGCGTGTGCGCCGGTCGCGGCCGTTCGCATCCCAAGTTCCTTCTCGAACGAAGCCATCGTCGGGTCGATGTGCAGCGGCAGCTCGAGTGCGTCCTCGATCGCCTCTTGCGTCTTCAGGCCCGAGCCGGTGATATATGCCACCGTCAGCTCATCCGCCATCACCTTGCCTTCGCGCGCCAGCTTCTTCAGCCCCGCGATGACGACGCCGCCGGCTGTCTCGGCGAAGATGCCCTCGCTCTCGGCGAGGAGCTTGATCCCTTCGATGATCTCTTCGTCCTCCGACGCGACGCCGTAGCCGCCCGACTCCTCCATCACCTTCAGCGCGTAATAGCCGTCGGCGGGGTTGCCGATCGCCAGCGATTTGGCGATCGTCTTCGGCCGCACGGGGCGGACGTTCGTGGTCCCGCCCTCGTACGCGGTCACAATCGGCGAACAGCCGCGCGCCTGGGCGCCGGACATCTTCGTTTGCACACTGTCAATCAGCCAGAGCTTCGCTAGCTCCTGCAGCCCCTTCCAGATCTTCACGTACAACGACCCCGACGCCATCGGCGCGACGATGTGATCGGGCGCGCGCCAGCCGAGCTGCTCGGCGACCTCGTAGCCGAGCGTCTTGCTACCCTCGGCGTAGTAGGGGCGCATGTTGATGTTGACGAAGGCCCAGCGGTACTTGTCGGCGAGCTCTGAGCAGAGGCGATTCACGTCGTCGTAGTTGCCATCGACGGCGACGAGTGTCGCGCCGTAGACGCTCGAGCCGACGATTTTGCCGCGCTCGAGGTCGCTCGGGATGAACACATAGGCGTCGATGCCGGCGCTTGCAGCGTGCGCCGAGACGCTGTTTGCGAGATTGCCGGTCGACGCACACGCCAGCGTGTCGAACCCGAACTCGCGCGCCTTCGTCGCGGCGACCGTGACGACGCGGTCCTTGAACGACCACGTCGGGTTGACGCAGTCGTTCTTGATCCAGAGATTTTTCAGGCCGAAGTGCTCGCCGAGGTTCTTCGCCCGCACGAGCGGCGTAAACCCGGCATGGATATCGACGGCGAAGGCCGGATCGGCGGGCAAGAAGTCGGCGTAGCGCCACACCGAGTGCGGCCCGCGTTCGATAGTCTCCCGCGTGATGTTCCGGTGCATCGCGTCGTAGTCGTATGCGACCTCGAGCGGTCCGAAGCAGAACTCGCAGACGTG
>JBBSDV010000142.1:0-8978 GCA_038240335.1 Dehalococcoidia bacterium
CAGGAGACGCAATCGCGCGGCAATCCATGCGACTTCAGAGCGAACTACAACCGCTCGAGCGGCGCGAACGACAGCATCAGCTTCTTGATGCCGATCTCGCCCTTGAACGCGATCGTCACTTCTTGATCGTCTTTCACGATCTGGCACGAGACGACAATGCCCTCACCGAAGCGTGGGTGCCGCACACGCTCGCCGCCGGCAAACGCCTGCTCCGTCGGCACGAGTGGCCGATCGTCGCGCCGAAAATCCTCCCGGAACCGTTGCGGGCCACGCTCGACGGCCTCGTACTGGTTGCTCACGGCGGAACGCTGTGCGATCAACGCACCGGGGATGTCCTTCAGGAACCGCGATGGAGGGTTGTGCTGCGACATGCCCTGCGAGTACCGCCGGAAGGCGCGCAGGAGGTATAGCCTCTCCTTTGCCCGCGTCATGCCGACGTACGTCAACCGCCGCTCCTCCTCCATCTGTCCCTGGTCGTCGAACGACCTCATGTGCGGCAGCACGCCTTCCTCCATCGAGGTCATGAACACAACCGGATACTCGAGCCCCTTCGCCGAATGCAGCGTGATCAGCGTCACCCGGCCGCGGCTATGTTCGCCGTCGGCATCCTTGATCGTGTCCGCATCGGAGATCAGCGCCACATCTTCCAGGAATGCGATCAGCGCGTTGCCCGGCTCGAGGCCGTCGTACTCCGCCGCCACGCTGCGCAGTTCCCCCACGTTCGACCAGCGCTCCTCCGCCTCCGCTTCCTCGAGCGTCTCGAACAGCGAGCGCCGATACCCTGTGTGCTCGAGCACTGCATCGAGCAGCGTCGACAGATTGTTCTTTGATGCCACGTCGATCAGCTCGTCGATCATCCCGAGGAAGTCGACCAGCGCCTTCGCCTGCCGCCCGCCGACCGGATGCCGCTCCGACTGCAGCTCTTCGCGCGCGGACCGCGGATCATCCTGGCGCGCCATCACCTGCAGCGCGGTGTATAGCGGCACATTGATGCGCTGCGCCCAGCGCTCGAGCTCGCTCAGCGTCTTGGCGCCGATGCCGCGGCCAGGCACATTGACGACGCGCGAAAAACTGACGACGTCGAACGGATTCTGGATCAACCGCAGGTACGCGAGGATATCCTTCACCTCACGGCGCTCATAGAACCGCGTGCCACCGACCAGCTGATACGGCACAGTCGCGCGGATGAACGCCTCCTCGAGCGCTCGCGAGTGAGCGTTCGTCCGGTACATCACCGCGAAGTCGCTGTAGTCGCGGCCCTCCCGCGCCATATCCGTTACTTCCTTCGCGACGAAGTCCGCCTCCTCCGCCTCGTCGTACGCCTCGTACATGATGATCTGCTCGCCGGCGCCGCCTTCGGTCCACAGCGACTTCTCCTTGCGCTGCTTGTTGCCGGCGATCACGGCGTGCGCGGCGTCGAGGATCGTTTGCGTCGAGCGGTAGTTCTGCTCGAGGAGGACGGTGCGCGATTCCGGAAAGTCACGTTCGAAGTTGAGAATGTTGCGGATGTCGGCCGAGCGCCACGAATAGATCGACTGGTCCGGGTCGCCGACTACGCAGATGTTGCCATGCTTACCCGCGAACATGCGCGCCAGCTCGTACTGCGCGATGTTCGTGTCCTGGAACTCATCGACCAGCACGTGCAGAAAGCGCTCCTGGTACTTCTCGCGTAGCTCCTCGTGGTTGCGCAGCATCTGCACCGTCCTGAGGATCAAGTCGTCGAAATCGAGCGCGTTATTTTCTGCGAGAAGATCCTGATACCGCTCGTACACGCGCGCGACGACCTCGCTGTAGTAGTCGCGAGCGGCCGCTGCATAATCGGCCGGCGACATCAGCTCGCTCTTCGCGTGCGAGATCGATGACAAGAGCGCACGCTCCTTGAAGCGCTTCGTGTCGACGTTCGACCACTCGCACGCACGCTTGATCACGGCGACCTGGTCGGCGTCGTCGTAGATGTTGAACGACCGCGCCAGTCCGATGCGCTCGCCCTCGATGCGCAAGAGCCGCGCGCAGATGGAGTGGAACGTCCCGAGCACGATGTCGTTGGCAGCATCATCCAGGTGGGCGACGACGCGCTCCCGCATCTCGCGCGCCGCTTTGTTCGTGAACGTCACCGAGACGATGCGCCACGGCGCGACGCCGATGACGTCGACGAGATACGCGATGCGATGCGCGATCACCCGCGTCTTCCCGGACCCGGGACCGGCAAGGATCAGCAGCGGCCCCGAGATCGTCGAGACGGCCGCACGTTGAGGCGGGTTCAGGTCTTGAAGGATGTGCTCAGCGGTAGGCATGGGTGTGAGTTCTTAGTTTGTCGCAGGTCGCTTGTAGTTCACCCCTAGCAGTAAACAGTCAGGGGTTAGCAGTTACATTGCTTGTTCGGGCTGAACGCCGGTCGCGGCCCGCATTCGATACTCGGGCGAGTAGCGAGGCGTCGATTCCGCCGCACTACAGCCGAGCCAAACGAGCGGCTGCGCACTGTGACTGCAAACTGTGAACTGCAAACTGTGAACTCAATCGTCGTCAGCCGCAGGCCGCGACGAGCGGATCGGCGCGATACCGGACGCGCGCATCTTCCGTTCTTCCTTCGCCACGATCTGCTGCTTGTCAGCGAGGATCTCGAGCTCGCCCTTCGATTTCTTGCGGCGCGGCGTCGGCTTGTTGATCTCCGGATGCTCGTTCATCCGCGTGCCGCTCGTCACCGGACGCTTGACTTCTTTGCCCAGGTGATAGTACGTGCCGCGGTCGGGGATCGCGCGCGGGTATCCCTCGCGCATCGTGAACGCCGAGAACGACGTCGGCGGTATCCGTTGCGACGTCTTCGCGCACAACGGGCACGGCGCCGGCTCCGCCGATCTCGCGATCGGTCGCATCGTCTCGAACACCCCGTCGCAACTCTCGCAGAAATATTCGTAGACGGGCATGGAGGTCCTCGTTCGTCGTTTGTAGTTGTCGTTCGTAGTTCGTCGTTTCGGTATTCGCCGCGCTGGCGGAGCGCTCATGGCGTAGTTCCATTCCATTGTATCGCGTCGAACGTCACGAACCGCCGGATCGCCCGGGCTGCGCCTCACCCCATGGCAAGAGGAGCCCATACATCGACTGCATGTCGCATCCCGCTTCTCGCTTCCCGCTCCCACGTGCCGCAGCGCGCTATACTCGAGTGCCAGCGGGCCGGGTGGCCGCTTGCCCGCTTCGGCGGGTGAGAGGAAAGTCCGAACTCCATAGGGCAGGGTGCCCGCTAACAGCGGGGCGTCGCGAGGCGACGGCTAGTGCAACAGAAATACACCGCCCGCGCGGCTTCCGTACGGGTAAGGGCGAAATGGTGCGGTAAGAGCGCACCGGCGCCGTGGCGACACGGCGGCCAGGCAAACCCCACCCGGAGCAAGGCTATGTAGGGGACCACGCTCGCTTCGGCGAGCTAACGGCGGCCCGCCTGAGAGTCCCGGGTAAGCCGCTCGAGCCGTCGAGCAATCGGCGGCCAAGATAGATGGCCACCGCCCGCAAGGGTACAGAATTCGGCTTACAGGCCCGCTGGCACGCTCATCATGAGATCTCAGAGTTCAGACGGACGACTGCTCCCATGCTCCCCCTGCTCCGCGACGTCGATTGCATTCGTGTCCGCGTTCCCGAGCTTGATGCCGGCCTCGCGTTCTATCGCGATACGCTCGGACACGCGCTGCTGTGGCGCAACGCATCCGCGGCTGGCCTCGCGATGCCGGATTGCACGGCAGAGATCGTCATCCACACCGACCCCACGCCAGAAGATGTGAATCTGAGCGTCGATTCCGTCGAGCATGCCATTGCCGTCGTCGTCTCCGCCGGTGGTCGCGTCCTTGCCGGTCCGTTCGACATTGCGATCGGCAAGTGCGTCGTCGTTGCGGATCCGTTTGGCAACCCGCTCACGTTGCTCGACAAGAGCAAGGGCCTGCTCGCGACGGATCTCGACGGCAACGTGACGGGCCTCAAACCGACGTAGCGCTCAAACGACGGCACTTCAATCCGCGCCATTGCAGCGCCGCCATCTTCGCACCAAACTTCCCTCATGCAACGCAAACAGCGCCTCGATCTCGCGCTTGTCGAACGCGGCCTCGTCGCCTCGCGTGAGAAGGCGCGCGCGCTCGTCATGGCGGGCGAGGTCCGCGTCCGCGGCAACGTCGAGGTGCGCGCGAGCGTGCTCGTCGCCGAAGATGCATCGATCGAGATCGCTCAGCCACCCCGATTCGTCAGCCGTGGCGGCGAGAAGCTGGATCATGCGCTGAACGCGTTCAGCATCGACGTCACCGGGCTCGTCGCAATGGATGCCGGAGCATCGACCGGTGGCTTTACGGACTGCATGCTCCAACGGGGTGCGAGCCGCGTCTACGCCGTCGACGTCGGCTACGGTCAGATCGACGTGCGGTTGCGCGAAGACACCCGCGTCGTCGTCCTCGAGCGCACGAACGTCCGCGACCTCGAGTCGCTGCCGGAACCGATCGACATCGCGACGATCGACGCGTCCTTCATCTCGCTGACGAAGCTCCTGCCGGCCGTCACGCATGTCGTGCGCCCAAGCGCCGACATCGTCGCGCTCGTCAAGCCGCAGTTCGAGGCTGGCCGCGACGAAGTTGGTCGTCGCGGCGTGGTGCGTGATCCGCTCGTTCATGCATCCGTCATCGGCCGCGTCGCCTGGTGGTGCGTCAATCACCAGCTGCGTGTCCGCGGCGTCGCCGCATCGCCCCTCCTTGGCCCCGCCGGCAACCGCGAGTTCTTCCTCTGGCTTCAAACTCAGCGCCAGGACTAGCGCGTTCAACGCACGGCTCGACGACAGCCGTCACGCACGCTGACGTCTCACGCTTCGCCCATGCCCGCCTCCACCCTCCCACCTCCACCCAACGTGTTATCGTTCTCGGATGGAAAAGATCGGCGTCACGTACCATCCGAAATCCCAGGCGGCGCGCAGCGTCGCCGAGGAGGTGCGCGCGCGCTTGGCGACGAAAGTCGGCGAAGCGTGGCTCGCGTCGGCGTGGGACGACGGTGCTCGCGAGGAGCACGTTCCCGGCACCGATCTCATCATCTGCTGCGGCGGTGACGGCACGGTGCTGCGCGCCGCCCGCGCAGTCATTCCGCACCCCGTGACACTTCTCGGAGTCAACCTCGGCCGCATCGGGTTCCTAACGGAAGTGACCGCACCCCAGTTATTTGAGCAACTCGAGGAGATCGTCGACGGTGCCGGTCGCATCGAGACGCGGGCGATGATCGAGACGGAGGTGATGCGCGGTGCCGGCGCACTGGCGCACTGCTATCAGGCACTCAACGACGTCGTCGTCGGCCGCGCCGCCATCGGTCGCACGGTGCAGTTCTCCGTGCGCACCGATCACACAACCGTCGGCAGCTATCGCGCTGATGGCGTCATCGTCGCGACCGCGACCGGCAGCACGGCGTACTCACTCAGCGTCGGCGGCCCCATCCTGCATCCCGAATCGCGTGAGATGCTCGTGACACCCGTGGCGCCGCACCTCGCGCCCGGAAATAGCCTCGTCCTCGCATCCGGCTCGACCGTCGAGATCGAGATCGCCGCTGCGCAGAAGGCGAGCCTCAGCGTCGACGGCCAGCCGGACGATGACCTCGCCGGCGGTGACGTCGTCCGCGTCCGTACGAGCTCGCATGTGGCGCGATTCCTCCGTCTCGGGCCGCCCGGCGACTTCTTCGTTCGCGTCGGGCGGCGTCTCAACTGGCTCCACGAGTAACGTTCGCACCCATCATCGTCAGCCGGTACGATGCTCAAGCGGGCGAGATGCCCGCTTCTTCGATCGACTCGGCGCGACGAAGCGAGGAACACACGCTGTTATGACCACCTCCACGCAAACACTCGTTCGCGCCTCGATTTCGGACGCGCAGGCGATCCACGACCTAGTAAACACCTTCGCGCGGCGCGGCGAGATGCTGCCACGCACGATGGCGGAGGTGTATGAGAACCTCCGCGACTACTACGTCGTCCGCGACGCCAGCGGCGAAGCGGTCGCCTGCGGCGGACTGCACATCCTCTGGGAGGACCTCGGCGAGATCAAGTCACTCGCCGTGCGCGAGGATCTCCAGGGCGCCGGGCTCGGCGCTCGCATCGTTGCCGCCTGTCTCGACGAAGCGCGCCAGATTGGCCTCGCGACCGCGTTCGCGCTGACGTACCGGCCGGGCTTCTTCGAGAAGCTCGGCTTCTCTCAGGCCGACGTGATGACGCTGCCACGCAAGGTGTGGGGCGAGTGCTATCGCTGCCCGAAGTTCCCCGGCTGCAACGAGATCGCAATGGTGCGGAGTATCGAACGTTGAGCCAGCCGGATCCGCAAGCGGACGACGCCATCCCCGAAGTCATCGCATCTCGTCGCCTCTCAGACGGCTACATCGGCCTCCGCGTCGACACGCTGCGTCGATCCGACGGCGCCACGCACGATATCGAAGTGGTCGAGTACAAGGACGCCGTCGTCATCGTCCCCATCGACGACGACGGCCACATCCTCATGGTGCGGCAGTACCGCCATCCCGCCCGACAGTGGCTGCTCGAGATGCCGGCGGGCAGCGTCGACGACCGCGACGCATCGCCCGAGGAGGCGGCGCAGCGTGAGCTGCGTGAAGAGACGGGGCACCGTGGAGCACTGACGCGCATCGGCGGCATGTACCTCGCGCCAGGGTATTCCGAGGAGTACCAGACCATTTTCGCCGCCGATCATCTCGTCGAAGACGCATTGGAGGCGGACGAAGACGAAGACCTTCGTCTCGAGCCTGTCTTGCTCGCCAACGCCCTCGGCTACGTCGAGTCCGGCCGCATACGCGATGCGAAGAGCATCGCCGCGCTCCTGATGTATCTCCGCCATATCAACGGAGCCCCGTAGCCAAGCCCGTGGGCCGGATCATCGGCTCGTCGATTTGTACGTTCGTTCGTCCATTCGTCACCCCGTGCGGCAGTCGCTGCCAACACAGCTCGAGCAGAAATTCCAAAACCGTTACATTTTGGACATGTATTAAGAAGCTCAACACGCTACGATGCGCGCTATGACGCAATCAGAACTGATAGAACAATCAGCTTCTCGTGTCGAACGGAAGCGCGCCCGCAATCGGGAGGCGCTTGTCGGCGCGGCGCGGCGCCTGTTCGCCACAACCGGCTTCGACGCCACAACGATCGCCGACATCGCCGAGGCGGCCGATCTCGGCTTCGGCACGTTCTATCGCTACTTCGACGACAAGGAGTCGATGTTGCAGGCCGTGCTCAACGAGGGTCGCCTCGAGATCGACGCCGTCTTCGACGATGATCCAGCGGATCTGACGGCGACCCAGGCTCTCACCCAGCTCAGCTCGCGCTTTGTACGCGCCGAGCGCCGCAACCACGACGTCCTCGTCCTGATGTGGCAGCTCGCGATGCAAGAAGGACGCCGCAGCCGCGCCGCAATCGCTAGCGGAGCCGAGCAGCCGCTGCCAGTGCGGCTCGCGAACGCGATGTCACGCCTGATCCAGCGCGGCATCGACGCCGGCGAGTTTCCGGCGGCCGATCCCGATCTGCTCGCACGGCTGCTCTCGAACGCCCACATGTATCTGTTCTGGCCATCAGCCCAGGAGACGGACGAAGAAACACTCATTCAAACAATCTGTGAGTTCGAGCTGCGGGCGCTTGGCGCACCGATGACGAACGACGGAGAGCAACCGCAAGCAGGGAGGAACAGCCGGTGACGGCAATCAATCTCGAAGACGATCTCGCACTCGACGAAAGCAAGTGGCGCGGCCGCATCATCACGCTTGCCGTGCTGCTGGTCGCCAGCGCGGCGATCGCTGGTGCGCTCTACTACTTCGTGTTTAAGAGCGACGCAACGACCGTCGCCCGGTCCTCTGAAGAGATCCCCGTGAAGCGGGCGACGATCAACCAGACGCTCAGCATCTCCGGGCTCGCCGACGCCCAACTGACGAGCAACCTCACGTTTCAATCGAGCGGTCGGATCGCATTCGTCAATGCGAAGGTCGGTGACACCGTCCACGAGGGCGACGTACTTGCGAGCGTCGAGTCGGACGATCTCTCGAACGCCGTACAACAGGCGCTCGCCGCCCAGCGCGCGGCACAGCTGAAGCTGGACGACCTGCTCGACGGCTCAACTCCCGCGCAGCTTGCGGCCGCCGACCAGGCCCTCGCTCTTGCCCAATCCGGCCTAACGAAGGCGCAGAACGACTACGACGATCTCCTCAACGGTGCATCAAGTGCTGACGCCGCGGCCGGCCAGCAGGCCGTCAGTCTTGCCCAATCACAACTCGCCACGGCGCAGGGGGCTCGCGAGAAGCTCAACAACACCCCGAGCGCTGCTGATGTCGCCGCCGCAGCATCGGCGTTAGCAACGGCCCAATCCGCGCACACCGCTGCCGTCAACTCGGCAGCGAGCGCGCAAAACAGCATCGGATCGGCATCCGACTCCCTGACGATCGCCGAGGCCAGCTACTGCGATCCCGCCCCGGCGACGGCGCCGTCCTTCTGCGGCGGCCGCTCCGTTCCCATCTCTGATGGCGATGCTTCGATCGTAACGGACAGCCCGGGCACCATCGCGACGAAAGCGTCGGCCGTAATCTCCGCGAACGCCGCGTACCTCAACGCAAGCAACTCGGCCGACTCTGCGACAGCCTCCGCGAGTGCGGCCCAAGACGCCGTGAACGCGGCTCAGGCGAAGCTCGATCTCGTGAGGCAGGGACCGAAGTCCGAAGACATCGCCTCGGCCGATGCCGCCGTTGCCTCCGCATCGGCCGCTCTCGACGCGGCGAACCAGAAGCTCGCCACAGTGCAGGAAAGCGGCACTGATCTCCAACGCTCGACCGCCGCCGCCGCCGTCGGCAGCGCGCAGGCGGCTGTCGCAGGGGCGCAAGCCAAGCGCGACGAGGCCTATCGCGGCGCGACGGCGAACCAGATCGCCCAGGCGCGCCAGGCCGTCGAGACCGCCGGCCTGACCGTCGAGGCAGCGCGCATCCGTCTTCGC
>JBBSDV010000143.1:0-8906 GCA_038240335.1 Dehalococcoidia bacterium
ATCGAGAACAGCTTGCAGGGCACCGTCCTGGATACCGTCGATTTGCTGCTGCACGAGGATTCCCTCGCGGTCAGCGGCGAGATCGTGCTGCCGATAGAGCACTGCCTGATGGTTCCGCCCGGCATCGAGCGAGAGGCGATCAAGGTCATCTACTCGCACCCGCAATCACTCGGCCAGTGTCGCCGTTATCTCGAACGCAACTTCCCGCACGCCCGCACCGAAGCCGCGCTCTCGAACGCGGAGGCGGTCGCCGTCATGATGAAGACGCCGGGCAGCGCCGCGATCGCTCCGGCCCGCGCCGCAGACATCTACGGCGCGGCGATTCTCGAGCGCGCGATCGAGGATTCGCGCAACAACAAGACGCGATTTGTCGTGCTCGCGACGGAGGACGCGCCGCCGACGGGCCGCGACAAGACCTCGCTCGCATTCGGCGTCGCCCACGATCGCCCCGGCACGCTCGTCAGCGTCCTCCACGAGTTCTCGGATCGCGCGATCAGCCTGACGAAGATCGAGTCGCGGCCATCGGGCGACGAACTCGGCGTCTATATCTTCCTCATCGACATCGAGGGCCACAGCGAGGATCCGCTCGTCGCCCAGGCCCTCGCCGCCGTGCGCGAGCAGGCGAATTTCTTCAAGGTGCTCGGGTCGTACGCGGTCTGGGTCGAACCTAGTCCATAACCGGCGCAGCGGCTACGCTGCCGCATCCATCATCTCGCCGTTACGACGGAGGTTCGCGCATGGGTGCCGGCGCTGCCGCCGCGCTTGGTTCGTCCGCGCTCTGGGCGCTGACATCCGTCCTGCTGACATCCCAGTCGGCGCGGCTGCGCCCGCTCATGATGTCGGCGATCCGCAGCCTCACCGCCAGCCTCATCCTCCTCGGCATCCTCGTCGCCACGGGCGGCCTGGTGCAGCTGAAGGAAATGACCGTGCTCACCGGTCTCTCGATGATCGGCTCCGGCATCGTCGGCCAGGCCGTCGGCGACACGCTGTACATCAATGCCCTGGGATTCCTCGGCGTCACGCGCACGTTCCCGATCACCAACAGCGCGTACCCGTTCCTCACGTTCCTTCTCGCCGTGCTGCTGCTCGGCGAGAGCGTCGCTTGGACGCTGCCGATCGGCGGTGTCCTGATCGTCGCCGGCATCACGTGGATCGTCCTCGAGCAGCGTCGCGCCGACGCGGGGGCCGAGGTGAAGGTCGAGCTCGTCCGCGGCGTCGCCTTCGCGCTGGGTGCGGCGCTGATGTGGGCGACCGCGACGGTATGGCTGCGTGGGCAACAAGGCAACCTCAACGCGATCGCCGCGGCGAGCCTGCGCATTCCCGCCGCGTCCAGCGCGGTCTGGCTCACCCTCGCGATGACCCGTGCCCGCCCGCAGTTGGCGCGGCCCGCGGCGGACCGCCGCAGCATCGGCATCGTCGCGCTCGCGGGCCTCCTCGGCACCGGCATCGGCAGCGTCCTCTTCGTCTACGCCGTCGACGACCTCGGCGCTGCCCGCACCGCGTTCCTGACGACGTCCGCGCCAATCTTCGCCCTGCCCATGGGCGTCCTCTTTCTGTCCGAGAAGCTCACCCCGCGCGCCCTGGCGGGCACCGCCGTCACCATCGCCGGCATCTGGCTCGTCCTGCTGTGATGGGCGGACGATGACTGCCGAAGGTCGCGGATCTGATTGTCCAACCCGCGAAGCCGCTTCAGAACCACTAGAATTGGAACAACATGACGAGCCCCGAGTCCACGGTCGAAACATTCATTTTCGCGTTGGCACGCAAGGACGCGGACGGCGTGCGCGCGTCGCTGGCGCCCGCTGTGCGCTTCCGCGGTCTCACACCGAATCAGGAGTGGCAGGCAGACGCATCTGATGAGGTCGTGAGCATCCTCTTTGGCGCCTGGTTCGAGACGACAGATCTCGTCGAAGAACTGGTCGCGCATGAGGTGCGGCGCGTCGCCGACCGCATCGCGCTGCGATATTCGTTCGCCATCCGAAACGCCGACGGACGATGGCTCGTGGAGCAGCAGGGCTATGCCAGCGCCGACGACGCCGGGCGCATCGCCGACCAAAGTATCGTCTGTTCCGGCTATCGTGCCGTCGCACCTCCGTAAGCCTTAATTCGCCGTCGAGCCCCGCCCAATGCCGTCATTGAGTCCGCTTCGAATAGGCCATGCCCGAATAGAAGCGTCTCGACGCCTTCGTCCGCTATGGTAGTGCGTGACCACCGACATCGAACCGCTCGCGTTCGCCATCCTCGCGTCGACGCCGCGTGTCGTCCGCGAGCTACTGCTGCGGCTGCCCGACGATGCGATCACGACGCCGCTCGACGACGGCTGGTCCGTGAAGGATGTCCTCGCCCATCTGATCGATGTCGAGAGCGTCGCCTTCGGCGACCGCATCGAGCATATCCTGGCCGAAGAGCACCCGGCGATCAGCTCGATCGATGCCACCGCTCGCCTTGAAGCACTCGGGCTCCGCGAACGCAGCCTCGTCGACCTGCTCCACACTCTGGCAACAAACCGCGAGGCGCACGTCGCATGGGCGCGCGGCCTAACGTCGGAGCAGCTCGCGCGCATCGGCGACCACGACCAGGCCGGCGACATCGCGGCGGGCGACATCGTCCACCAGATCGCCTATCACGATCTGATGCATCTCGGCCAGATGCAAACCATCCTCGCGCAGCAGCTCGTCGCGTACATGGGCAACACGCGCCGATTCTACGATTTGTGATGCAGTCTCGACTTCGATCAGGATCAAGAGGCGAAGCATCCACGAGCAGGCAACCGAAGCCGAAGGAGGACAGCGATGAAGACGCCCGTGTGTGATCTCCTCGGCATCGAGGTGCCGATTCTCAGCGCCGGCATGGCCGGTGGTACTGCGGGCCCCGCGCTCGCGGCGGCCGTATCGGAGGCGGGCGCGCTCGGCGGTCTCGGCGGCATCGATCGCAGCGGCCCGGAGGGACTCCGCGAGCGTATTCGTCAGACCCGCAGGCTCACGTCAAAGCCGTTTAGCGTCAACCTCTGGTGCTACCTGCTCCAGGCGGCGCCGGCCTTCCTCGATGTCTGCATCGAGGAGCGTGTGCCGTCGATCACGCTGAGCTTCGGCGATCCGGCGCCGTTCGCGGCACAGGCGAACGACGCGGGCATGCTCGTCATGTATCAGGCGCAAACGGTCGCCGGGGCGAGCGCCGGTGTCGCCGCCGGTGTCGATGTGATCATCGCCCAGGGTGGCGAGGCCGGCGGTCACACCGGCTCCGTCGCAACCATGGCGCTCGTACCGCAGGCCGTTGACGTCGCGGGTTCGATTCCCGTGCTCGCTGCGGGCGGCATCGCCGATGGTCGCGGCTTCGTCGCGGCGCTCGCGCTCGGCGCCCAGGGCGTCGTGATGGGTACACGCTTCGTCATGGCCGAGGAAGCCTCGCCGACTGCGCACCAGCATCGAGAGCGCATCCTCGCCGCCTCGGCCGATGACACGATCTACACCGACGTGTTCGATATCGTCGACGGCCTGCGCTGGCCGGCGGGGATCAGCGGCCGCACGATCCGCACCCCATTCACCGACGAATGGCATGGCCGCGAGCCCACGTTGCAGGAGGCGCGCGACGCGATCCGGGCGCAATCGACGCGCCCCGGAGAAGCCCCGGACGCGGCGCAGTCCGCCTATGCGGGCCAGTCGGCCGGGCTGATTCGCGACGTCAAGCCCGCAGCAGCGATCATCCGAGACGTCATGGCGGAGGCAGCGTCCGTGCGCTCTCGCCTGTGCTCAGGTTGAGCGCCGGCAGGCGTTGAAGCACTGCGCCTCGATCCGTGGCGCGGGCTTTCAGCCCGCGTTTTCCGGCTTCTCGCTCCGGTGGCGGATCGGGAATGAACGACTTTCCAGGCAAGCACGTTGCTTCGTTGGAACGCGACCTACGCTTCGAGCAGCGCGTTGCCGTCGTACAGTTTGACGACGCGCACCGTGCCGGGAGTACCGACCGCGAGGCAGAGGCCGCAGAGAATGCACTCATCGAGGTTGTCGTCGACGATCGCGACGCGACCATCGACGGCAGCATAGATGTCGACGGGGCAGACGGATGCCAGCTGCTTCGCGCAGTCGGCATCGGATGCCGTCGGCTCATCGACCTCGCAGCGGATGAACATGCCGGAGCCGCTGACCGCCGGCGCGGCACTCTGTGTTGTCACGATGCTGCCTCGCTCAGCCGCTGCTTGACGATGCCTGGAATGTCGGCAATCTCCTCGGCGACGGAAATGCCGGCGTCCTTCATCCGGGCGATCTTCTCCTCCGTCGTGTCGGCGCGGCCCTCGACGATCGTCCCGGCGTGCCCGAAGCGCATGCCCGGCATCGCGTCCATGAACTTGCCCGCCATGAAGGCCACGACCGGCAGGCGGCTCTTATGCTCAGTGACCCACGTCGCCAGTTGCGCCTCCATCGGCCCGCCCGGCTCGCTGTAGATGACGATCGCCTTCGTCTCCGGATCCGCCTCGAAGAGCGGCATCAGCTCAGCATACGTCGAGCCGACGATCGCATCGCCGCCGATGCTGACGGCCGTGCTCTGCCCGAGCCCCGATGCGGTGAGCGCGTTCGCGATCTCGGTGGTCATCCCGCCCGATCGCGACATGATGCCGATCGGCCCCGGCTGGTAGGCCCGCCGCGCGGCGACTGCTGACCCGCCCATGCCGCCGACGCGCGTCTTTCCCGGCGACATGACGCCGAGGCAGTTCGGCCCGATCAACCGCGCGTCGTGCCGCCGCGCCAGCTCGACGATCTGCGCCACCTCGAGCCGCGGGATGCGCTCCGTGACGATGACGAGCAGCTTGATGCCGTTCTCAATCGCCTCGAACGCTGCGTCGCGGATCGCCGCAGGCGGCACCGTCAGCACCGAGGCATCGACGCGCTGCTTGGCCGTCACCTCGGCGACCGTGTCGTACACCGGCACGCCGTGGACGTCGCGGCCACCGCGCCCGGGCGTGACGCCGCCCACAACCTTTGCGCCGTAGTCGAGGCACTCGCGCGTCATGCTCACCGCCTCGCGGCCGGTGATCCCCTGGATGATGAACGTCGTCGCTTCGTCGACGAGAATGCTCATTTCGTGCCCGCCCCCACCTTCGCGACGGCGCGGCGCGCTGCCTCAGACATCGGCACCGTGCGATCGGCGTACTCGACGCCGTACTTCTCGAGGATCTTGTAGCCCTCGTCCTCCCACGATCCGGGGATGCGAAAAATCGCGATCTTCTCCGCCGGGTCGAATCCGGACTCGATGACGCCCTTGATGACGCCGCGCGCGACGATGTCGACGCGCGTGTTGCTGACGACGTTCATGATCACGCAGATCTTCTCGACGCCCGGCTTGCTGAGGATGAGCTTCGTCAGCTCCTTCGCCTTCCGCACGCTGGGGTTGCCGCCGATCTCGCAGTAGTTCGCCGGCCTGCCCCCGTGCTTTCGCAGCGCGTCGAAGATCGTCAGGCTGCCGCCGCCAGCGCCGATCACGCAGCCGAGATTGCCGTCGAACTCCACCACTCTCCCCGCGACACCCCGGTGGTCCGACGCATCGACCTCCGCCCCCCGCATCTCGAAGTCGGTCGGCGGCCGCGCCAGTCGCGTCTCTTCGCGGCCAATCTCCAGCTCGGCGAGCACCGCCGTCTGCTGATCGCGCGCTTCCTCCTCCATGTCGCAGTGCGAGTCGAGGGCGATGAAGCTGCCGTCGTCGAGCTGCGCCAGCGGGTTGATCTCCGCCAGCGTCAGCCCGTACTTGAGGAATGCCGCCGCGAGCCGCGAGACGATGCGCGACAGCTGGTTGAGCTCGTTGCCGCTGATGCCGAGCGACGCGACGAGCTCCTTGAACCGGAACTCCTGCAGCGGCTGGAACGTCGAGAAGTGGACGCGCGCGACGTGCTTCGGGTGCGTCTCGGCGACCTCCTCGATGTCAATTCCGCCCATGTCGCTGAAAATAGCGACCGGCAGCTTCGCGATCGCGTCGTAAATGACGCCCGCGTAATATTCCTTCTTCACCGGTTGCTTCGAGTCGATCAGCACGCACCGCGGCATCTGGCCGCCGATCTCCAGCTTCAAGATGGACTCCGCGTACGTTCGCGCCTCTTCCGGCGTCGATGCGAACTTGACGCCGCCCGCCTTCATCCGGCCGCCGCTCAGTACCTGCGACTTGAGCACGACCTCGCCGGCAACGTCGCGGGCGATCCGCTCGGCATCGGCGGCCGTCGTGGCTGTGCCGCCTTTCGCCACGGGCACGCCGGCCTTCCCGAGCAGCGCCTTCGCCTCGAACTCGTAGAATCTCATGCGTCGCCTAACTCCATCGAGCGCGCTGACGACTCGCGCCGGCTTGGTCCGTTCATTCTGCGATCGTGCACGGCGCAGCCGCCGATCATTTGCGCCTTGCCGGGCAAGCATAAACTACCGACTGACAGTCGCAAGATGAGCCAGTATCAGAACGTGCCTATGTCAAAATCTCGCGTCGCGGCGGAATTTTGTGCTTTGGCGAGCACGAGCGAGATTGCAGAAGCAGTATGCTTCTCATACCAGTCATGACATGCCCGCGAGAGCCGTATACCGATACGCAATCTTGCGAGTGGGCTTTTTTACGCTCGTATTGCGGTGGCGCTGATACGCTGGCCGTACTGCTGTTATAACCTGGCCACACGACGGCAGCACGTTGTCATATCGGTGTTACGGAACGACGTCGTAGGAGGCGCAATGACTCAATCTCAGCCGCTCGTGCTCATCGCCGATGACGAGCCCGGCATCCTACGGCTTATCCAGGCAGAACTCTCGTCACAGGGCTTCGATGTGGTCAGCTGTACCAGCGGCGAGCAGGCACTCGAAACCGCCGAGGAGCGTCGCCCGGACATCGCCATACTCGACATCATCATGACGGGCATGACTGGCCTTGAAACGATGACGAAGCTGCGAGCGCGGCAGCCGCTTCCGGTCATTCTGCTCACGGCGAAAGACTCCGAAGCTGACAAGGTCCGGGGGCTCGAGATGGGCGCCGACGACTATCTCGGCAAGCCGTTCAGCCCCGAAGAGCTGACGGCACGCGTCCGCGCCGTCCTCCGCCGCAGCGCCAGCATGAAGACGCGCGAGAACATCCTCCGGCACGGGAATATCGAGATCGACCTGATGCGCCGCCTCGTCAAGCGCAGCGGCCAAATCGTCCAGCTGTCGCGCACGGAGTGGATGCTGCTCCAGCACCTGGCGATGAACCCCGGCAAGATCATGCTCAACGTCGAGCTGCTGCATAAAGTCTGGGGCCCCGAGTACTGCGACGACCTCCAGTACCTGCGGGTCTGGGTGTCGCGCATCCGCCGCAAGCTCGAGGACGACCCCTCGAACCCGAAGCTTCTCAAGACGTTCCAGGGCGTCGGCTACATGCTCGCGCCACCCGACGGCGTCACCGCTGTTGTTCACCCCGAGGACGCCGTCGAGGAGATCGCGTAGCCAACCGGGTTCGCACGAACGCGTACAAACATCCGCTATGCGGCAGCGAGCAGAAGAGAGGGACGCGAGTTGCGTCCCTCTCTTCTGCTCCCGATGTCAGCAGCGGCTGTCAGGACGACTCGCGTTCCATCGGAGCGCCCTTTTCGGAGTCGCGCGCGTCATCCAGCCCAGGATCCGTTTCGTTCAAGGAGCCGAGCGAGCCACCCGGCGTCCCGTGTGCCCGATCCGCGGGTATGGCTGTCTTGCGCTTTTCGTTCGGGCCGACGCCCTCGCGCGGCGCCGCCTGTTCGCCACCGCCGTCGCTGTTTGGTTCCATGATCGGTGTCTTGTCCGCGTCGATCGTGCTCATGCCTGCTCCTCATCGTTGTCACCGTCATTGCCCAGGCTCGGCGTCACCTCCGCTGCCGATGCCATTCCCGGCCCTGTAGGCCGCTCGGCATGTAGCAACGAGTCGGTTCGTCCCCCGGTCTGGCTCCGATTGATCTCGCCGCGCTCAGCCGTGCCCGGATAGCCGGCTTGTATCTCGTCGCGCTTGTCGGCGCCGATGTACGTCTGCGGTTGGCCGAGAGGGGCGCCGTTGTCGGTAGCGAGCTTGCCGGCGCCCGGGAACTGAAACTGCTGCCCGCCCTCGAGTCCGTCCTTGAACCGTTGTAGATCCTCCTCGACCTGGTGGTCGGGGTTCGCGAAGAGCTTCGCCACAACCTCGCCCAGCATGCCGCCCGGCGCCTCATACCCGAGTTGTAGGTGGACGACGGTCGCCGCGCCCGATGCATCGAAGCTCACACGTCCGGCAGTCGTCACGCTGCTTCCCTCGACCGAGCGCCAGGCAATTGCGTGCGCCGGCTCGTCGACCGTCAATTCGGCGTCCCACTCCGCGTCCTTCCCGAGCGGGCCCTTCGCCTTCCAGTGCGATCGGCCGTCGCCGATGTCACGCACCTCTTCGATGTTGTCCATGAAACCGGGGAAGTTTTCGAAGTTGCGCCACACCTGGTAGACCGTGTCCGCTGGCGCCTGCACGACAATCTGTTTCTCGATCTGATTCATTCGTTCCTCCTGATCACTTACGCACCCGAATGATCGCCCGAATCGCAGAGGCTATTCCGTTGCGCAAACCGGAAGGAAGGTGACAACCGCATGCAGGTTCTTTTCTCGTCGTTTGGTCGCTGGTCACTCGAGGATCGAGGATCGAGGATGGAGGCGGCGAGCGACGGGACACGGCACAGCCGTATTCACGCCCGGTGACGCGATCTATCGCACGCTACCGTCAAAGTCACCGTGAACCGTGAACTACAAACCGCGAACTACAAACTACCGTCGCAAGCTAGCCGCCGGCCGCTCCGCCGCCTCGCGTGACGTCAGGATCTCGTCGACGATGCCGTACTCCTTCGCCTGCTCCGGCGCCATGTAGAAGTCGCGATCGAAGTCGGTGCGGATCTTGTCCTCGGTCTGCCCCGTGTGCCGCGACAG
>JBBSDV010000144.1:0-8830 GCA_038240335.1 Dehalococcoidia bacterium
CCCCCAACCGCAGGGGGGTGCAAGCTATGTCGGGGGGGGTGCGCGTTTGAGGGTGGCGGGCGGGGGCGGCCCGCCCCCCGCTACTGTTCAACTGTGGGTTCTTCAACACCCTGTTTGAGGGGGTTGCTTCTTGCGGGGTCAAGTCACAAGCGATGGTCAAATCCAGCAACGCGACATAACGCTACGACCTAGACGGCGAGCACCAACGAGCAACCCGCGGAATCAGCGACTCGAACCGCTACCGGCGCGCACCGATGAAGCTGTTGCCCTCAACCAGTCGCGCGAGACCGGCGCCGGCGAAGTACAGCACGAGGATCGGCGCTGCCACGATCATCTGCGTCACCGGATCGATCGACGGCGTCACGATCGCCGCTAGCACGACCGCGAATAGGATCGCATAACGCCACCAGCCGAGCAGCCGCTTCGAGGTCACAACGCCGATCTTGGCCAGACCCATGATCACGAACGGCATCTCGAAGACGAGCCCCGTGACGAGCAGCAGCCGCGTCACGGTGTCGATGTAGGTCTGGATGCCGATCGTCGCTTCGACATCGTCGTTCTGGGCGTTGAGGAGGAACTTCAGCGCCGGCGGCAGTTCGGCGTAGTACCCGAATGCCATCCCCAGCACGAACATCGCGCTGGCGCCGAGCACGATCGGATAGAGCCAGCGTCGCTCCTGCTTCGTCAGGCCCGGCGCGACGAACGCGAGCAATTGGTACATGATCATCGGCATGGCGATCGCGATTCCGAGCAGCAGCGAGACGCGGAAGTACGTGCTCCAGTAGTCGAGCAATTGAAACTGGTGCAGCTTGAAGTCGGGGTGCTTCTCCTGCGCCGGGATGACGAGGAAGTGGATCGCGTACTTCGTTAGCGGCCAGACCGAAACCCCGACGCCAACGACGAGCGCCAGAGCGCTCCACATAACGCGAGTCCGCAGTTCCTGCAGATGCTCGATGATCGTCAGCACGCGCTCGTCGTTGCGCGCGTCCATCGGCGGCGCGCCGGTCGTCATTTGGCGTCCTCAGCGTCGATTGGCGCATGCACGCCGTTGCTGGCAACGGACGGGACTCGCGGATGCACGGACTCCTGAGCGCCGCCGTTCGTCGCCGCCGCTTTCGAAACGGAGATGTCGCTGTCCGGCAGAGGAAGACTATCTGTCCCAGGTTCGCCGATCGTCACCCATTTTTCGGAGGAGACGTCAGCGACCGAGCGCACCGGCTCGATCGGCAGCTCCGCGCCGTTCGTACCAATGTTGGCTGCAGTCCCATTGGGGGCCGCCGCTTGAGTTGCATTTTGCGCCCCGGGAAGCGGTGCAGCACTCGCCGGCGTGCCCGCCATATCGGAGCGAGCGCCTCGGATCGCGTCGGTCACCGACTTCGTGGCGCCCGTCAGCCCCTCGCCGATCTCTTTCCATTCACTGCGCTCGCCGGCCGTGTCCTTCTCGAAGTCCTGGATCACCTCGTTGAACTCCGCCGCGAGGCTGCCCGTGTACTTCCGAATCTCTCGAATCGTCCGGGCGATGTCGGCTGCAAGTCGCGGCAGCCGCTCCGGCCCGACGAAGACCAGCGCCACAACCAGGATCACGATCAATTCCGCCGGACCGACGCCCACGAAGTTCATGCTCGAATTGTACGGTAGTCGACGAACCCAATCCTAAACGCCGCGAGGTTGAAGTTTGGACAAGCCAATCCGTCGATGGAGCGGGGCGTGATGCTGGATGTTGGAGGAGGATGCTGGCGAGCCCGGCCGATCGGCCGCATCAATGCCCATCGATGAGGAGGGTGGCGCTGACAAACGAAAACCGCCTGTCGATGAGGCGGCGTCCGGATTCGGCGAAGTGGTGCTTCGCGGCCTACTCGTCCTCGACGCCGAGATCCTTGAGGTAGTCGACCGCGTCCTGGACGGTAAGAATGCGCTCAGCGTCTTCATCCGAGATCTCGATCGCCTTGCCGTCCTTGCCGAACTCTTCCTCCATCGACATGATCAGCTCGACGAGGTCGAGGGAGTCGGCGTTAAGATCGTCGACGAACGACGCGCTCGGTACAACCTGATCCTCCTCGACGCCCAACTGGTCGACGATGATCTTGCGGACGCGCTCGAAGGCTGTTGCCACGGTATTGTTTCTCCCTCTGGTCGGCCGAGCCGGAATGCTGCGTGGATTATCGCGCGAGCGACACGCTCACGGAACCGAGTACACCATTGACGAACTTGGCCGAATTGTCGCTTCCGAAGCGTTTCGCAAGCTCGACGGCCTCATTTATGGCCGCCCGGATGGGCGCCCCATTATTCATCAGGATCTCACGTATCGCAAGACGAAGGATGTTCCGGTCGATCGCGCTCAATTGGTTCACCGGCCATTGCGGGGCCGCCTGCCGGATGACGTCGTCGATCGCATCGCGCTGCTCGATGACGCCCGTGAGCAGGTCGCGCGCGAACTCGGTCTGCGCGTCGGTAAGTTTCGCATCGCCCGCGAGACGGTCGAGCGCCGCCAATGCCGCGTGCGTCGACATGTCTGCTTCGTACAGCGCCTGCAGTGCCGCGATACGTGATTTTCGGCGCGGGTTGATCGGCATCAGTACATCACCAGCCCGCCGTCGACGGTGAGCACGTGCCCCGAGATGTACGCGGCTTCGTCCGAGGCGAGGAACACGGCGGCCGGCGCGATGTCCTCCGGCTTGCCGGTGCGTCCGGCCGCGACGAGATGCAGGATCTCAGCGCGCTGTGCGTCCGTCAGGCGCGCCGTCATCTCGGTGTCGACGAAGCCCGGCGCGATGACGTTCGCCGTGATGTTCCGCGATGCCACTTCCTTCGCAATCGCTTTCGTAAAGCCGATCATTCCGGCTTTCGCTGCCGAGTAGTTCGCCTGTCCCGCATTGCCGACGAGACCGGCGACGCTGCTGACGCAAATAATCCGGCCGAACCGCTGCCGCACCATCGGCCGAATCGCCGCCTTGGTTACGCTGAACGTACCCTTGAGGTTCGTATCGATCACTCGGTCCCACTCATCTTCCGACATGCGAAGGATCAGGTCGTCGGCGGTGACACCGGCGTTGTTAATCAGGATATCAATTCGGCCGAACGCCGATATCGTCCGTTCGACGAGGATCGCCCCTGTCGCCACGTCCGATACGTCACCGGCGATCGCCATCGCGGCATCGGCGCCGCCGATCATCTCCACCGCGTCTTCCGCCGCCGCCGCGTTCGATGCGTAGTTGATCATCACCTTGGCGCCGTGCGCCGCCAACGCCACTGAGATCGCGCGGCCGATACCCCGCGAGCCGCCCGTCACGAGCGCCACCTTCCCGCTGAGATCGAAGAGGCGCGTCATGCCGTCATCGATCCGACGCCGTTGATGTTACGGATCGTCGCTCCGCCCGCGATGCGCTTGATCAAGCCACCGAGGACGCGGCCCGGACCGATCTCGATGAACGTCGTCACGCCGTGCTCCGCCAGGTACTCGACGCATTGCACCCAGCGCACCGGGTGCGTCAGCTGAAACGCGAGTTCCTCGCGGATCGCCTGTGGGTCGACCATTGGGCGTCCCGTGCTGTTTGCGACGACAGGGAACCGCGGCGCCCGCATCTCGATCGCCGCGAGCGCATCCGCCATGCCGGCGACGGCGGGCTGCATCAGCGATGTGTGGAAAGCGCCGCCGACGTCGAGCGGGATCGCCCGTTTCGCACCGCGCTCGAGCGCTAGCCCGCAAGCCTTCGTGATCGCATCGAGGGTGCCGCCGATGACGATCTGCCCCGGCGAGTTGATGTTGCAGAGCTCCGAGCCAGTCTCGTCGCAGACCGCCTGTGCGGCCGCTTCGTCGAGCCCGAGGATCGCCGCCATCCGCCCCGGCGTCACGTCGGCCGCCACTTGCGTCAGCTTGCCCCGCTGCTCGACGAGCCGCAGCCCGTCGTCGAAGTCGATCGCCTCCGCCGCCGCGAGCGCGCTGTACTCGCCGAGGCTGTGGCCGGAGACGAACGCAGGATCGTCGCCCAGTGCGCCCTTCGCGCGCGCGACGGCCAGGCAGGCGAGGCTTACCAGGTAAATCGCGGGCTGGGAGTTGTAGGTCTTGCTCAGTTCCTCGGCGGGGCCCTCGAAACAAAGCCGCGAGATCGGCCGATCGAGGACACGGTCCGCGCGGTCGAACAGCTCGCGCGCCGCTGGCTCCGCGTCGTACAAGTCGCGTCCCATCCCGACGTCCTGCGACCCTTGCCCGGGGAAGACCCACGCCGTCAGCTCAGGCATGGGCGCGCGCTTCCACCGTCGCGCGGGCTTTCAGGGAGGATGGCCGATGGCTCGATCGCGCGATCGACCCGAAAAGCGCGCATCGTCGTTCGACGCGAACCAGCACGCTTGGCGCAGGCGGCACAGCTATTCGGATGCCTTCGGGCCCTTGATCTCGACCGCGCCCGCGTGCTTGTAGAAGCCGCAGGTGGGGCAGGCCGTGTGGGAGAGGCGAGCGTTTCGGCATTGCGGGCAGCGGGTGAGCCCCGTTGGCTTGAGCGCGAGATGGCTGCGCCGCTTACCCTGGCGCGCCTTCGGATATTTGCGTTTGGGCAGTGGTGGCACGGATTAGTGCTCCTTCCTAAAGTTCAGTCCGAAGTCTAACGGACAGCCGCGCCGTGGGCTAGTTCGAGTGAGCCACGAGCGTTCCTAGAAGATCAGCCGAGGTTGAGGCTCCGAAGCTTCGCCCACGGTGAGTCGAGATCGCCCGCCGAGCATGCGTGATCGTTCTCGTCGAGCCGGGCGCCGCAATGAGAGCAGAGTCCCGGGCAGTCGTCGCGACACAATGGCGCCATCGGCAGCGCGATCGCCCAGTACTCACGGACCGCGTCGGCTAGATCGAGGACGTGCCGCTCGCTGATCCGGTAGTTCTCGGTTTCCGTCTCCGTCGGTTCGATCCGCGCCCCGCTGTTGATGTCGACAGCGGGGATGTATTCCTCCTCGATCGTCATCTCGACGGGCGTTGTCGTCGGGTCGAGACAACGGCTGCAGTCGGCGTGCATGACGCCGGCGAGCTCGGTCCGTGCGAACACCCCGCGCGGCGTCCGGTCGAAGCGGATGTGACCGGCAAGATGCTGCCGCTCACCATCGATCACGATGTCGTCATCGATGTCGTATTCACGCATCGCGCCCGTGTGTTCTTGCAGGAGTGAGGCGACGTTGAACTGCATAGGACGCCCACCTCAAGGGCATTTCAGCGTAGCGATCTGCGTGCCACGCGGTCAATCGTCTACCGATGTCAGGTCGCTTGTCACTCAGGGGGGCCGATGGCCTATAATCGCGAGACCGCCGCAACTTCGTACGGAACAACCTATCTTGAGCACGAACCTCACTCGCGAAGAGCGGCGCGTCGCCATCTTCGCCGAGCGCTGTGGGAGATCGAACCGGTGCAAACCCAAATGACCAACGTCAACGATCTCGTGCGCCTCCAGGAGACGGATGTCGCGCTCGACAGTCGTCGTGGTTCGCTCGCCGATTGCGAAGCGCGGCTCGGTGACTCGGAGGAGTTGGTTGCGCTGCGTGAGCGTATCGCCGCCTTGCAAGAGGCGCTTCGCCAGGCGCAGGCGGCCCAAAAGGATGTCGAAGTCGAGGCCGATGATCTCAAGGCGAAGATTGCCCCGCAGGAGACGAAGCTCTACTCCGGCAGCGTGAAGATCCCGAAGGAGCTCGCTGGCCTGCAGGCCGACATCGATCAGCTCAAGCGCCACCTTTCCTCAGTCGAAGATCGCGATCTCGAGGCGCTCGCCGCGGTCGAGGTCGCCGACAACGAACTGCGGACGGCAACTGCCGAGCTTGAGGCGATGGAAAGCGGACACAACGAGGAACAAGCGGATCTGGAGATGCGTATCGCCCAGCTCTCCAGCGAAATCGCGGAGTACGCGGAGCAGCGTGAGGATCGCTCATCCGAGATCGACGCAGACGTGCTAAGGACATACGATCGCATCCGCATCGCCCACGGCGGCCGCGCCGTCGCGAAACTCGATCGCAACCTCTGTCTTGGCTGCCGCATCTCTCTCCCGACCAATCTCGTCAACCGCGCCCGCGCCGGACACACGCTCGTCCAGTGTCCCAACTGCGAGCGCATCCTCCACTCGTAGGGCATGAAAGCGGTCGGGTACTTTCGCGAATCCGGGATGCCCGGGCAGACGCTTGCGCAGCAAAACAAGGCGTTTCTCGACTACTGCGAAGCCGAACGCCACGAGGTCGCGTGCACCTTCGCCGAAGCCGCAGAACTCGCCGGTGCCCCGCTCGGCTTCCGCCAGCTCGTCCGGTACCTGCGCGGGCACCGCGCCGCCGATGTTATCGTTGTCGTCACCGATATCGCAGCGCTCGGCGCCGACGTCCGCGATGCCGCGCTGCACTACTTCCAGCTCGAAAGTCTCGGGGCGCAAGTCGCGCCGCTCTCCGGTGCGCAGGACCCGCTGCCTGCCTTGCTCACCGAGTGGACGCAGGACGATGGTAGCGGCCGGCTCAGCGATCGCGTCCGTGCCGCGATGCGGAAGAAGGCCGTAAGGGGCGAGGTGCTCGGCCGTCCGCCGTACGGCTACAAGGTCGGCAATCGCCGTCGCCTCGAGCTGATCCCTGAAGAAGCGGTCGTCGTGCGCTACATCTTCCGGCTCTACATTCACGAGGCGCTCGGCATCCGGCTGATCGCGCGGCGGCTCAACCAGGAGGGCCTGAAGACGCGACGGGGCGGCAACTGGAGCATGGTGTCGATTCGCGACATCCTGCGAAACCGCGCCTACCTCGGCACCTACTCGCGCTTCGGCGTGCGCGTTCCCGGCAGCCATCCCTCGCTCGTCTCGAACGATGATTTCCAGATCGTCCAGGATCGCCTGAATGCGCGGCGAACGAGCTATGCGCCGCGCGTCGCTTCGCAGTTCTTGCTGTCCGGCCTCGCCCACTGCGGCTACTGTGACAACAAGTTGATCGGCGTCAGCCGCAAGCAGGCATGGAAGCGCGCAAGCGGCGAGCAGGTCTCCAACTCGTACCGCTACTACCAGTGCGAGTCTCGCACGAACCAGAGCGTCTGCGGCTACCACACACAACGCGCCGCCGATCTCGAAGCGCACGTACGAGAGGCGCTTGCTGAGTGCTTCGCCGCTGGCGGCGGCTTCCCGCAGCCGAACGAGGACGCCGTCGTCCTCGCCGATCAGCGCCGCGACGTCGAACGGCTACGGTCTCGGCTGCGCGGCATCGATCGGCGCATCAAGGGCTACGTCGACGCCGCATCGAAGGGCCGCCTCGCGAAGGAAAAGATGCACGCGCTGAGCATCACCGCCGCGGCGGATCACCTCGTCAGCGAAGACGCGCTCGAGGCCGCCGAGCAGCGCATCGCCGAGCAGCTGACGAGCGGCGAGCGCGGAATCGAGCGAGAACGCGCCGTGCGCCGGCTGCTCTCCGCGTGGGATGAATTGCCCTTCGTCGAGCGCCAGTCGTCGCTGCGCGCCGCCGTCGAGCGGATCACCGTATTCGACGACGCCGTCAAGCTGCTGCTGCGCGGCTGATGGCGGCAAAGAGCGTCGCCATACGCGATGACGCCGGTCGCGTCCTCGCCGACATCGATCAGTGTGCAAGGGACGAGGGCGCACGGGGTGCGGCTCCGCACCGAACGGCTGTGCCCGGCCTCGAAGTCTCTCCGTTCGAAGGGCGGCTGCGAGGCCGTTTGTGAATTGACTTACAAGCGGGGCGTTGTTACGATCCGCACGAACCTGGGCAACGGCGTCGATGCGGGAAATCGAAGCTGCATCCGCCAAGTCTGCCGTCCGGGCGGGAGAGGATCGCTTGCCGTTCCAAGCTCTGCTCGATAACTATCTGGCCGTCTTTCTGGCGGTCATCGTCGGGTTCATCCTCGTCGCGACTGCCCTCATCGCCGCTCGCCTCCTCGCCCCCTACTCCAAAGAAAGCGGCAAGTCCATCTCGTACGAGTGCGGCATGCTGCCGATCGGCCGCACGCGCGCCAACATTCACATCCGCTACTACCTCTTCGCCATCCTGTTCCTTATCTTCGATGTCGAGGCGGTGTTCCTCTTCCCGTGGGCCGTGACGTTTGCGCACGCGAGCAAGGCGGCGTTCTGGGAGATGGTGCTGTTCATCGGCATCCTCGCCGCCGGTCTGGGCTATGCCTGGAAGAAGGGGGTCCTGCAATGGAACAAGTGACCGACGCCGCCGTGATGGAGACGACCACGACGACGCCCGAGAGGAAGACGGTCGAGGGCGCGCCGATCGTGGTGCCGAAGCGCGAGCAAACGGGCGTCGAGCGCGAGGCGGAGCGGCTCACCCCGGCGCCCTACGAGCCTGGGATCGCGCTCTACCGCCAAGTCCTGCCGGGCATCATGCAGATGCCCGTCGACACGCTGCTTGCGATGTCGCGCAAGTCGTCGCTCTGGCCGATGACGTTCGGGCTCGCGTGCTGCGCCATCGAGATGATCGCGACATTCATGCCGCGCCACGACCTCGATCGGTTCGGCATCGTGCCGTGGCCTTCGCCACGACAGTCCGACGTGATGATCGTCTCCGGCACCGTTACGAAGAAGATGGCGCCGGCGGTGAAGCTGCTGTACGAGCAGATGCCCAATCCAAAGTGGGTGATCGCGATGGGCGCCTGCGCCACGAACGGCGGGCCCTACACGCGCTACGATCGCGTGATGCAGGGTGTCGACAAGATCATCCCTGTGGATGTCTACGTGCCGGGCTGTCCCCCGCGTCCCGAGGCGCTGATGGACGGCTTTCTCGCACTTCAGAACAAGATCATGGAAGAGCGCAGCAAGTAGATGAGCGCACCGGACGAGCAGGAGCAACGCGAAGGAACGCCGTCTCAGTCGGAGACGCC
>JBBSDV010000145.1:0-8799 GCA_038240335.1 Dehalococcoidia bacterium
CATGCGCACCGACTGCTTGTTGCCGGCATAGAACTCGTCCTGCCACTGGCGAACCATGCCGAGATAGTTGTTGTTGATGATCGCAAACTTGATCGGCAGCTCGTACTCGGTGCAGAGCGACAGCTCCTGCATCGTCATCTGAAAGCCGCCGTCGCCGCAGAACGCCCAGACGGTGTTGTGCGGCCGCGCGAACTGAACGCCAATCGCAGCTGGCACCTCGAAGCCCATCGTGCCGAGCCCGCCGCTCGTCACAAACGAGTACGGGTTGTCCCCCCAGAAGTACTGCGCCGCCCACATCTGGTGCTGGCCGACGCCGGTCGCGTAGTACGCGTCGGGGCCGGACATGTCGTAGATCTTCTTGATCACGTACTGCGGCAGAATCTTGTCAGTCTGCGGGATCGCGATCGACGGGTGCTTCGCGCGCATGTCGGCGAACCACGCGCGCCAGGCATCGTGCCGCGCCGTGGCGACGTGCGGGATCAGCTGCCGCAGCACCGTCTTCACGTCGCCGACGATTGGGATCATCGTCTTCACGTTCTTGCCGATCTCCGCCGGGTCGATGTCGATGTGAATGATCTTCGCGTTCGGCGCGAAGTCCTTGAGCGCGCCCGTGACGCGGTCGTCGAAGCGCATGCCGATGCCAATCACGAGATCGGCTTCCTGGATGCCGATGTTGTTCCAGTACATGCCGTGCATGCCCGGCATCCCCATGTTCAGCTCGTGCGTCCCGGGCATACCGCCGATGCCGAGCAGCGTCGTGATGACCGGAATCTGCGCCTTCTCCGCCAGTTCCTTCAGCTCATCCGCGGCGCGCGCGATGACGACGCCGTGGCCGGCGAGGATCAGCGGCTTCTCCGCTTCGTCGATTAACTGCGCCGCGCGCTTCACCTGTTGCGGGTGGCCCGTGACGTTCGGCTGGTAGCCGGCGAGCGAGATCTTCTCGGGGTAGACGAACTCGCACAGCGCCTGCTGCACGTCGCGCGGAATGTCGACCAGCACCGGCCCCGGCCGGCCCGTCGTCGCGATGTGGAACGCCTCGGCGATCGCCGGAGCGATGTCCTCGACCTCCAGCACCAGCGTGTTGTGCTTGACGATCGGGATCGTGATGCCGGTGATGTCGGCCTCTTGGAACCCATCGCGGCCGAGCAACCACGACACGACCTGACCCGTGATGCAGACGAGCGGCACCGAGTCCATCCACGCGTTCGCGATGCCCGTCACGAGGTTCGTCGCGCCCGGGCCGGATGTCGCCCAGCAGACGCCCGCCTTGCCCGAGACGCGGGCGTAGGCATCAGCGGCGTGCGCCGCCGACTGCTCGTGCCGGACGAGCACGTGCTTGATATCGGGATAGCCCTTGAGCGCGTCGTACATCGGGAGGTTGGCGCCGCCGGGATAGCCGAAGATGACCTCGACTCCCTCCTTGCGGAGGCACTCCATGATGATCTCGGCGCCCTTCATTTTCGTCATTGCTGTTCTCCTGTAACTCATTCCGCCGGGGCGGACGCTGTCGTTACGAACTGCCGGTGTGGTTTCGTCCCTCTGCGTCGCTACTTGTCGGTTCGAGCGAGGGACGTTAGCGCGGAAGGCTCGCCAGCGCGAGCACGAGAAGCCGGCCGGCTACCGGGGGCAAGGAAGTGGCTACACGGCGGTCGCGGCGCAGCCACACGTGGCCGGACGCCGAGACCGGGAGGACCTCCTGGGGAAATGCGATGCGTTGCGTCATCTGCTCCAACCTGCCGCGGCGCGGCGTAACAAAAAACCCGTCCACTCTAAAGGGACGGGTTTGAGGCCCGCGGTGCCACCCTTCTTCCCCGCCACAGCGGGGCTCTCGGAGCGATGTAACGGTCGCGACCCGGCCGGGGTTAGCCTCTGGTTCGCCCCGGCTGCTCGGCGCTGAGTTCGATTCGTGCGTGCCACCGGTCTTCCACCTGCACCGGCTCGCTAGGGCTGCCCTCGAATCTACTGCCGCGCTTCAACGCAGTATCCGGCACGAGTATATCGGCGGTGCCGCGAAGCTGTCAAACGAGTTGGGAAATCGCCATCGCTCGACGTTAGGTGCGTTCACTGCCGGCGATGCGCTGCTAATCCGCCGACGGCAGCACCTTCGGCTGCATCAGCTCCATCGGCTCGCCGTTGTAACGGAGGTCGCAGGCGCCGGGCTTGATGCAGAGCGCCTCGACGGAGCCGTCTGCCGACGCATAGCGTTTGCCGAGGACGACAGCGCCGTCACTGCCCCCGCCGTTGGCCGGCGGGCCGTCTTCCTTGAGGTTCAGCGGCGTCTCGCCGTCCTGGAGCGCGCCGTCGGCGCCCTTCGTCACGATCAGCTCCGCCCCGCTCGCCGCCATGTATCGCTTGCCGACCTGAACCATCGTCTGCCTCCGTTGCTATGTAATGAAGCGCAGGACGCTCGTGGCGTCCCGCGCTGCAAGTCTAGAGCCAGCCTCGCGGCCGCATCAAGGCGTCGTCGTCGCCGTGCCGCCGTCCGTCGAGCCCGCATTAGCCGTCGCGTTGCCGACAACGGGCGTGCCGCCGACCGGAGCGCCGGCGCCGCCCACAACCGGCGTGCCCTCGATCGAACTCGCCGGCGCGCCGTCCGCGGCCGTCGGGCCCGCCGCCGCAGTACCGCTCCCCGCCGCCGCGGTACCCGTACCCGCCGGCGGTGCGCCTGCCGGCGGCGCCGCGCCCGCGGCCGATGCCGTCAGGATGCCGTTCATCTGCGGGTGAACGTCGCAGCGGTAGTAATACTCGCCGTCGGTTAGCGGTCCGAAGTTCAGCGTCGAGACGTCCGGGCCTGCGGCGATGTCCGTCTGCGCGACATCCGTGCCCGTCTCATCCGGCCCCTGGAAGAAGTGAATGTTGTGCGCTGTGCCCGCGTCCTTGTTGTCGAACGTCAGCGTCAGGGGCACGCCGGAGAGCGCCGCGAGCTTGTCCTTGTCGAAGGCGATGCCGGAAGCGGTGATCGTGAGCGTCGCCGACGGCGGCTCGTTCGCAGCGGCCGGGGTGACCACCGGCGGCAGGTTCTGGCCGCACGCGGGCTGGGTTACCGCCGGCGGATCCGGTGGTACCGGTGGCTTCAGCACCTGCGCGTCCTGCGCGTGTGCCTTCGGGCTCGTCGTGCCGATGCCCCGCTCGACCATCACGCTGTTCGTGCTCTTGTCGGGGTTCGCCGTAAGCAGCATGATCTCGCCGTCGATCTCGATCCGCGATCCTTTGCCGAGCGGGTCGACGAGATTGAGGAACACCTGGGTCGACGAGTCGTCGAGCGGCTGCGTGAGCTTCATGCCGTCCGAGTCGTAGCCGCTCAGATGGTAGTGGTGGTCGCCGTGAATGGCGAACTCATTCACCGTGTCCCAGCCCGTGCCCTCGGTGATCAGCGTCGCGAGCTGACGGATCTGCTCGTCATTGAGCGTGCCGCCCTGCGACTGTCCCCAGGTCGGCATCGCCTTGCCGACGCGGCCGCAGGTGATGGTATTCACCACGAACTTGAATTGCTGCGACTTGTCCGTCGCCGTGACTTGCCCGGTCTTCGGATCTACACCCTGCAGATCGGGCCGATTCAGCGGCGGCGCCACCTTCAGTCGGTTGGACGCCGATCCGCCCTCGCCCTTGTTGCCGTGACACACGATGCAGTTCTGCGCGAACAGGTACGCGCCGTAGTCGATCGTCTTTTGCTTCTGCGTGTCCTTCGCCTCGGAGGCTCGGCTCGGATCCCAGAAGGTGTAGATACCCGTCGCGAGTACAGCGGCAAACACGAGCATCACGATGAGGTTGATCTGCTTGCTGGTGTTCATCCTGCTCTTTTCGTTCCCTACGCCGGGAGGATCGCGCGCGACGGGTTGTCCGTCGTTCCGGTCGTGATCTTTCCGGTGTTCACCGTCATCTTGCCGCCGTCGATCGTCAGCGCGAAGGTGTCGAGCGATCGCGGCGCCGGCCCGAAGACTCGCACGCCGGCATCGCTGTACGTCGACCCGTGGCACGGGCAGAGGAACCAGCCGGCATAGGTCTCGCCATTCCGTGGATCCTCGCGCGAGAAGTCGGGGCGATACGGCACGGTACAGCCAAGATGCACGCACTTGTGGTAGATGGCGAGCACCGAACCCTCTTGCGCGCCCGGGTTGCGCGCCGCCTGCTGCGCATCGAACCGCACGACCCATGCCTTTGCGTCGAGGTTGTGCAGCTTCTTGCCGGGTGCCAGCAAGTCGATCGAGCCGACGAACACCGTGCCACCGAAGCCGGTGACGTCGCGCGGGTACAGCGAGTTGATGATCGTCGCGACGATGCCGAGCATGAGCGCGCCCATGGCGCCCCAGAAGCCGATCAGCAGCACCTTGCGGCGTGAGACTTCCGGCATCTGCATGCCCGTCGCCGGCGGCTGCACGACCACCACCGCGGGAGGGGTAGCGGTGGCGATTGCGCCGCTTGACGCGCTCGATGCGACGACGGCCTTCTCGGCTGTCGCCTTCTCGACCTTCGCGCGCGGTGTCGGTGTTGCGTCCTGCATATTCTCGCTAGCCATACAATCCACTTCCGGGGTCAACCAACGTTTGCTGCGAGCTCGGCGGCACGTACTGCCGCATGATGCTTGGATCGCCCTCGAGGTTCGGGACGTGCGACGGCGGCACAAGCTGCTGCCCGCGGCCGCGGAACGCCGCGCCGATAATCGTCAGGGAGAGATAGACCATGATGAAGCCGGTGAAGATGGCGAGCCAGGCGTCGCGCACGCTGTGCAGCCACCCCACCTTCCACAAGATTACGAGCAGGATCGCGGCGGGCAGCAGCACCGCGACGATCGGCATCACGAATTCGGCGGTGAGCGCCGGGATGCTGAGGTCGGAGTCATACCAGTACACGTGCGCCATCCATCCGGGCATCCAGCCCGGCCGCCCCCAATGCCACAGCCAGGTGCCGTTGAGCGGCACGGGAATCTGCGAGAAGTCCTTTGGCCAGTCGAGCGAGCCGTCGTGGTTGCTGCCGCCGAGCTGCAGCGACGTCGGCACCGGCAGGCTCCAATGCCACTCATCGCGCAACGCCACCCGGTTCCGCAGGAAAATGAAGTCCCAGATCGCTTTGAACAAACCAGCGAGCGGCCAGCCGTCGAACGGATTCCGGTCGCCGAGCCACTCCCACTTATGATCCGCCAGATGGAACGTCTTCGGAAACTGCTGGAACACCCGAACGTGTGCGCCGTCGTCCCAGAGGATCGAGAAAACGATGACAAAGGCGGAGTAGACGGCGCTAAAGGCCGTGATCCGCACAGCGTTCGCCGTGCCGAACCACGTACCCTGGCCGTCGTTGCTGCGGTCGACGTATGGGATCGCCATCAGCACGATCAGCGCCACGGTCGGCACCGTAACGCCCGCGAGGCCCTTGTCCATGTGCAGGAGCAACTCCTGCAGGTTCATCAGGTACCACGGCGCTTTCGACGGGTTCGGCGTAATGTTGGCGTTCGCGCGGTCGAGGAGCGGCGCATTGACGAACGTCGCCAGGATCACGAAGGTGATCGTGAACAACACGGCGCAGATGAACTCGACAAAGACCAGATCGGGCCAGACGAGCAGCTCGGAATCGCGCTCGCGCTTCTGGCGGACGGTCTCTTTCTTGCCGGCTGCGGGGGTAGCTATGGCCATCGCGCTCCTACCTCCACCCTACAGCGGGCGCGCCAGGCCGCCATCACGACGGATGCGCCAGAAGTGTACCGACATGAAGATTGCGGCCAGCAGCGGCAATCCGATTACATGCAACGTATAGAACCTGATCAGGGCGTTAGGTCCCACCTCGAAGCCGCCGATCAGCACGAAGCGCGTCTGGCCGCCGAGCACCGGCGCTGACCCGGCGATGTTCGTGCCGACCGTGATCGCCCAGAGCGCCAGCTGGTCCCACGGCAAGAGATAGCCGGTAAACGACAGCAGCAGCGTCAGCACGAGCAGGATCACGCCGACGACCCAGTTGAACTCGCGCGGCGGCTTGTACGCGCCCATGTAGAACACGCGCATCATGTGCAGCAGCACCGTGATTACCATCGCGTGCGCCATCCAGCGGTGCAGGTTCCGGATCAGAATGCCGAATCGCACATTCGTCTCGAGCGCCGCCACATCGCTATAGGCCCGGTCGACCGACGGCACGTAATAGAACATCAGCATCACGCCCGTAACCGTCAGCCCGAGGAACATGAAGAAGCTGAGGCCGCCGAGACAGTACGTGTGCGTGATCTTGACGTGTGTCTTGTGGATGCGCGTCGGATGGAGGTGCAGGAACACGCTCGTCGCCACCGCCAGCATCTGGTTCCGCGGTGTGTTCGGGTAGCCGTAGCGAAAGATCGATCGCCAGATGTAGTTATGGAAGAGTCTGTCGTAGATGAAGTCGCCGAGCCCCGGGCCCTTGGGCTGCTCAGTTACCGACATGCGAGACCCTCCTCCCCTACCGCGACCACCATTGTCCGAAGACAACCATCATTCCGATCGAAATAAACAGCGTCGTCGTGACGACGATCAGCTCGCCGGCGTCCGAGGTCGCTTGCGGCGGCCAGTGCACGAGATCCTTGATGTAGTTCAATGCGCCGCCGATCGGACCGAGTGCCAGCATCAAGTGCACCATCTCAGGCTCCATCGGGCGCGACACCACGGAGATTCCGCCGCGTCGATTGTGAATATCGTTTCAATCGGAATCTAGCATCGACCCCCAGTAGTGTCAAGCGAATCTGCGGCGTGTTGAACAACTGCTTCCGGATTCGTGGCGCGGGCTTTCAGCCCGTCCTACTGTCGCTCGGACCAGGCCCCCGCCGCCTCGCGGAGCCACACACGATGCCCGCTCGATATAGTGCGCTGAGACCCGCCCAACCAGATGGAGCCTCCCAATGCTCGACCATCCCCGCAGCCGTCTCGTGCTGGCCCTCACCGCCGTGCCGCTGCTCGTCGTCCTGCTCGGCGCCTGCAGCGGCGGCGGTAGCAAGACGCCAGACCGAACGGCTCCGGCTGCCCGATCGACCGCGTCCGGAACGCCAGCCGACCCGAATGCCACCGGCGCGAAGGATCCGTGCTCGTACGTCAGCGGACCCGAGGTGCAGTCAGCAACGGGCAAGACGGTCTCCGGCGATCCGATTCGCATCAACGACTTTGTCTGCCGGTACAACACCTCCGAGGGCGTCATCAATGTCGGAGTTTCGCGGCCGGTGACGAGGGAGCGATTCGATCAGGGCGTGCAGGCCAACGCGAACGGCCAGCAGCTGACAATGATCGCCGATCTCGGCGATGAGGCGTTCGCCGTCCCCTTCGGTGTGTCCGTCTTCAAAGGCTCGGCGTCGATCTCGATCGCCGTGTCGCCATCGTCCGCACCCACCGGCGGCGACGCCGCCATCACGCTGGCCCGCTTGGTGCTGCAGCGGCTGTAGCTACAGGTTTGATCGACAAGGAATCAGACACCGCTCGCCTGGTCGCTGCGGTCGCTGACCAACCGCGCCGGCGCGCCGGCGACCGTCGTGTTCGGCGCGACGTCCTGCAGCACGACGGCGTTCGCGGCCACCTTCGCGTTCGCTCCCACCGTCACCGGCCCCAGGATCTTCGCCCCCGTCCCCACGAATACGCCGTCGCCGAGCGTCGGCCCCTGCGTCGTGCCCTCGAGCAGTCCGATCGTTACCCACGGCGAAATGATGGTGCCGGTGCCGATGCGCACGAGACCGTCGATGACGACCTGGCCGTGCGGTAGATAGACTCCGGGCGCGATCACGACCGGGTCGCCGATGCACACCTGCGACATCAGCATGCACGCCCGGTGCAGCGCCGTTGGCAGCAGCGGCACGCGATGCCGCCGCAGCGACGTGCGTAGCCGGTACAGCACGAGCGCGAAAAACGCATCCGCCGCCCATGCCATGCGAATGAGATTCGCGAGCCGGTCCAGATCATTCACGAACCGCGAGCGCTCGCCGCGCACCGCCGCGAACATCCGCAAGTCCTCGCGGAGCGACGGCAGCAGACGCGCACGACTACCCGCGATCTCCGTTCGCATCGCGCGCTGAAACGCCAGCTCATCCGCCTTCGAAGCAAATGCCCCCGGCGGCGGCGGATCGCCCGGCCGCCAGTCGCGCCAGCCAAATGGATTGTCAGCCACGAGGACCTCGTGCCGGAGTCACGCCCGATTGCGCTCTTCCCGCCAGCGCTTGATCCAGCCGGTGTGCTGGGCCCGGTGCGTGCTGCGGAGGCCCGCCTCGCCGTATAGCGAGCCATCGAGGCCGCGCTCGGTCGCCTGCGAGATCGCGTCGAGAAGCCGTTGCGTCGACGTCGCCAGTTCCCATTTCGTCTGTGCCGGCGAAAGGCTCAACCGCAGGTCGTGTGACAGCGTGCTGTACGCCTCATCCTGATCGCCCGTCGTCCGCCACGCGGAATCGTACCCCGCCGAGACGCGAGCGACTTCGGTCGCCCGAATGTCATCCCAATCCGCCACGTGCAGGAGATGATCGGCGACCGACCACCCGTCGAGCGAGCGTTCTGCCATCGCCTCATCGCTCAGCCCTTCGATCGCCGAGAGCAGCGCGCTCTGCATTTCACGATAGTGGCGCACTAGGGCGTCCCGATCCTCCATCAGCCGTCCCCTCGTGATGCAACGCCGTCGACTTGCGCTGCTGTCGCGGCGCTCGCTTGTACAGCGAGCGATCGAGACCGCGCTCCGACGGAGCGGACCGTGATCTGTCCTTCGCGGATAAATCCTTTTTGCCAGTCGAGGTGACTTTACCAGCCGAGGTGACGCGCCGTCGCGGGATGAAACCGCAGGGTACGTCATCGTCTCGGATATGCGCCGCCGCGCCGC
>JBBSDV010000146.1:0-8750 GCA_038240335.1 Dehalococcoidia bacterium
ACCTCGAGCGTGCGCAGCCAGTCGCCGAACTTCGCGACCTCCTCTTCGACGAGCGCCTCCGCCTGCGTCACTTCGTTCTTGCGCAGTTGCAGGTTGCCGCGTGCGACGTTCTGGAGATCGTCGATGTCATACAGGTGCACGTTCGGCACCTCGCGCGCCGCCGGGTCGACGTCTCGCGGCACGGCGATATCGATCAGCAGCAGCGGCCTTCCCGCGCGCGCAGCCATCGCCCGCTCGATCATCGCGCGGTCGACAACGAAGTTCGCCGCCGCCGTCGACGTGATCACAATGTCGGAGTCGGCAATCGCGTCCGCCCGCAGCTCGTACTCGACGGGCGTGCCGTTGAGCGACGCGGCGATGTCGGCGGTGCGCTCGGCGCTGCGGCTGGTCACGAGCATCCGGCCGACGCCGATGCCCGCGATGTTGCCGGCCGTCAGCTTGCCCGCCTCGCCTGCGCCGATAACGAGCACCGTCTTGTTGCCGAGATCACCCAGCGTCTCGCGTGCCAGCACCACCGCCGTCGAGCTGACGGAGACGGCGTACCGCCCGATGTTCGTGTGCGTCCGCGCCCGCCGCCCGACACGGATCGCCGAGTGGAAGAGCTTAGACAGTGCCGGTGTGTGCGTGTTGGCCAGCGTCGCCGCCGTGAAGGCGGCCCGCACCTGCCCAAGGATCTCCGACTCGCCGACGACCATCGAATCGATGCCGGAAGCGACGCGAAAGAGATGCCGTGTCGCCTCCTTGCCCGTGAGCGCGTAGAACGGCGCGCCCTCCATCGGCAGGTCCCCCTTGATCTCGCTTAGCAGCGCCACGATCGGCCGGTGATCGCCGATCCCCCGCGCGCTCGCGAGGTACACCTCCGTGCGATTACACGTCGAGAGCACCGCCGCGCCCGCGTGCTCCGCGCCGAGCCGCGCCAGCAGCGGCGGCAGTTCGTCCGCCGTGAACACAAAGTGCTCCCGCACCCCAACAGGAGCGGTCTTGTGTGAAATGCCGACGAGCGAGATGTTCATTCGTGTAGTTCGTCGTTTGTAGTTCGTGGTTCGTAATTGGGCCGAACGGCGAACTGCGGCTTACCGCTACTTCGTTTTCTCGGTGACCTCTTGCCGCTCCACGCTGCCGTCGGTGTCGATAAGCGGCGTCAACTTGATGCCGAGACGCTCGATCAGCCGCGCCCGCGCCTGGCCGTAGCGCCGCTGCGCGAGCAGCACGCGCAGCTGGCCATCGATCGCGTACTGCCACGTGTCGTTCTCGACCTTTAGGCCGCGCTTGCGGATCTCCTGCCGCACCTCGGCGAGCAGATCGGCCAGCGCCGGCATGTCGTCGGTGAGATAGGCATCGAGCTCCTCGCGCAGGCGGCGGGCAAGCGCTGGGCTCGTCCCGGAGGTCGATGCCGCGAGCGTGATCTTGCCCTTTCGCACGACCGCAGGGAGGATAAAGTCGCAGTTCTTCGGATCATCGGCGGCGTTCACCCAGATGCCGCGCCGCTTGCCGGCGGCCGCGACCTCGGCATTGATGGCGCCGTCATCGGTCGCCACCATGATGAACTCGTAGCCATCATCGAGGTCCGATTCCTGGTACGCGCGCTCGATGTGGCGGATCCGGCCCGCGTCCTTGTGCTCCTGCAATTCGGGGATGAGCTGTGGACTGACGACCGTGAGGTCGGCCTCGCCGGCGAGCAGCCCCCGCACCTTCTCCGCGCCGACGTTGCCGCCGCCGATGACGATGACGCGCCGCCCCTTGGTCTCAATGAAGATCGGATACAGCGCCATCGCCTACGCGCCTCCGGAAGAGCGCCGCGTGCGGATGAAGCGGCGCGCTCGCTCGCGCGCGACCGCCTGCTGCTGCTCGCCGTCGCTGATGTTCGATTCCGGCAACTCGACGGCAGGATCGACGTTCGCAATCGGCGCATCGGGCGGGCCGTACTCCGGCAAGCCCACGGCGCCGGCGAACATCGAGCCGCGCATCGGCGATGTCGCGCGCACGAGATCGAGAAGCCGCCACGGCCCGATGCGCGTCGGACTGCCGTCAGCGTTCCTTGCCACGTCGCCTCTCCGTGTTCTCGCCGGCGTCTAGCACGTTCGTGTTAACGCCAAGCAACGCATGTTTCTCGGTGGAAGCACGCTTCATACTGCCGCCGCCGCGGGCGCCTGCTCGTACGCGCCGGCGATGCCCAGGAGCACCTCGTCGGCGAGCGCCATGATCTGCTCGCACACGTCGACGGACTCGCCCGACGGTGTGCCGGTCTTCGCCAGCGCTTGCTTAGCCGACTGATCGAGGCTGCGCCGGAAGAACGTGAACGCCTCCATCGCCTGCGACAGCGACATCCCCGCGCCCGCGAGCTCGGCGCCGTACTTGGCGCCCGTCGTCCGCGCCTCGACGAGCAGCGACGTCTTGCGCCCCCGCTTCGCGACATAGTCGGCGACGAGCGCCATCAGGCCTCGGCCGAGCAGCCGGAGCTTTTCGCGCTGCACGTCGTCGACGGTGGTGTACCAGTCTGCCGTCGGGTTGCGGTGGAGCTGACGGCGGATGCGGCGCGTCGCGATATCGCCGACATCTTCGCTGTAGTGCTGCTTGCGGCCGCGGCCATTGACGATCGCCAGCACGTCGCCGTCGGCGAAGCGTCGATGCCCGCCCGGCGTCCGGAACGTCCGCACCTGCCCCGCATCGGCCCACCGCCGCAGCGTCGATTCGTCGACGTTAAGCAGCCGGCACGCCTGCCCCAGCGTCAGCCAGCGGTCCGCCGTCAGCGGCTCCGGAGAATTTGCGATCGCATGCATGGAACTCACAACATATGCAAATCTGTGTAAGGCTCGGACGGTTCCATCAGTGCCTAGATTCTAGCACCTGAACCATTAGTGTCAATCATCACAAAGCGTTCGCCAGGCTGCGTTGCGGGAACCTGAGCGCATGCAACGAGCCGCCGAGCGCGCCGCCGATATTACCAACGGGGTCGAGCCGTTCGGCGCGCGGGCTATGAGCCCACCGAGTGCCTCATTCGCCGTGCCCGCTGGCGCGTACCCGGATGCCTGTTTAAGGAGAGAGTAAGTCTCTGGGGAGAGACCCCAGAACGCTATCTAGACCGGACACATGGTGGACAAAACGAACGGGCACATGGTGGACACTTCTCGCAACGATCGATGCGAGCGACGACATGCCCTGGAGGGACTCGACCGTGAGCGAAGCGAGCCTGCCTCCCAAGTTGTCAACGGCCGATGCGTGCGCTCCACGTTCCGCCTTCCACTCTCCAATCTCTAACTTCCAATTCTGAACCTCCCAGCCTCTAACGACCAACCTCTAACCTCGCTACGCTTGCGGCATGCCTGGCGAAGAGGAACTGCTGGAGGTGCGGCGCGAGAAGCTGGCGCGGTTGCGCGCGCGCGGCATCGATCCGTATCCGGCTCGGGCGACGCGCACGCATAGCGCGGCGGAGGCGCTCGCCGCGTTCACGCAATGGGAGACCGACGGGGCGACAGGCGACGCGCCGAGCATCAGCGTCGCCGGGCGGATCACGGCGCTGCGGGATATGGGCAAGGCGTCGTTCCTCGACCTCACGGATGGGACGGGCCGCATCCAGTGCTACCTCAAGAAGAACATCATCGGCGACGACGCGTACGCCGGCATCGCCGACCTCGATCTCGGTGACTTCCTCGCGGTCGGCGGGCCGCTTTTTCGGACGCGGACGGAAGAGATCACCGTCGAGGCGCACTCGTACGAGATGCTTGCGAAAACGCTGCGGCCGCCGCCCGAGAAGTGGCACGGCGTCGAGGATATCGAGGTGCGATACCGGCAGCGCTATCTCGATCTGCTCGGGAACGCCGAAGTGCGGGACGTGTTCCGCAAGCGATCGCAGATCATCGCGGCGATCCGACGCTTTCTCGACCAGCGCGACTTCATGGAGGTCGAGACGCCGGTGCTGCAGCCGGATGCGGGCGCGGCGGCGGCGACGCCGTTCGTCACGCATCACCGGGCGCTCGATCAAGACTTCTTCCTGCGCATCTCGCTGGAGCTGCACCTGAAGCGGCTGATCGTCGGCGGCTTCGATCGCGTGTACGAGATGAGCCGCATCTTCCGCAACGAGGGCATCGATCGCAATCACATGCCCGAGTTCACGATGATGGAGACGTACCAGGCGTACGCCGACTACAACGACGTTGCGCGGATGGTCGAGGAGTTGGTCTCGAGCGTCGCGCTCGAGGTCCTCGGCACGACGATTGTGACGTTCGGCGCGCACACGCTCGATCTGGCGCCGCCGTGGGCGCGGACGACGATGCGGGAGGCGCTGATCGAGCACGCGGGGATCGACTTCGAGGAGTACCGCACGCGCGACACGCTCCTGGCCGAGCTGCAACGCCGCGAACTCTCGGACATCAACCCCGGCTGGTCGTGGGGCAAACTGATCGATGAGGCTGTGTCGCACTACGTCGAGCCGAAGCTGATCCAGCCGACGTTCTTGCTCGACTATCCGAAAGAGATCTCGCCGCTGGCGAAGAGCAAGCCGGGAGTGCCCGGCATCGTCGAGCGCTTCGAGGTGTTCTTCGCGGGCTTCGAGATTGGCAACGCGTACTCGGAGCTGAACGACCCGGTCGACCAGCGGGAGCGCTTCGAGACGCAGGCGCGACTGGCGGCGGCGGGGCTGGAGGAGGTTGAGACGCTCGACGAAGACTTCCTCGTGGCGCTGGAGCACGGCATGCCGCCGACGGGCGGCTTCGGCATGGGCATCGATCGCCTGGTGATGATCCTGACGGGGCAGACGTCGATCCGGGAGGTGATCTTGTTCCCGCAGATGCGGCGTCGGTGAGGCAGCTGCGGGGCGGCCTACGCAACCTCGGCGGCGAAGAGCGATGCGACGTCATCGATGCGCTCGCCCATCGGGAACGCGGTGAGGAGGAGGTCGACGTTGCGATCGCCCGCCCGCAACGTCGCACGATGGAACAGCCGCTGACGTTCGCGCAGCGATCGCCACGTGGTTCCAGAGCACGGATACGCAAGGCACACAACGACGCGTGGCGTGCGTGCTAGGTTCGCGTATGCCAACACCTGCAATAGGTCGGCCCGATGGCGTTCTCGAAGCTCATCCTGCAACCGACCCCACGACCGGTTCTGCATTTCTTCCCAGTGCTCTTTGTACTTCGCGTCGACGATGATCGTCGTCTCGCCGCGCTCGAGAACCAGATCGGGAAGAAGCGATTTTTGCGACCCAAGGTACGGCGGATCCCAGCTGAGCGGAACGACGGTTTGTCGCAACCGACCCGAGCGCACCGTGCCGCCGATCTTTCTCGCCACCTTCGCTACGACTGCCTCGCACCATGCCTCGAAGAACGCCTCCATCGACATGACCCAGGGCAGCCCCTGAAGATCGGCAAGCCCCGCGAGCCCTCGCTCGTCGACTGTCCACTCGATAGCCTGCAGGCCGTCACGAAACGATTCCGCCCTCAGCGAGCCGCGCATCCAAGCATCGAATTCGCGCGGCGCGGGCAGTCGCGGCGCGACGTCGCGGACTTTGTCGAGGAGTTCGCCGCACAGCGTGATGAGCGCGAGAACGAACGCTCCAGCACTTCGCTGACCCTCCAGCGCCTGCAATTGCTTCTGCAATGCGAATCGGATCGCGCCTTTCAGTTCGCGATCATCGCGCAGGTCTGGAAAGCGGCACGGCACGCGTGCGAACTGTGCTCTCGCAACAGATGCTGTTGCATACGCTGTCCAATCGACGCTGCCTCTCGGAGCTGATCGCGTCTCGCGCACGAGCTCGAAGCGTCGTTCCAATTGGTCGAGCAACGCTCGTAATCGGAACAGAACGATGGTTGATAACACCCATGCTGGAATCTTTCGCTCCGAACGAGGGAGCATCGGGAGCGACAACGGCGAGGGCGTCACGCGCCAGCCCATGTCGGCCAGCATCGGCCCCAAGCCCACCCAGTTGAAACGTGGCTTCACGACGAGGCCATAATCGGGGCGTCCGGTCGTAGGCGAGAGCAGCGGTATCGCACCGATCTTTGTCGTCGAATGGATAGCGAGTTCGACGCTTTGGCCGTTGTAGCGTTGCTCGATGCTGGCGCCCAATTCGCTTAGCACGGAGCGGTTCTGCCTTATGAACTGAGTCGCGAGTCGCGCCGTCTGCGGGCTCGGATCACGTGGTGGCTGTCCGCGCATCAGGAACGATGCGGGCACCAAGCATGTCGAAGAGTCGCTTGTCTCGATGCACGGCGAGTCTTGGTGACGCGATCGCGTGCGCCGAGCAGTCTTCGGCATCAGAGCGCGTCAATCCACTGCAGGTACCCTCGTATCGGCTCAGCGAACCCGCCAACGTAGCCTTGTGTCAGGTACTCCTCCAGCAGCGGTCGAAGCGTGACCTTCAGCTGGCGCTTTGCCTTCGCGTCGTCCGGCTCGAGAAAGTACGAATGCCCGGGGATGAGATCGAAAGCGTCCCCACCCGCGTGCTCGACAAAGATCGATGTTAACCGCTCGAAGGCGTCCAGCATGGTCGCGCCTCCGTATTCCTGGACGACGCGAATTTGCGGCCAGAGTTTCACGAACGCAAAGCGTCGGCGGATGGCGACGTCGACGATCGCGAGGCTACGGTCTGCCGTATTCATTGTGCCGAGCACGTGTAAATTCTTGGGGAGACTGAGCTGCCTGCCAAACGGGGCGCCAAAATCGTACGGCAGGTCGATGGTGCGCTCGTCTGTTGGCTCGAAGAGGTAAATGGCTTCGCCGAGTACCTTCGCCAGATCAGCGCGATTGATCTCGTCGATATGAAGGAGGTAATCTCGCGTGCGATCCGCGAGTGCTCCCTCGATCGCGCGCATCAAGTGTCCCTTCGTCGGAGCGAATCGGAGCCCGAGCGCATCCTCAGTCTCGACGGGAGCGAGTCCACCAACGAACGACTCGTAGGTCGTGTTCGGATGGAACTGAACGGAGAATCCGTTCCCACCATAAGCATCGCGTAACAGATCGGAAGCCATTTTCGTTTTCCCCGTGCCGGGTGGTCCTTGAATCACGACGTGGCGTCGTGCTTTAAGCAACTCGACTACATCATTGGGGGCGACGTCCGGCATGAGGTGAGCGAACCACTGAGAACGGATCGCACTGGCCTCGGGTTTGTATTGCGTCAGCGGCTCGTCGCCCCGCTCGAGAAACATGAGGTCAAGGAACGCGGTGATGGCGTCCGTCGTCGCGGACGCATCGTTCGTCGGCGCGAACACGCCATAGAGCTCTCGGCCGTAGCGAGCGAACACGCTCTTGTACTCCGAGAACCTGAGTACGATCTCGTTCGGCGTGGCCTGCTCGGTGCGTACCGGATCCTGCTTCGCCCAGGCAATGAGTTGTCCATGTCCATGCTTCGCGTTCAGCCAGGCGCAGATCGCTTGCACGTTGCGGGCATGGCCGGGTCGGCCAAGAATATCTTCATCCGCACCCATTCCGAGGGTGCCAACAACGAACGTGAGCAAGCACGGTCCGTTCGGCACAGGGAAGATGGCAACGGACATGCCCGCGTACGGACCCTTGTCAGGATTGGATGGATGGATGAACGCAGCGAAAGGCACTCCGCCTTCCCCCGGGGAATCGGGCGCTCTCAGCGTGACGGTCTTGGCAGCATCGATCGGATAGCGACCTTCGGCGACGCCGAACAGCGCCGCGAACGCTGCCTTGTTCGCGTCTTGCCATCCATCACGCGGTCCCTGGTGCTGAACGATCTGGAGCAGCGGCTCGAGACTCATCGCGTGTCCTCGGCCATGAATGTGACTTCTTCGATGAGGCTACGGCAGATTACGAGATCCTCGCCGTCGACGTCGATGATGGCATGAGCCATGAGCGCTTCATCGCAGCGGGTACACGCGGGATTGCATTGCTCGGACCACTGATGTCGGATTGGATCACCCGAACATTCGAAGTAATTGCGCGCATCGTCGAAACCGACCACTCCGGCGGGCTCCCAGCAGACGTGGCAATCGACCATCGCACAGTCTATCCGTGATCTATCCCTGCAACCACGCACCGGCGGTGCGGAGCGCGCGTTGCAGCGCGGGGACGTCGATGTCTTGCACGGCGGTGTTGGCGCGGAGGGCGGAGACGGCGGCGATGCCGGCGGCTTCGCCGGTGGCGAAGGCGGGCGGGATCTCCTTCGTCGCGTGATGGACGCGATGGTCGACGCTGATGCAGCGGCCGGCGACAAGAAGGTTCGACGTGCGCACCGGCAGGAGACTGCGGTACGGCACGTGGTAGACAGCGCCGTACTTCGTCCAGTGGCCGGTGCTGGCGATCGTGTCGGCGAAGACGGTGTTCGCGTCGTCACGGGCGAGCGTGTAGGCGCCGGAGAGCCGTCGCGATTCGGTGACGCCGAGCGTCAGTGCGACATCGCTGAGGTACGCCTGCTCGAAGCCGGGTGCGTGGGCGCGCAGGCGGTCAACTTCGTCCATCACCAGGCGGCGGCACTCGATCTCGGCGAAGGTGAGGTCGTCCGGATCGGTGGCGTCGATGCGACGCTCGATGCGTTCGGCCGCGCCCCACGGCAGCAGCGCCTGGCCGGGCTGCACGGTGCGGAAGAAGAAGCTCGTGCGGTCGCCGCGGGCGGCATCGATATCGACGCCGGACATGCGGAACCAGAGCCACGGATGGATGCGCTCGGTCTCCGATGACTCACCAGCCATCGTGAAGACGTCGCCGTCGCCGGTGGCGTCGATCACCTGCGACGCGCGGATCGCCTGCCGTCCCGCTTTCGACGTGAATACGACGTGCGAGATGCGTCC
>JBBSDV010000147.1:0-8741 GCA_038240335.1 Dehalococcoidia bacterium
ATCAACCGGTTCGTGCGCGCCCGCGAGTGCTACGAAAGCAGCGCGACCCATTTGTCGAGCGACGTCGCGAACCGAGGCAAATTTTCCAGGATCTGCAGCGCTTCACGCGTGGCAAGTTCCGCGTCCGACACATCCTGGAGCCGTTCGCCGAGCGCTCGTCGCACGTTGAACTCGAGCCAGATCAGGATGACGCCGATGAACTCGCCGAAATCGTTGCGGCGCGCCGATCCGAAGTCGCCGCCGGCCGCTCGATAGCCGTCGATCATTCCGGAGGCGACGCTGGGGTCAGGCTCGCCGCGATGGACGCCTGCCCAATCGAGTGCTTCCTTCGCGATCTCGTGGCGCGCGCTCACGGGACCCGCCGCGTCCCAATCGATCAGCATCGCCTCTGGCAATCGCGCAGGCGAGGACGCCTGCGCCACACTGTTTGCGTCGGCATCACGCGCGAGAATCACGTTCTTTTGATCGGCATCGCGGTGGCTCATGATCAAATTCACGGGCTCCGCGCCCGCTTCAAGTACAAATGCCTCGAGTTCGCTGATCGTCGACAACACGGCTTCGAGCCGGCTCGCCCACGGAACGTCCGCGGCACGGAGACGCTCGACGAGCGAGTGCCAGTGCGCGTCGCCGTGGACCAGCAACATCTCGGCGAGGGTCGCCTCGGTGGGGAGTCGAAGCGCATGCACGCGCGCGAGGATCACGCCGACTTGTCGCGCGGTGGCGGTGTCGGCATCCGCGCCAGATACCGGGATCCCGTCGACCCACTCGTGTACGCGCACCGTCGCCGGCCGTTCGCCGACCGCGGGTAGTTCTGCAAGACATCCGCCGGTGCGTGCCGCGGGGATCGGTCGCGGCATCGGTATGCCGGCATTGAATGCCGCCATCTCGACAGCGAACGCCCGCTCGAACCACGGCATGTAATCGGCGTTGTCGAAGTCACGATTCAGTTCTTTGACGGCGAACTCGCCGCGATCCGTGCGCAATCGCCACATGCGGTTCGAGAGTCCACCCGAGACGGGCGTCATCGCCGCGATGGGCGCACCGAGATCGAACGCGGCGCAAATGGCCGAGGTGTCCGGCAACGTCATTCCCTCCATCGATTGATCGCTCAGAACGCTCGCACTGCCGCCGGGGCGTCCGGCGGCTCTTTCAGCAGCGACCAGCGAGCAGCGACGCTACACGTCCTGGCGGTTCTCGAGGGCGCGGGTGAGGGTGACGTCGTCGGCGTACTCGAGATCGCTACCCATCGGCAGGCCGCGGGCGAGGCGGGTGACACGGACGCCCATCGGCGTCAAGAGCCGGCTGACATACATCGATGTCGCTTCACCCTCGAGGTTCGGGTTGGTGGCCATGATCACCTCTCGGACGGCGCCGCCGCGCAGGCGCTCGAGCAACTCGCGCATCTTGAGGTCTTCGGGACCCACGCCGTCCATCGGCGAGATGACGCCGTGCAGGACGTGGTACAGGCCGTGAAAGCCGCGCGTGCGTTCGACGGCGAGAATGTCGAGGGGCTCCTCGACTACACAGACGACGGTGCGATCGCGAGCGTCATCGCTGCAAATGCCGCAGGGGTCGCTTTCAGTGACGTTCTGGCAAATGGAGCAGAGGACGGTCTTTTCTTTGAGCTCGATAATGGCGCGAGCGAGCGCGAGCGCCTCTTCGGGCGGGATGCGGAGCATGTGGTAGGTGAGGCGCTGGGCGCTCTTCGGGCCGATCCCGGGAAGTTTGTGAAACTCCTCGATCATTTTCGCAACGGGGGCGGGCGCGGCACCGACGGGTTGGGAGGAGTTCACGATGGGAGTTTACAGTTCACAGCTGTGAGTTCACAGTTGTCAGTTCACCATCGCCGACGGCACTCTCGCTCCGTGGCGGCAAGGGACAGGTCTGAAGACCGGTCCTTACGGGTGCCAGAGATCGCCGATCACGGCGGTGTCTCTCGAAATTGAAACAAGGAGCCGTTCACAGCAAACACGCGGCCGCGAATGATGAAGCGCGACTGCCAGTCGCGCACGGTAGCGATCAAGGAAAGCGCGAGTGAGAACTACCAACTACCAACCACGAACTATGTCAGGCCGGGGATGCCGCCGATGCCCATGCTGCCGGCCATGCCGGCGAGCTGGCCCATCTGGAGGGACTGCACCTTGCCGAGCACTTCATTGAGGGCGGCGGTGAGCAGATCTTCGAGCATCTCGACGTCGTTGGGGTCGACGACCTCCTTGTCGATCTTGAGGGAGTCGACCTTCATGCCGCCGGTGAGGACGACGTGGACCGCGCCGCCCCCGGACGTACCCTCGGCGCGCTTCTCGGCGAGGTCGGCCTGCGCCTTCTGGAGTTGCTGCCCCATCTGGGCGATCTTCGCCATCATGTCGCGGTTCATTGCCATCGCTAGCGCTCCTCGTGTTCAGAGATGATCGTGGCGCCACTCTGCACCGCGTGCTGCACGAGCTTACTCTTGCTCGCGGCGGTGGCCTTCTTCTCGGCAATGATACAACGGATCGTCACCGGCGCTCCCAGCAGCTGCGATGCGAACTCTTCGTAGACGCGGCGGTTCGCCGTTTCTTCGACGTTCTTCTTGTGGAACTTATCCTCGAAGAAGCCGAGCGTCAGCACGCCATCTTGCCACGACACGGCCTCGCAGGAGCCGTTGAGAAACGCGTCGAACTTGGCGCCGCGCGGCCGCACGAGCGCGCGCAGCTGCACGACAAGCGCCGACAGATCGATGGCGCTCGCATTCGGGGCCGCCGTGGCGTCATTTGTCAGCGCCGTTGCTTGATTTGGGAGGGACGCGCCGGTTGCCGCTGCCCCTGGTGCGACTTGCTCCTCGGGCGCGTCGGACGCGGGCGGGATAACGGGCGCCTTACTGCCGAGCATGCGCGCGATGTCCTCGGCGGACGCGTTGGCGAGATCCTTCCGCAGGTCGTCGGGTACGCGCTCGCGCGGCGGCGGGGAGGCGGGCGCGGGTCGACTCGACGGGGCTGCGGCAGGTCGCGGTGCTGGTCTCGGCGCCTCGTACTGCTGGCGTGGCGGGGCTGCCCGCGGGGGCTGCGCGGGCGGCCGCGCCGTCGACGCCGCTTCCGAACGCGCCACCGGGGCCGCCGGATCCATCACGGCGTCGGCGAGCGCGAGCTCAAGCGGCAGCGGGGACAGCGGGTCGGCGCGCAGGTCGGCCTGGCCGAAGGCACGCAGCGCGCGCACGAGCTTCTCGCGCGCGACGCCGTCCGTCGCCGACTTCATCTCGGCGAGTTGTTCGGGCGTCCACGCACTATCCGTCACGGCGCCCGATTGGACCATCAGGTATTCGCGCAGGCGCAGCACGATCTCCTTCTGGAACTGGCGGAGGTCGAGCCCGTCGTCGCGTACTTCACCGATGGTCTGCAGGCCGCCACCGAGGTCGCTGCGAAGCGCCTGCAGCGCTACGCGCGCCGACCGCTCGTCCGTGTTCAGCCCGAGACCTTCACGCACGGCCTCGAGCGAGGCTTCCTTGCCGTACGAGTCGCACACCTGCTCGAGCAAGTTGATCGCATCGCGGAGGCTACCCGTGGCTGTACGTGCGATAAGTTCGAGGCCTTCGCGCGGCACCTCGATGCCTTCCTTCGACGCGATGTAGGCAAGCCGATCTGCCATCGCCGAGACGGGGATGCGCTTGAACTCATGGCGCTGGCAGCGCGAGACGATCGTCGCCGGGACTTTGTGCGAATCGGTCGTCGCGAGGATGAAGATGATGTGCGGGGGCGGCTCCTCGAGGGTCTTCAACAGTGCGTTGAACGCGGCCTCGGTGAGCATGTGTACTTCGTCGATCAGGTAGACCTTGTGTGCCTCATGGCCCCCCATCGGCATGAAGTTGCTGTTCTCGCGCAGCTCGCGGATGTTGTCGATACCGCGATTGCTTGCGCCGTCCATCTCGACGAGATCCAGTGCGCTGCCTTCGCCGAAGGCAAGGCAGGACGCGCATTGGTTGCACGGCTCGCCCGGACTGTTCTTCGCCGTGGCGGCGTTCTTCTCGCAGTTGATCGCCTTGGCGAGGAGGCGCGCGGTGGTCGTCTTGCCGGTGCCGCGCGGCCCGGCGAAGAGGTAGGCGTGCGACACCTTGTGCGACGACAGCGCGTTAATCAGCGTGCGCGTGAGCACGTCCTGGCCGGCGACATCGGCGAAGCGCTGCGGTCGCCATTTGCGATAGAGGACCTCAGTCGGCATGCGCGTTCGATCCTTCGAGATGCGGCGATTGGAGTGGCTCAGTATAGAAGCGGGAAGCGGGAAGCGGGAAGCAAACTCGTCGACCTGATCGGTGATCGTGCTCTTCACGATCGCGACGTAGCCCGACAGCAGCAGCGCCACTGCGCGAGCGACGTACGACCCGCGCGTGGTTCCCCGGGGCATGATGGGTGCGCGCGATCAGGGGCTGGCATGATCGTTAGCTTGCGAGGGCATATGCACCGACTATAATGCGTACGCGCCGTGCTGGCGTCCGCTCCTGGGCCGAGGTGGTGGAATAGGCAGACACGCGGTCTTGAGGGGGCCGTGCCCGCAAGGGTGTAGGAGTTCAAATCTCCTCCTCGGCACCATTTATGTCAATCGCCGTCCGCCCTTCCGGGCGGATTCTTCACGCGGCGGTTTCTCGCGGCGACGTAGCCAAGTGGTAAGGCAGAGGTCTGCAAAACCTCCATCACCGGTTCGAATCCGGTCGTCGCCTCCAATTTTTTGTGTGTCCGGTGTCGTGCTTCTGACCCTTTCGTGAGTTTCGCGGGCAAGGTCAGCGCGCGAGCCATTGACGGAGTAGGCGGACGATCTCCTCTTGTTGCGCCTTCGATTCCGGCGATCCGCTGCCGCCGCGTCCGGTATTTCGCGTCGCCAGATCCATCGGCGAGGAACCGCGCTTGTTCTTGCTGCGCGGGTCCGCGCCGCCCTCGAGTAGCGCCCTGACGGCACTGGCGCAACGCGTGCGAACTGCTCGGTGGAGTGGCATCACGCCATCTTTGTCAGGTGCACCTGGATCCGCGCCCGTTTCGATGAGGCTGGCGATGGTCGCAGCCTGGGCAGTCGGACGCCATGAGGGCGCGCCCGGGATGCCATCGGCAGCGTAGTGAAGCGGCTCTGCTCCGCGTCGATTCCGAGCGCGGACATCGGCGCCCGTAGCGACGAGGCGGCTGGCGATCGCGTTCCGATAGGCGGCGGCGGCGATATGGAGCGCCGTGTCGCCGGCGTACACGTAGTGCTGCACGTCGCGCAGGTAATAGTCGACGGCGCTGTCACGGTCGGCGCCGCTCTGGACACGTTCTTGCGCCAGGCCGGGTGATGCCGCGATCAAACGAAGAGCCGTCGTCTCATCGCCCGCCGAGATCGTGCGGACTAACGTCAACAGCGGAGATTGGTCGGGGAGCATGCGTACTCGCGAATGGGACGTTGCGAAGCGCGCCTTCTGGCGAGGGTTATTGTCGCCGGCTGATCTGACGTTCGGCAAGTTTGTCTACAATCGGCTGCCGCCTGATGTGGAAGCCGTCGTGGGCGACACCGCTCGTTCGCTGCGTGCTCCGCGCCCCTCTAGCGTTCAGAAAGGCGACCAAATTTGTCAAATTTGTGTTTCATAGCGGTAAACGGTTGACAAGAGAGTGTGTCGGGCGTATTATCGGCCTAGTTCCCGCCACGGAGTAATTGCCTTGCGACGCGCGTTTCATTCCGTCCATACGGATGGTGACGAGACGCACGCGCTCGGAGCAAGGAAGCAGCGGGATTGATTATGAAGAATTTTCGCATGAAGACGCGATCCCGGACCGGCAGTCTTGCACTAAGTTCGGTGCTGCTAGGCATCGTCGCCGCATACGGCCTTCTCGCCGCAGCGCCCTGGGCGTCCGCGGCCTCTCCGTTCCACGGGATTGGGCTCGCCAAGGGCTGTACGAGTCCGATCGTGATCGGACAGCTCTACACCTGCGACGTCCTCACGATTAACAACGTCGACACGGGACCTGACACGCTCACCATCACATCCATCGTCGACGTCGTGCACGCGGGGGCGGGTGACCAGACTTCGGGCAACCTACTCCCAACGCTCTCGCTCACGTTCACGGGCGGCGCTTCCTGCGCGCCTGGCCAGACGATCTGCACGCTCCCCCCGGGATCGAGCATCTCGACCTTGACGCCGTACGGCTTCTACTTCGCCCAGTCGACGGACCCGAACCCGCTTACGGATACGATCCATCTGACATGGCAGGATCTCTGCACGAGTCTCGCGCTCAACTGCCCGATAGGCGATCAGATGGCCACGGCTGGGTCCTCGGCGGTGTTGGTGACGGCCACGCCAACGGCGACCGCCACTGCGACTTCCACCGCGACTCCGACATCCACCGCGACGGCCACCGCCAGCTCGACATCGACGGCCGTGATCGGCGTAACCTCGACGCCTGTCGGTTCGCCGACCCCCGGAGTGATCAAGGTGCCGGAAGGCAACGCCGCGAACGCCAACCAGGCGATCCCGGCCGCCAACCTGTACCTCTGCGTTACCGGTCCCTGCTCGGGCCCCGGTGAGGGCAACCTCCACGTCGTCGAATACGCCAGTGGCGTCGTGACTGACCCGGCGAACGCGGTTCCCGGTCTCGGTGCGTACGAGTTCAACGTTGAGTACGACAACTTCGTCATTCAGTCGGTGAACCCGTGCGACATCGTCTTCGGCCCCGGTGGGGCAGGCGCGCTGCGCGGTCCGGTCGACGAGCTCAACTCCTCGTCGCCGCAGAACCCCGACTGCACGCCGGACCCGGGCGCTGCCAACAATGGCCAGTGCACCATGTCCTTCGTGCTGGAGAACATCGTCCGCTTCGGTTGCGTGACGATCGGTACGCAGAACCCCGGTCCGCAGGGTTCCTTTGCCCTTGCGAGCCTCGACCTGGTTCCGCACCCCGACCTGAGCAACGACATCTTCCCGGGTAACAACAATGGCGTCGTCACGATCATCAAGGACAACGGCTGCGAGGTGGTCGACATCTATGGCCACGCGGTCCAGGGTTCCGTCAATGGTGGTCTGACGCCGGTTTGCGGCGACCTCGCCGTGACCGTTCGCATCCTCGAGGGTGACGTCAACCTCGACTGCAAGGTCGACGTGCTCGACGAGCAGGCCATTGCCACGCGCTACGGCGGCTTCTTCGGCAGCCTCCTGTACAGCAAGTGGTACGACCTCGAGCCGGCCACGCACGACCTTGACGTCGACATCAAGGACCTCCAGAAGGTCTTCGGTCGAGACGGCTCGACGTGCCAGAACCCGATTCCCGCACAGCCGCCGGTCGGCCCGCCCGCTCCCTTCGGCAACTAGGCTTCAGCCGCTTGGTGTCGTCGGCGTCGCGCGTCGCTTAGGGCTTCTGGACACGTCGATTTATTCAGCGGAACTGTGCATAATGTCGGGCTCCGATAACCGTGGCATTCACCGTCGATGACGCAGCATCGCGGCCGTCACGTGCTATGACACGGCGAGAGAATGGCGACCGGATCGGGCGGTGGATATACTTGCGCGACGCGGGGCGCCATCGTCTAGGGGCCTAGGACGCCGCCCTTTCAAGGCGGAGATCGCGGGTTCGAATCCCGCTGGCGCTACCAACTCCCGAATCTGGATCAACAGGCCCGGGCTAGCTCGATGCCCCACTAGGTTCCGGTGTGTGCCCAGGACGCCCCGTCCTTATGCGAGCTAATTGCGTAATCTTCGCCTGCCGTCATGGCCGTCAAAATCCGAACGTTGGGAGGAACCGCCCCTCCGGATCGACGACCGTGGCGAACAGTTCATACGCGAGAAGCGCCGCGACGAACCCCATCAAAACGAACTCTTCAACTTGAACGAACACCGACATGGCTGTCCTCTCGTCATTTGCTTGCATGTTCCGTCAATTGATCGTCGCAGAGCCCGCTCGCCGGCGCGATGCCCGTTCGTCCCGTTTTTCATGGGCCGAATAGCCCTCGCTTCTTAGTGGTTCGTGCCGTGCGGACCCGCTCCCGTGGGGACGCGCCGAGGCCGACGAGCTAGCGCGGTGCGGTTTCTCCAGCCCTGAAGAAGAGCAGCGGCAGGCCGGCCACGTGCAACGCTTGTCGTCCGTGGCGTTTGAATCTCCGGTTGACCACCGCGATGGCCCACGCTTGCGCCTATCAGTTGTTGCTCCTCTATCGCACCTGCAGCCGAGCCACCATGCTCGGATGGACCGTGCAGTAGTAGGTATAGTCTCCCGCTTTGTCGAAGGTAAGGGTCCTGTTTTCGCTATTGTTGAGGATGCCGGTGTCCCAGCTGCCGTCGTTCGCCGTGGCACTGTGCGGTGCGTCGTCGTAGTTCGTCCACGTTACCTTCGCGCCGACCGGCACCTGCAGGTTGCCCGTGGCGAACGCGAAGTCGCGGATCGCGACGCTCTCGGCCGTGCCGCCTACCGACACCGGCGCGTTCGACGTGCTCGCACCGCCCCCCATCATGTGATCCAAATGGTCGCCGCCCATGCCCCACCCCATGTCCCATCCGCCACGACCCATGGCCGAGAACGTCACGGCGCTCAACACGACGGCACCAGTGATCAATCCGACGAGCAGCAGGAATAAGCAAGACGTCCGGGAGAAGAGCGATTTAGCCAAAACAGGCCGGCAATCAACACGGCATGGCGACGGTGAGCAGCAGCGCGCAGTCAGTGAGCGCTGTCGCGACGTGCGTTTGTTGTGGCGCCAGCACAGCGATGCCACCCGCACCCATCGTCGCGTCCGAACCGGCTGCGTTGATCGTCGCCCGG
>JBBSDV010000148.1:0-8366 GCA_038240335.1 Dehalococcoidia bacterium
GAGATCAGCGTCAGCGGCCGCCGCGTCAACGGCGTGGTGCCGCCCCACATCGTCTGCGAGATCGCGAATACCGGCTCCTCGATCCCCGACGAAGATATCGCCCGCGTCTTCGATCGCTTCTTCCGGGGCGACCGCGCCCGCCGCACGGCCGGCGGTACCGGCCTCGGGCTCGCGATCACCCGCGAGCTCGCCGAGCTCAACGGCGGCACCGTCGCCGCCGCCAATACCACTCACGGCGTCGTATTCACATTCACCCTGCCGGGATAACTTCACGCCGGGAGTGCCCAAGATTCTTCGCTTGCGCTCGGAATGACAGGGCGCCGCGACGACTTCCAATTCTCCGACTCTCCGACAGCCTCTATTTGAGCCCACCGTTCGTCGCCCTCATCCCCAAGGCTGGGCGGTTCGCCGTTCCATTTCCATCCTTCAATTCGCCGATTCTGTTGTTGCTTCAGGTGCCAATCGTTCGTTACAGTACCCGCAACAAGTTGCAACAACGGAGTGTGGCATGAGCTGCGAGTCCGAAACAATCGATGTCCTTCGCGAGTCCGGTCACAAAATGACGCCGCAACGGATGATGATCCTCACGTCCTTACGCCATGCCTCTCGCCATCTCTCCGCCGCCGACATCTTCGAGACCGTCAAGCTGGCCTACCCGTACGTCGACATCTCGACCGTCTACCGCACGCTCACCGTCCTCAAGGAGATGCGCCTGATCTCCGAAACGCATATGGGCGGCGGCGACGCGACCTTCGAGTGGGTCGGCATCGAGCGCCACCACCACCTGATCTGCCGCAAGTGCGCGGGCGTCAGCCAGCTCGACCACCGCTATCTCGAGCATCTCGGCGCCCAGATCGCGGCCGAACAGGGCTTTCGTGCCGATATCGATCACTTCGCGATCTTCGGCCTCTGCGCCGACTGCCAGCGAGAAATCACGACGAACTAGCTTCGAGGACTGCCATGCTCGATCTCCTCCACGCGCTCCCGCCGCTGCCTCTTCTGTCCGTGATCAGCACGATCGGCGTCATTGGCGCGTCGCTCGCGCTCGGCATCCGGCACGGCATCGATTGGGATCACATAGCCGCCATCACCGATATCACGAGCACCAGCGCCACTTCGACGCGCGCCGAAGAACGCTGGCTCATCGGCGAGCCGGGCGTGATGCTCACCGACGAGTCGCATCATGGCCGCGGGCACGCCCATGCAACCGCTTTCGAGTCACGAAGCGAGTCGTTCGCGCTCGTAGGCGCGCAGGCGGGCGTCGGTGGCGGACATCAGCACGAACGCGCCATACACCCGCACGGCGGAGGTTGGCAACCGAACGGACGCATCGACGCGGTGCAGGCCTTCGTTCGAAAGCAACGGCCGTCGCTGGCGCTCGCGACGATGTATGCGCTCGGCCACGGCTCGGTCGTCCTCGTCCTCGGCCTCCTTGCCCTCTGGCTCAACGAGTTCTTGCCGAGTTGGATCGATCCGATCATGGAGCGCATCGTCGGCGTCACGCTGCTGCTTCTTGCCGCCTACCTCTTCTACTCCGTCTACCAGTTCTTTCGCGGCGGCGAGGAGTTCCGCATTCGCAGCCGCTGGATGCTCGTGTTCGCGGGCGCCCGCAACGTCTTCGAGGGTGCGCGGTCGCGGCTCTTCGGCGGCCCGAAGCAGCATGTCCACGAAGCGCAGCAGTACGGCGCGAAGACCGCCTTTGGGATCGGCATGATCCACGGCGTCGGCGCCGAGACCGGCACCCAGGTGCTCGTCATCACCACGGCCGTCGGCGCCGGCAGTAAGGCAATGGGTGCGCTCGCGCTCGGCGCGTTCATCGTCGGCCTGCTGATCTCGAATTCGATCGTCGCCGTCGTGACGACGGTCGGCTTCGTCTCGTCACGCCAGCGTCAGGGTATCTACGTCGCCGCGGGACTGTTTGCGGCGATCTTCAGCCTGTTCGTCGGCAGCTACTTCGTCCTGCAATCGGCCGACCACCTTCCGAACCTCGATCAGTTCTTTCGCTGGATCGGCGGCGGCAACGTCAACTGACGATCGGCCACGGGTTGCGATCGTGCGATGGGCTGTGACTCACGCGTGCTGGGCCGGCTAAACGTCACTCGACAATAATGCGTCCGACCATACCGGCCTCTTTGTGACCGGGGATCGTGCAATAGAAGTCGTACGTGCCCTTTTTCGTCGGCTTGAAGACGATGCTGCTCGTCTCGTTCGCCATCGTATGCAAGTGGATACCCGTCATGCTCGCGCCCTCGTGCGCGGCTCCATGCTCGCCGTGCATTGCCGGCTCTGAGATGACTTCGGTCTCAAGCCCATCGGCCTGGAAATCATGCTCCGTTGCGTCGGCGTTTCGCAGGCTCAATTCGACCGTCGAGTTGAGCCTCACAGTGAGGTTGTCCGGCTGATACCGGACGTTCTTCGCCTCGACGCTTAGGGCCTGGTCGGGCGCCGCCATCACTGTCGCCGTCGGGCTCTGGGTTGTGCGGCCGTTGCCGCACCCGACGGCAACGACCGTCAGCGAGATCAGACCGGATACGATTGCCGCCGTCCGTGAGCGCTCCATGCGTTCCTCGCTTCACTACGCTTCCTGCTCTGGCATTGCTGTGGCGTTGCTTTGGTGCTTCGACGCTGCGGGCCGAGCTGGTTCACGGGCAGCCCGCACGCAGTCCGGCCCTCCGGTTGCCACCGCTACTCCCGCACGACAAGCACGATCTTGCCCGTCGCCCGCCGCGCCTCGAGGTCGCGCACCGCCTCGGCCCCTCGCTCGAGCGGGTAGCGCTTACTGACGAGCGGCTTGATGTAGCCGTCTTCGTACATCTGCGCGAGACCGGCAGCGACCGTCTGCGGCATCGTCGGATCGACGCGCACATACTCCGGCCAGGCGACGCCGACGACGCTTGTGTTGCGCAGCAGCAGCCGGTTGACCTGCACCGACGGGATCGTCCCGCCGGCAAAGCCGATCACCAAGAGCCGTCCCGCGGGCGCCAGTGATCGCACACTGTCTGTGAAGCGATCGCCTCCGACCGGGTCGTACACCACGTCGACGCCGCGGTTGTCCGTGATCGTGCGCACCTCGGCGAGCCAGTCGCTGTCCGCATCGATGCAATGCTGGGCGCCGGCATCGCGCGCAATCCGCATCTTCTCGTCGCCCTGCGCGATGGCGATCACTGTCGAGCCGGCTGCTCGCGCGATCTGCACCGCCGCCGTGCCGACGCCCCCGGCTGCGCCGTGGACGAGCACCGTCTCGCCACGTTGCAGCTGCCCGCGCACCATCAACCCGAAGTACGAGGTCTGGTAGTTCACAGGCAGCGCTGTCGCTTCGTCGAACGACATCGCCTCGGGGATCCGGAACGTGACGAGCGGCGCCGCCGCGGCGACCTGCGCCCAGGCGCCGGATTTCGCCATGGCCGCCACGCGATCGCCCGGCGCAAAGCCGGACCCGGCCGGGGCGCTCCGCACCGTGCCCACCACCTCCGCGCCGGGCGTGAACGGCACATCGCGCTTGACCTGGTACTTGCCCCGCGTCGTCAGCAGGTCGGCAAACGCGACGCCGGCCGCGTGCACGTCAATGATCACGTCGCCGCCGTCGTCCGGCGCGGCGACGTCGTGCATCTCGAGCGCGTCCGGCCCGTCGAGGCTCATTAATCGCAACGCGCGCATCATCGCCATGCCGATAGCATAACTGGAGGGTGGAGGAATGACGTTGCGCCGGTTCGGAGCCGATCGTGCATGGTCTTCGCCGCCCTTCTGTGCTCTCTGGGCATCTGTGGATCGTCTTCCCCGCGCGTTCACGCCCGCAACTGGCTCTCCCGTACATCCATCGCATCGACTCGCCGACGCCGCCGCACGCGGCCGTCATCGGCCCACACGAGCACCGGCGGCAACAAGATCAGCGTGCTCAGTAGGCTGAGCGCAATGTTCAGCGCCGTCACTTTGCCGAAGTTGTCGAGCAGCGGAAAGTTACTGAATGCCAGCACTGCAAATCCGCCCGTCACCGTCAACCCCGACGCCGCGATGGCGCGTCCAATCCGCAGTGATGCCTTCGACATCGCCTCCCGCGCATCCAGGCCGGCCGCCCGCTCTTCGTAGTACCGCGACATCAACAAGATGTTGAACTCCGTCCCCATCGCGATGATCAGCGGTCCCGAGATCGACGTCAGCGGGCTGTACTCAATACCCGCCGCGTATAGCAGCATCGCCGATGCGCCGAGCGCCAGCACCACGGGCAGCAGCGGCGCGATCGCCTTGACGAGATCGCGATACGCGACGAGCAGCGCAACAAAGATCGCGACCAACGCCACAAGCGACATCAGATCGCGATTCGCACTTAGTGCGTCGACCGCCGCGATTCCAACGACGGCGATCCCCGCCGGAGCCAGGCCGACACCGGGCGGCGCTTGCGCGTCACGCTCAATCTGCGCCGTCAGCACGCGTTCGTCCGCCAGCGAAACACCGTCTCCGATCGCGAACACGATCGCCGCGCTCGCGCGGTCGCCGCTGACGACGCTGTCGACGAGAGACGCCGGCGCGCTCGCGAGCACCTGCTCCGCCGATTGCGTCGTCGGTGCGGCGCCCGTCACCTGCTTCGTGAACGAAGCGATGCTGTTCGATGTCTGCAACTCGCTGTGCTGCGTGCGTTGGCGCTCCTCGAATGCGATCATCCAGTCCAGCACGTTCTGGTCCGTGACGTGGCCGCCGGGCGGCGCTTCCACCAGCAAGTCCAATTCGCTCGTGGAGCCCGCAACGTCCCGCACGTGATGCAGATCGGTCAGAACGCGGCTGTCCGACGGCACGAACTTCTCCGGGTCGGTCTCCGTCGGGATCTTCCGGCTCACGTAGATGCCGCCGAACGCCACCAGCGCCGCCACGAGCGCGATCGGCGCCAGTCTCCCCATCGTCCGCGACGTCAGCCCGCCGACGATCCGCTCGACCTCGAATCGCGCGCGCGCGGGCGCCTGCTCGCCGAGCCGGGTGCGCTCCCGCAGAAACACGACGCTGCTGATCAGCGTGATGCTCGTGGCGAAGACCACGACCGCGCCGAGCGCGAGCATCGTGCCGAAATCGCGGATCATCGGCACGTCGGACAGGCGCAGCACCACAAATCCCAGGCACGCCGCCGCGGCCGCCAGCGCGATCGCCGGACCGAGCCGCATCATCGTTCGTTCAATGCCCGTCGCTGCGGAGTCGGCCGCTGCGGTTTCCTCTTCGATGCGGCTGTGCACCTGGATCGCGAAATCGACGCCGAGCCCGATCAGGATCGGCAGCCCCGAGATCGTCACCATCGTCAGCGGTACACCGAGAAACCCCATCAGGCCGAACGCCGAGACGCAGCCGACGAGCACTGCCGGCAGCGAGAGCAGCCGCCAGCGCGCGCGGAACACCAACGACAGCACGACGATCATGATCGCGACAGCGAAGATCGCCATCACCAGCAGCGCGCTCCTCATGCCGTCGTTGATCTCCTTGATCAACAGCGGCGGTCCCGATGCGAGCGCGCTCACGCCCTCGAAGTGGTACGCCGTTATGTCGCGTTGCACGTCGCCCGCCATCCGCGCCCCATCGTCGATCGACAGGTTGCCGCGCGCGCGGACGATCATCAACGCGTGATGGTCATCCGGAAAAATGCCGGCGAACTCGGGGCGGAACTTGCCGTCGGCGCCGTACAGCACGAATCGCACGAAGTCTTGATTGTCGAGCGACGGGTCGCCGACGCTGACGAAGCGTCGAGCATCGGCGCCGAACGTCGCGTTGAACGCGTCATCGACGCGCTGCTTCGCCGCCGATGCTGCCGCATCCTGCGCCGCCGCTGTTTCGCCCCGAGCCGCCGCGGCGGCGCGAGCCTCGTCCGCCGCTCGCGCCTCGTCGGTGGCGAGCTTCGCCGGCTCCGTGATCATGCGCTGCTGGATCTGCGCCTGCGCGAATTGCAGCACAGCGAGCGGCGAGATGATGCTCTGGAAGTTGCCCGTCGCCGTCAGGTCCCGTTCGAGTCGCGCCAGCTCGTCGCGGTTCCCCGGCGCGAAGAGCTGCTCGATGCGCGCGCCGTCAGTCCGCGTCTCGAACAGCACGAGCATTGGATCGCCGCCGAATTGCCGCTGGTAGCGCGTGTTGTCGAGCGACAGCTTCGATGATGGATCGAGAAGCGTGTCCTGCCCCGTCTCGAACGTCAGGCGCGGCAGGCCCAACGCCAGCAACCCCGCGACGCACATCGTCCCGGCGATGAGCGCGACCGGATGCCGGCACACAAGCGCCGCCATCGCGCTTGCGATACGCCTCACGTCCGCCCCTCACGCCGCGCTGTCCGGCACGTCATAGCCGTAGGTTACATCGGCGGCACCCTCGCACATGGCGCCGGCTTGACGCCGCAAGCACCGGTCACGGCAACCCGCTAAGCGCGCGCCGCCGGGAAGACGGCTCCGGGCGATGCAATAGGCGCTGGGATGGCCTCCGGCACGCCTCCGGGCTCCACGGGTTACGCTCGACTGCGATTTACGTCGCGGATGCCAATGGGCATCGAGTGCACGTGACCGACAATACAGGCGAGGTTAAAACCTGCGTCGATCTAGTTCGCCTCGGGAGACAAGGATCGAGAAGTGGGAAGAACGATAGACGAGTTTGATACGAGATGCGATTCAATGCTCACCTCGGACGAACGCATCATTCGAAGCGATGAGTCGAGCGGCTGGAAGGCGCCTGTAACCGTCCTAGGCGCAGGCCGGCTCTACCTGACGAACCGTCGCATCATTTGGCTCCGTCGCGGATGGACGGTCGTGCGGAAGCTCGTCTTCTGGATTCCGGATGAGATCGCCATTCCACTTGAATCGATTCGACACGTGCGAGTTGCGAAACAGCTACCAAGGCGACGCTGGTTGAGGTTGCGCGCCGACAACGACGAATACGCATTCATGATTGGGCAAGGACCGTACCCCATGCTTCGTGACCAAGATAGGCTGGCCCAGGAGTGGCTAAGAGACATCGAGCACGAGAGAGAGAGTGCACTGGGGTAACAACAACCCTCGAGGCGGATTTCGCCCGCGTGGCGCATCGCGGACACGCGAAATCGTCGGACGCCGCGGGACGCCGACGGCGACGACGCCAAACGATTCCGATAAATGAGAGCGTTAGGATTTTCACTAGCGTTTCTCGTATTCCTCGCGTTTGGCTCGTTGAGTTGGATTCACGATCGAGTCTCGCCGTTCCAGTAAACACTCGCCGGGATCCTAACCGGGATCGCGCTCGGAGTCGTTTTGACCATAACTTCCTCGGGCAGCGTATTGTTTGGCATCATCTGGACGGTCTGTTTTTCCATTGTGCTTGGAGCCGTCGCCGGGACACTGTCGTCCGCCCAACGCCGCCGAGCCCGGCGCAGCTAAGCCGAGCAACACGGGGCATGGAAGCAGCGCATAGCGCAGCCAAACAGCCTGCGCTATGCGCCGGCGCTCGCCTTTATGCTCTCGAGATGACCGGCGATATGGCCAATCAAGATGCCTTCGGCAGCCTGGGCTGCGGTCAGTTCGTTGCCCAGGAACGTGCCCGTTTTGTCGAGTTGGTCGTCGCCCAGGCCGCGCATCGCCGCGGCCGCCGCCGCGCCGCCATCGCGGAGCATCCTGAGCGTCTCATCCTTGGCGCAATTCGCGTGCTCCTTCGCGTGCGCCGCGTTCCCGGCGTCCAGCAACTCCGGCGTTAATGCGGGAACGGCGCCGCCGGTCGCCATCGCGCCAATCAGGCCGGCGATAGCGGGCGTGCTCTGGGCGACGTGGTGTGCGGTGACGCCGAACGGCCAGCCCTCGCTCTTGCACATCGCTGCCCAGTCGGCGTCAGAACAGGCTTCGACTGCGCCTGTGAATTCGTTGTTCACCTGCTCGAACTTGCTCGCCAATTCCTCGCCGCGCTGTCCCATGGCCGCTACTCCTTCTATGCATCAATTTCGCCGGTGCCGCGAAGCATAGATCACCTGTCGTCGATGTGCGAGACGTCTGGCCGACACCGTCGCGCACGCGTGCGCCGCGCAACCTCCACCGCCGAACGACCGAGCGCGCAGCCCATCCTCCGGCCGCGGCGCCGCTGTTCTTCCCCTTATACCTGCAGGTGGCCGTCAACCTTCAGGCAATCTTCATGCAGTGCAACTATTCGCCTTCAGTCTGGTTTCGTAACATGAAGGCGATGATCGATTACGGGAGTGTGGCATTTTGATTCGGAATGAGTCGGCGAGTGAGCGGCGGATGCGTCAGCTCGAGGCCCACGGCTACAACGGCCTCGGCCTGCTCACGCTGTACGATGGCTGGCGCTACTTCGAGCCCTCCGACATCGAGGGCTTCATCGCCTTCGAACTGCACCGCGGCACCGCTGTCGCCTGTGGCGATCCCGTCTGC
>JBBSDV010000149.1:0-8281 GCA_038240335.1 Dehalococcoidia bacterium
ACTTCACTCCGTTCATGTTCGAATAGCGCTGCGTCGGTCGCGGACGCGGGAAAGGAAAAGACGATGCCGACTGGCAAGGCGGCGGTGTTGCTCGGGCCGGGCAAGGGGTTCGAGATACGGGAGTTCGAGGTGCCAACGCCGGAGCCGGGGGGCGTGGTCGTCAAGGTATCAATGGGCGGCATCTGCGGGTCGGATCTGCACATCTGGCGCGGCGACTCGCCGATGTTCGCTGCGATGGCAGGCAACGTCGCCGGCCACGAGATGACGGGGCGCGTGCACGCGCTCGGCGCAGGCGTAACGACGGACTCGCTCGGCCGGCCGCTGAAGGAAGGCGACCGGGTGGCGTACGCGTACTTCTATCCTTGCCACCGCTGCTACAACTGCAACAAGGGCGAGTTCGCGACGTGCCCGAACAAGCTGATGAATATGGGGCCGAGCATCAGCAAGTTCAGCGGTGCGTATGGCGAGTATTACTACCTGAAGCCCGGCGGCTGGATCTTCCACGTCCCCGACGAGGTGACGGACGAGATGGCGACGCCGGTGAACTGCGCGCTCTCGCAGGTGACGTACGGGCTGCAGAAGGCTGGCCTGCGGTACGGCGACACCGTCGTGATCCAGGGCGCGGGCGGCCTCGGGCTCAACGCGATCGCGGTGGCGAAGGAGATGGGCGCCGATGCGGTGATCGCGATCGACGGCATCCCGAACCGGCTCGCGCTGGCGACGAAGTTCGGGGCGGATGCGGTGATCGATCTGAACGAAGTAGCATCGCCGGCGGACCGGGTGGCGCGTGTCAAGCAGCTGACATCGAACCGCGGCGCCGACATCGTCGTCGAGGTGGTCGGCGTGCCGGCGGTGATCCCGGAGGGGCTGCAAATGCTGCGAGATGGCGGTACGTATCTCGAGATCGGCAACATCTCGTTCGGCCGCACGGTAGAGATTGATCCATCGCAGCTCGTGTGGGGATCGAAGCGCATCCAGGGTGTGATCATGTACGACCCGTGGGTGATCCCGGAGGCGCTCGACTTCCTCGTACACACGAAGAACAAGTACCCGCACCAGGATGTGATCTCGCATCAGTTCAAGCTCGAGAACATCAACGAGGCGTTCGAGAACAGCGAGTGGGCGCGCGAGGGCTCGACGACGAAGGTGAACCGAGCGTCGATCACGATGAATTAGTTTGTGATTTGTAGTTCGTTGTTTGTAGTTTTCCGCACACAGCATCGGCGATCGATGATGAACAGGTGGCCGATGACGGTGACGTTTCTTGGTGCGCGGCCGAATCTTCCGGCTAAGGACGTTGCGACGAGTGCGGCATTCTATCGGGACGTGCTCGGCTTTACGATCGAGGCGACGATGGGCGAGCCGCCGTCGTTCGCGATCCTCCGGCGCGGCGGTGCGGAGATCGTTCTGCTGGCCGACGAACGGCCGGCGGTGTCGGGCTGCTACATCTACGTGAAGGGCGTCGACGAGATCCACGACGCGCTCGCGGCCAAGGGCGTAGGTGTGGTCGTTGCGCTGCAATCGTATCCGTGGGGCACGCGCGACTTCGTGATCGAGGATCTTGATGGCCACCGAATCGCGATAGGCGAGCGCGTCGGAACGACGTAGCTCATCGCTTGGAGATCGCCGGTCGTAGTTCACAGTTTCATGATGGGTGCGACGAGTGCACGGCAAGGACGTGAGCTTTGCGCCGCAGTCTTTCGCTCGCTCCTTATTGGGCGCGGGGGGTGAAGACGTCGTTGAGGGCATCGCCGAGCAGGTTGAACGCGAAGATCAGCGACGCAACGACGACGGCGGGAACCAGGAGCAGCTGCGGGTGATTGCGGAGGACCGCTGCGGTTGATCCGTCGGTGATGAGGGCACCAAAGCTGGCGTGCGGCGGCTGGATGCCGACGCCGAGGAAGGTCAGCGCGATCTCGGAGCCGGCGACGGCGCCGAGTGACGCCGACACGCTAACAATGACGAGCGGCATCACATTCGGCAGGATGTGCGTGAACAGTACGCGCTTCGTGGACGCGCCGCTCGCTTCGGCGGCGAGCACGTACTCGGAGCCACGTAGCGTTAGCGTCTGCGAGCGGATCAGGCGCGCATAACCGACCCAACCGAACAGCGACAGCACCGAGAAGATCAGGAAGAAGTCGGCGAAGCCGGACGACGTGAGGCCGTGCCAGTGAACGCCATCCTCGAAGTGAGCGATTGCGCGGACGACGCGTGGCCGCAGGGTGGCATTGATCAGGACGAGCATCGGCAAGCCGGGCAGCGACGCGAGGATCTCGCCGACGCGGTTGATCGCGGCGTCGATCAGGCCGCGACGGTAGCCCGCGACCATACCCAGCGTGAGGGGCAGGACGACGCTGCCGGCGAGCACAGTGGCGAGCGTGACGATGACGGTGGTCCGAGCAGCGTAGATGTTACGGCTTAGGGTGTCGCGGCCGTTGCGATCGGTGCCGAATGGGTGCGACACCGACGGGCCGTGGAACGAGAGGTCGAGGTTTGACTCGGAGTATCCGTACGGCGCGATGAGCGGTGCGGCGAGACCAACCGTATAAAACGCCGCTATGACGACAAGACAACCGACTGCGATCCTCTTTCGCAGGAGGCGGCGGAACGCGCGGCCCCAAAGGCTCTCGCTGCGGCCGAGCGCATAGCCTTCGGCGGCGGCGAGGGCTTCACTGGCGGACGCGTCGATCGTCACTTTCCGCCTCCATTGATACGGATGCGGGGATCGACGACGGCGAGAACGAGATCGACGGCGAGATTCGCGAGCACGAAGAGCGTTGTGATCAGCAGGACGATCGTGAGCAAAACGTTGTAGTCGCGGCCGTTCACGGACTCGAACGTGAAGCGTCCGATGCCGGGGATGCCGAGGATCGTCTCGGTGAAGAACGCGCCCTCGATCAGGCCGACGAGCGACAGACCGATCACCGTCGTCATCACGGGAACGACGGAGTTGCGCACGACGTGACGGGTGACGACGGTGTACTCGCCGAGCCCCTTGGAGCGGGCGGTGCGGACGAAGTCTTCACGAAGTGTCTCGAGCGTCGTGACGCGCGCCAGCCGGGCGATGCCGGCGATACCGGGCAGTGAGATCGCGAGCGTCGGAATGATCATCGACTTCGAGAACAGACCATCGAAGCCGCCATTTGGCAACCAATGCAGCTTCTCGGCGAATACTAGCACGAGTATCGGCACGGTGACGAGCACGGGGATCGACTGGAAGAACAGGAAGACGCTGATTAAGAACGGATCGCGCCACGTGCCTTGTTTAAGCGCGGCATAGACGCCAACGGGGATGCCGATCAGGAACTCAAGGATGAATGCGTAGAGGCCCAGACGTGCCGACACCCAGATCTTGGGGCCGATGATCTCGGGAATTGAGCGATCACGGAAGCGAAAACTGACGCCGAAGTCGCCGTGAAGGACGACGTCCTTGAGCCAGATGCCGTACTGCTCGACGATCGGCTTGTCGAGGCCGTACTTGTGGCGCACGCGATCGAACGCTTCCTGATCGCGATACTGCCCCGAGTAGACGCTGATCGGATCGCCGGGACCCCAGCGGGTGACGTAGAAGGTCGCGAACGAAACGATCAGCAGCGTAATGGGCAGAAAGAGGAGACGGCGCAGAACGTAGCCGCCGAGTCCGTCCATGTCCCCGCCTCAGCGCCGCGCGCTTGCTATCGGTTCACGACGACGTCACGGAAGCGCTCGAGCGTGACCGGCGAGAACTCGAAGTTCTTGACGTATGGCTTGATCAGCGCGTGCGTCGTGTCGAAGAACATTGGCATCCAGACCGCGTCCTTCAGTAGCGTCACTTCGACATCGCGGTAGATCGCGAGGCGCTTCTCGGTGTCCTGCTCGGTGCGTGCCTGGACGAGCTTTTGGTCGATCGCATCGTTCGAGTAGCGGGAGTTGTTTTGCTTGCTCTTGCTGTAGAAGAGGATGTCGAGAATGTCTTCAGGATCGGGATAGTCCATGATCCAGCCGAGGTGGAACATCTGGTAGCGGCCAGCGTCGATATCGCCGAAGAATGTGCCGGATTCCGCCTGCTGGATCTTGACCTCGATGCCGAGGTTCTTCTTCCAATCGGCGACGATCGCCTCTTCGGTCGGACCGACCGTTGCTCCTGCGCCGCTCTCGGCGAGCGTAATGTCGGGCATGTTGTTCGCGTACTTCGATTCGGAGAGCAGGCGCTTCGCTTCGACGGGATCGAAGGCGTAGGTCTTGTCGTCGTCTGTGTGGCCGGGGACGCCGGGGGCGAGCAGTCCGTTCGCTACGGGGATGGCGCCTTTGAGGATGACCTCGGCGATCTTCTTGCGGTCGACGGCCATGGCGAACGCCTTGCGGACGTTCGGGTCATCAAAGGGGGCGGAGTTCGTGTTGAAGCCGATGTAGTCGACCGACTGGCGGGAGGAGGTTACGTACTCCTTGTTGAGCTTGTCCGTCGGATCCTGAATGCGATCGAGGTCATCGAGGCCGACGCCGGTGATATCGATCGTGTTGTCCTCGTAGGCGACGAGCGACGAGCCGCCCGCGAGGTCGTAACTGACGGTCTTAAGTTTCGGAGCGCCGAGCACGTTTTTGTCGTACGCCTCAAGCGTGATCTTCTCACCGAGCTTCCACTCTTTGAGCTTGTACGGGCCCGTGCCATTTGGCTTCTGCGTCCAGCGCTTCGGGTTCGATTGGATCTGCTTCTTATCGACGAGGTACGCCGTCGGATACGTGAGCTTGTAGAGGAAATAGGGCTTTGCGTCGTCGATCGTAACCGCGATTGTTGCGTCGTCGACGATCTTGAGGCCGCTGATCTCGGCGGCGCGGCCGCGTGAGACGTCCTTCGCGCCAACGATGTCGCCAAGGAAGTTTTCGGCGGTGACGGAGCCAGTGTCGGGGCTCAGCGCGCGCTCCAATGAGTACTTCACATCATCGGCAGTGACGGGCCGGCCATCCTGGTAGGTTGCGTTCTTGTTGATGTGGAAGGTGTAGGTCTTTCCGTCCGGACTGACGTCCCAGCTCTGCGCGACATCGGGCTGGATCTTCAGGTCCTTGTCGAGGCGGACGAGGCCGGAGAAGATTTCCACGATGTACAACGCGGAGCCGGCATCCTGCGCGACGGCCGGATCGAGCACGAGCGGGTCATCGCCGCGGAGGCGGAGCTCGCCGGATGCGCTTGAGCCGCTACCGCCCGGCGTCGAGCTCGACGCAGTGCTCGACGACGATGGTGTGTCCGACGACTGGGCAGACGTGTCCTTATTGTCGCTGCCGCCGCGGGAGAAGTAGATCAACGCGCCAGCGAGGGCGATGATCAGGACGGCGGCGACACCCAGAATCGTCAGCGTGAGCTTGTTGCTCATCAAGTTCCTCTCGTTCTCGCGCCTCGGGCGCGACGTCCACGGATGATAGCAAAGGGCCGATCGGCGGTACAGAATCCGCATGTTGTATGCGATTGCGGCAATCCGCGTTCCCGATCTCGATCGAATCTACGCTTGCCGGAACGGCACAGACTCAATGACGAGCGCTCCTAACGGGCATGCCCGTTCTGCGTTCGTCCTCGCTCGTTCGATCGGCGGCGAGTAGACTCGCCTCAGAAACGCGGTGCTGCTACGATCCCGGGCGTGCGGCCGACCGTGGTGGTGCGCACCGACGATGATGCCAGTCAGGAGTGCCGATGAGCGTCCTTGTGAATCAGAACACGCGCGTGCTCGTGCAGGGCATCACGGGCAAAGAAGGCAGCTTCCAGACGCAGCGTTGCATCGAGTACGGCACGAAGATCGTCGCGGGCGTGACGCCCGGACGCGGCGGCGAGACGACGGATGCGGGCGTACCGATCTTTAATCGCGTCGAGCACGCTGTGCGCGAGACGGGCGCGGAGTGCTGCTTGATCTTCGTGCCACCGCCATTCGCCGCAGACGCGATCTTGGAGGCGATGGATGCCGCGGTGCCACTGGCGGTGTGCATTACAGAGGGCATCCCGACGCTCGACATGGTCAAGGTAAAGCGCGCGATCACGGGCAGCGCAACGCGGCTCATTGGGCCCAACTGTCCAGGTGTGATCACGGCGGGCGAGTGCCGGGTCGGCATCATGCCGGGCAATGTGTTCTCGATGGGCAGCGTCGGCGTCGTCTCGCGCAGCGGGACGCTGGTGTACGAAGCGGTCGACCAGCTGACGCGGCGCGGGATCGGGCAATCGACGTGCATCGGCGTCGGCGGCGACCCGATCATCGGCACGACGCAGCGCCAGGCCCTGGAGCTGCTGAACGGCGATCCCGAGACGGCCGCTGTTGTGCTGATCGGCGAGATCGGTGGCAGCGCCGAGCAGGATGCGGCGGAGTACATCAAGAAGCACATGACGAAGCCCGTGATCGCCTTCATCGCCGGATCGAGCGCGCCTGCGGGACGGCGCATGGGACACGCGGGCGCGATCATCTCGGGCGACACCGGCACCGCTGCTTCGAAGAAGGCCGCGCTGGCGGCCGCCGGCGTCACGATCAGCGATTCGCCCGCCGAGATCGGGATTACTACCGAGCGGGTGCTCCGCGAGCGCGGCCTGCTCTAGCGCTCGCGCCGTACGCGTCCAGTCTCGGCCGACCGCGCTGCCAAGCCACCAAAGGAGCACCATGCCGATTCTCGCCGTCGCGCTCTTGCTCGGCGCGGCGGTGGCGCACGCGACGTGGAACTACGTCGCCAAGGGCGCGAACAGCAGCGCGGCATTCATGTTCGTGTTCTGCGCGTTCGCGGCGGTCGTCTATCTGCCGATCGCGGCCGCGGTGTTCCTTTACACGCGGCCCTCGCTCGGCCTCGATGCGCTCCTGTTTGTGGCGGTTTCCGGGGCGCTGAACGCGCTCTACTTCTTCTTGCTCTCTGAGGGATACCGATACGGCGACCTCTCGCTCGTGTACCCGTTGGCGCGCGGAACCGGGCCGGCGCTGTCGGTCGTCGGGGCGATCGTGCTGTTCGGCGAGCGGCCCTCGGCGCTCGGGCTCGCCGGCAGCGCGATGGTGGTGGCAGGCATCCTCGTGATGTCGTGGTCACCGGGGCGAACGAGCGGCGCGGAGGTGCGGCGGTCGATCATCTTCGCGCTCGCGACCGGCACGTGCATCGCGGCGTACACGCTGTGGGACAACAAGGGCGTGACCATCGTGACGCCAATTCTCTATAGTTCCGGGCTCGACATCTCACGGTCGCTGATCCTCGCGCCATTCGCGCTGATCCCGGCAGCGGGACGAGGCGAGGTACGTCGGGTGCTGCGCGAGCAGCGTACAGCGGTGATGGCAATTGGCATCCTCAGTCCGGGTGCGTACATCCTCGTGTTGGTGGCGCTGACGCTGGCGCCCGTGAGCTACGTCGCGCCGGCGCGCGAGATCAGCATTCTGTTCGGGGCGATGCTGGGTCTGCGGCTACTCAAGGAATCGGACCCCGGGCGCCGCCTTGCGGGCGCTTCAGCGATCGTCGCCGGCGTCTTCGCGCTGGCCATCGGGTAGTGTTGCGATTCCAAACGCTGCAGTTCTGTCGTGACGAGAATCAATCGTCGGCTTGTCCGACGTTCTCGGATCAAGCGCCGTGTCTGCTCTCGCGTGCACGGATACCTATTAAGAAGAGAGAGAGAGAGAAGAGAGAGAGAGAGAAGAGAGAGAAGAGAGAGAGAGAGTCTTCGCAAGACGCCCCCAACCCCGCTCCCCGGCGAGCAGGCAGAGGCACTGCGCCATCTGCGCACCCGCTTCAGTCGGCGATCAATGCAAGCCAACGGTCACGCATCAGACCGTTTCGCAACGAATGATAGTTCGGACTTGCATTAGAGACGGCAACGATCAGTGTTTGCTAGGATCGAGGCGACGATGATGAACGACGACCTGAAGCACACGCTCGGCGAGATGCGCGCGAACCGCGAGCGGCTGCTCGCCCTGATCCGGCGGCTGTCTGACGATGATCTGGATCGCGCGCGGCGGGGCGGCTGGACGGTGCGTCGCGTGATCGAGCACGTGATCGAATCGGAAGCGACCTACGTGAAGGTGCTGGCGCACCTGTGCGGCCGGACTGCGTCCTCGTTGCCGGATCGGGACGTGGACGCCGTGGCGGCGGCCGTCGAGAAGCTCGAGGCAACTCGGACGGCGGTTCTGGCGATGATCGACGGCATCGACGACGACACGCTGTACCGTCTCGTGGTGATGGGCCGCGAGGAGTACAGCCCGCTCAGCATGCTCGAGAACGTCGCCGCGCACGACCACGAGCACGAAGAGCAGATTCAGCGGCTGGTCTCCAAGCCCGCGTAAGTTCATCTGGCCGTAAC
>JBBSDV010000150.1:0-8228 GCA_038240335.1 Dehalococcoidia bacterium
AGCCTGCTTGTCTGCCTGCTCGCCCAGTGGCGCGGACGTGTGGCCCCGAGCTTCGTGAAGTTTGCCGCCGCGATGGTCAGCGTCGCTGCGGCGATCGTTGTGCTCAACACGCTCGTCCTCGACCCAAAGTCAGCGATCGGCGGCTACCGTCTCGACGACGCGCTCCTTACGTGGGTGAAGGCCGGCACGATCGCTTTCCTTGTGGCGAGCCTGCCCTACAACTGGTTCGTGCAGCGTGAGGATGCCCGCAACGCCCTGCGCGCCGGTGCCGTGGCGGCCGTCGTCGGCCTCGCGCTCGTCGGCGTCGTCTCCTACTACGTAAGCCTGCCGACGTGGGGCTTCGCGGGCGCGCTGCTCAGCATCGCTGCGGGCACGGTCGCGGTCGGCGCCGTCGTTCTCGCGATGACGCTCGGCCATTGGTACCTCGTCACCCCGCGCCTCCCCCGAGAGCCGCTCGAGGAGCTGACGTTGCTGCTCGTCGCCGCCGTCGTGCTGCAGGCGCTGCTGCTCGTCGTCAATGTGCTGATTCCGGCGCGCGAGGTGCCATCGGCCACCGCCTTCCTCGGCTCGAACTCGCTCGGCACGAACCCCGCGTTCTGGCTGCGGATCGCCATCGGCCTGCTGTTTCCGGCCGCGCTCGGTTACATGTCGTACGTGTCGAGCCGTGGCTATCCGGCGAACGAGAATGCCATGATGTCAGCGACCGGCCTGCTGTACATCGCCGTCGGCGCGGTGCTCGTCGGCGAGGTGCTCGCGCGCGGTCTGATGTTCCTCACCGGCGTCCCCGTCTGACGGCGATGCGACTCCTGCACCTCCTCCGCCATGCATCGCCGATCATCCAGCCGAATATGCCAGCGACCGACTGGAAGCTCTCCGATCGCGGCATCGAGGAAGCGCGCGCGCTCGGCGAGATCGCGGCGACGTGGAACCTTCGTTGCCTCTACAGCAGCGCCGAGGGGAAGGCGCAGGCGACGGCGCTGCTCATCGGCGAAGCCGTCGGCCAGCCGGTCCGCGTCGTCGACGGCTTCGAGGAGCTACGGTTCGACCACTGGATCGGCAACTCCGACGAGTTCGCCGATGCCGTCCGTCAGATCATCGAGCATCCCGACATGAGCTTTCGCGGCGCGGAGCGCGCGCAGTCGGCGGCCGCGCGATTCCAGCGCGGCGTCGACATCATCGAGCAGGATCAGTTCCCCGCCGCCGTCGTCTCGCACGGTCGCATCCTGACAGCCTGGCTCGCCGAGCGCCTCGCTCTCGAAGACCCGTGGTCGTTGTGGCGCGCGATGCCCATGTCCGGCTGGTCCTGCCTCGATCTCGATTCCGCCGCGCCCGCGTTGCTCCGACCGTTCGACGCAACCTAGTGCAGCGCGTCGGCGATCGCCGGCGCCTAGGACACGACGCGCCGGACCGTCAGCGTTAAACCCTTCACAGAACTGATCGTGACGACCTCGCCGCGCCGCACCGGCCCGTTCTCCGCGCGCGCCTTCCAGCGCTCCCCCTCGACGAAGACGTACCCCTCCGGATCCAGGTCGGATCGCGCGATCGCCCGATTGCCGACCATCGCCAGCGTGCCGACGGCCGCCGGAAGGCGTCGCGTCCGCCAGATCAGCGACGCGAGCATTGCGAAGATGCTGGCACACACGACTCCCATCAAGACGACGAGCCAGCGAGAAACCTGGAAGTCCGGATTGCTCGATGACGTAAGCAACAGTCCTCCGGCGACCAGCGAAATCGCGCCGCCGATGCCGAGCGCACCGATGCCGCCGACATAGAACTCCGCGGCAAACAGCGCGAATGCCAGCAGCACCAGCGCCACACCCGCCCAGTTGACCGGCAGCGTGCCCAGCACAAGGAACGCCAGGATCAGCGAGATCGCGCCGAACACGCCCGGCGCAAAGACGCCCGGATGGATCACCTCGACGAGGAGCCCGAGGCCGCCGAGCGTCAGCAGCAGGAACGCGATGTTGGGGTCGCTGATCACCAGCAGGAATCGCTCGAGCAGCGTCATGCTGTTCGATACGCGCGGTGCGTTACCGAGCGCGGCAAGCGTCACGGGTTGGCCATTGACCATCACCGTGCGCCCCTCCGCTTGCCGCAGCAACGAGTCTATGTCCTCCGCTTGGTAATCGACGATGTGCTTCGACACGGCCTCGCTCGCCGGCGCCGAGACGCTGTCGCGAACCGCCTGCTCAGCCCAATCGGCGTTGCGGCCGCGCGTCTCCGCGACGCTGCGCGCGTATGCAGCCGCGTTGTTCTCGACCTTCACGCCGAGCGTGCCGCCGATGTCGCCGCCGCTCGAGTCGATGGGATGCGCCGCGCCGATGCTCGTTCCGGGCGCCGTCGCCGCGACGTGCGCCGCCATCGTGATGAAGGTGCCCGCCGATGCCGCTTTGCCGCCGCTCGGCGCCACCCAGACGATGACCGGCACCTTGGCCGCCTGGATCCGTTGCACGATGTGTTCCATCGACGACGACAGACCGCCCGGCGTATCGAGCTTGATGACGACCGCCTTGGCGTCGGTGCGCTCGGCCTCGTCGACGCCGCGATCGACGTAGCGCTCCATCACCGGCCCGACTTCCGAGTTCGCCGTCAGCACCTGCACGGCGCCGCGCTCGTGGATGCTCGGTGCACACGAGATCGCGAGCCCCCCGAGCATCACCGCCGCGATCAGCCCTAGCCGAAATGACCTCGCTCGCGCCTGCCGCAAGCGTGCCGGCACGCGAGATCGCATTGCGTAGCAGGGGCTCTTTCGACCGTCGTTCGTTGCGATTGTCATAACTGCCGCCTACGACAGTATGCCACCGGCGGTACGCTGCGGCATGAACGTCGACAAGAAGGCGCTCGTCGCCGCCGGGTACGACCGGATCACCGAGAGCTACCTACGCCTTGTGGCGTCCGGGGGTCCGCGCGTCCGTGACAAATACCTCGCCATCATCGCCGATCGTGTGGCGACCGGTGCGCGCATCCTCGAGCTCGGCTGTGGCGCCGGCGAGCCGATGACGCGGCGGCTCTCGGAACGCTACGACGTCGTCGGCCTCGATATTTCGGCGAACCAGCTCGCCCTCGCCCGCAAAAACGCGCCCCGCGCTCGCCTGCTTCGCGGCGATATGGTGCGCCTGCCCTCCATCAACGCAACCTTCGACGCCGTGACCGCCTTTTACTCGACGACCCATGTCCCGCGCGTCGAGCACCCCTCTCTGCTCGCCGAGATCCACCGCGTCCTCCGCCCGAACGCGCTCGTCGTCCTGACGATGGGTGGCAGCGACAATCCGGACGGCTACGAGGCAGACTGGCTTGGCGCACCCATGTTCTTCAGCCACTATGACGGCGACACGAATGCCGCACTTGTCCGCGCCGCCGGCTTCGAAATCGTCTCGAGCGAAGACGAAACGGAGGATGAATACGGCGTCCCCGTCACCTTCCGCTGGCTCGTCGCCCAGCGCTTCGATTGAAGCGCAGCCACCCGAGTTAAAGCGCAACGACAACCACCTACGGTCACGCGGACACGCGCCCGTCGGGGGAGACCCGATCGCCCTCACCTAGCGGGTAGGGCCTTGATCCGAGGGCCTGGACGTTAGTCATTCAGATAGGCTGTCATTCATAGCGCGAGCGAAGAATCTTGTCCGAGACGTCCACGCACCCGCTCGTGGCAGCGCCTCCCATCTCCCACCACCGACATCTGACCTCCGCTTCCCTCTCCCGCTTCCCCTTCGCGCCTTCGGCTTCCCGCTTCCCGCCGCCGTCCGATAGAATGCGGCATCCCTGCCCCGAATCGGGCGGGGATTCATCGCTTATGAGCACATCAATGCCCGAAACGGCCGAAAGCCAGCGCTCCCGCGGCATGCGCGACCTCCTCCCCGACGAGATGGAGCGGTTGCGCGTGATCGAGGACGCGTTCGCCTCGACCTGCCTGGCGTGGGGGTATCGCGAGACCCGCACGCCCGTGATCGAGCCGCTCCACCTGTTCACCTCCGCAGGCACGCTCTCGCCCCGCACCCTCGATCGCGTCTATTCCTTCCTCGATTGGGACGGGTGGAGCGGCGAGCGCGTCGTTCTCCGCCCCGACTCGACGATTCCGGTCGCCCGGCTCTATGCCGAGTCGCTCGACGGTGGCCGCATCGCGAAGCTGTTCTACAGCCAGAACGTCTTTCGCTTCACCGATGACGGATCGTCGCGGGAGGAGTGGCAGTGCGGCGTCGAGCTGATCGGCGACACCGGCCGTCGCGGCGATGTCGAGCTCGTTTCGCTGGCGCTCGAGTCGCTAGCACCGCTCGCGCTTCCGAACATCGCCGTGCGACTATCGCACGCCGGCCTCGTGCGGGCCGTCCTCGCCGCCGCCGGCCTCGCCGACGACGAGCAGTCCGCCGCGTACGATCGCCTGCTCGACGGCGACATGAGCGTCGTCGACGAGGTCGAATCGCGCCTGCCGCAGCTCAACGCGCCTCTCCGCATGCTCTTTGACATCGATGGCGCGGGCAGCGGCTACATCGCGAACCTTCGCGGTGCGCTAGCCGCGTCCATCCCCGGGCTCGCGCCCGCGCTCGATGACCTCGCCTTCGTCGTCGCCGCGCTTGAGGCCCGCGGCATTGCACCCGTCATCAACGCCGTGCTCGCGCGTAGCTTCGAGTACTACTCCGGGCTCGTCGTGCGCATCGAGTGCAACGGCCAGCGCGTCGCCACCGGCGGCCGTTACGACGAGCTCGTCGGCCTCGTCGGCGGCAAACCTGTGCCTGCCTCCGGATTTGCCCTGTACCTGACGCCGCTCATGGCGTTGCTCCCTCCTGCGCGTCCGGCGAACGAAACACGTGTCGTCGTCCAATCCGAAGGCGATGACGCCACCGTCCTCGCGTCCATGTACGAGACAGCCGCGCGCCTGCGCCGCGGCGGGCTCGCCGTCGAGGCGATCGAAGGCATGCACTCAATTCCCACGCACCGCCTGACATGCCGCGCCACATCGCCGCGCTTCACGCTCACGTCGCGAGCCTCAACCGAATCCTACGAACAGATCGACGACGTGCTGCTTTCGATCGACCGCGACTGATGGACACGACCGTGATCCGCGTCGCCCTACCGACCGGCGACCTTCGCAAGGAAACAGCGGCCATGCTCGCCGCCAGCGGCGCCGGCATCGCCGATTATGCCGCCGGCTCTCGCGCGCTGCGATTCCCCATGCTCGACGAGGCCGCCATCGCCCGTGTCTTCCGCGAGAAGGACATCCCCGTTCAGGTCGCCCTCGGCAACTACGACATCGGCATCTGCAGCCTCACCTGGATCGAAGAGCTGACCCAGCGCTTCCCCGGCCACGAGATCGTCAAGCTCCGCGACCTCCAGTTCGGCGCGCAGTCGCTGTGGCTCGCTGCCGCCGGGGATGCGACGGAGTCGCCGATCCGCATCGTCAGCGAATACCCGAACATCGCCGAAGCGATCGCGCGCCGTATGCGTCTCCGCCGCTACCGCATCTTCCCCGTCGCCGGCGCCGCCGAAGCCTACCCGCCGGAGGACGCCGACGTCGCGATCATTGCGGCGGCCGACGAGGCCGAAGTGGAGTCGCACGGGCTGCGGCCATTGTGGAAGGTGTTCGATAGCTCCACCTGGCTCATCGCCAACAAGCGCAGCCTGGCGACAAAGGATCTCTCGACAGCGATGGCGCGGCTACTCGCCGGCAGCGGCAGCCCGTCGTCCGCGGGCTCGCTCTCGGCGCCGCCGGCGCTCGATCTTGGTGAGCGCCCTTCTGCCCGGCCGCGGCGTGCCCTTCGCCTCGCCCTCCCGGACGGCCACGCCCAATCGCACACGATCGCCGCCCTCCAGATGGCCGGTATTCGCGTCTTCGGGTACGAAGATGGCACCGTGCTGCGCCGTCCCGCCATCGAGTTCGACGGCGTCGAGGTGAAGGTGATTCGGCCGCAGAACATGCCGCAGCAGGTCGCCATCGGTCAGTTCGATCTCGCCGTCACCGGCCGCGACGTGCTGCTCGATCACACGGTGCAGTTCCCATCGAGTCCGGTCGAGGAGATCATTGATCTCGGCCGCTCGAAGTACAGCCTCGCCGTCATCGTCAAGGACGTTCCCGCCGACGATCTGCCCGGCGCGCTTCGCTACTGGCGCTCGCGCTCCGACGCGCCGATCCGCATCGCCAGCGAATTCGCCAACATCGCCGATCACTTCGCGCGCGAGCGCCACTTCGGCCGCTACAGCGTCATCCCGATCGCCGGCGCATCCGAGGGCTTCGTCCCCGATGACGCCGAGATCCTGATCGAGGGCATCGAGACCGGCTCCAGCGTGCGCGCCAACAAGCTCACCGTCCTCGAGCGCTTCTTCGAATCGACAAACTGCGTCATCGCAAACAAGCAGCGGCCTTCGGGCGCGATGGGAGTCGTATTCGACGCACTCGTCGGCAAGCTGCGAACCGGCGCCGCGACCGCAGTCAGCGCCGGTGGGGGAGCGTGAGCGATGCCGCTCCTCGGCCTCCACATGACAGTCGCCCGCCAGATCGCCCGCGAGCTTGATTCGCCCGCGATCGAGAGCGACCCGGGCGCGTACTATCTCGGCGCGACGACGCCCGATATTCGCGCGAAGACAGGCTGGCCGCGCGAGCGCACGCACTTCTTTCGTCTCGACGACTTCGGCCCGCAAAGCGGCGTACGCTGTCTCTTCGAGAACGAGCCCGGCCTCCGCGATGCTTCGCGCCTCGATCCGTCGACCGCCGCCTTTGTCGCCGGCTACATCTCGCACCTCATCCTCGACGAGGAGTACATCGTCCAGATCTACCGTCAGTATTTCGGCACCGGCGGAGCGCTCAGCGTCAGCGATCGCCCCGACGTCAAGGACCGCCTCCTGCAGCTCGACCTCGAGCGGCGTGAGCGCGAGGACACCGTCGCCGTCACCGAAATCCGCGATGCGCTCGCCGAGACCGCCGTCGACCTCGCCGTCGACTTCATCGCCCAAGATACGCTGCGGGAGTGGCGCGACTGGCAGGTGCAGCACATCGTCAACGCGCCCACGTTCGAGCGGATGATTGCCCGCCACCTGCACAGCGCCGGCATCGTCGGCGACGAGGCGATCGCCGTATTCATGGGGCAGGCCGGCGACGAGCTACGCGAGACGATGGAGGGCGTCGGTGAGGAGCGGGTTCGCGCGTATCTCTCGAGCGCGAAGGAGAAGGCGCGCCGCACGATGAAGGAGTACCTCTCGTGAGGATCGTCCGCGGTGCGGAGGAAGGCCGCCGCACGCTGCTTCGCCGCAAGCCGCTCGGCGACACAGAACTTCCGGCACGGATCCGCGAGAAGAACGCGACGATCTTTGGTGCGGATCTCCCCGTCGAGCAGCAGGTGCGCCGCATCCTCGACGACGTCCGTCGCGAAGGCGACGCCGCGGTCGCTCGCTATACCGCCGCCTTTACCGGCGCGGAGTTCGTTGCGCCCGAAGTAACGCGCGCCGAGATCGATGCCTCGTACAGCGCTGTCGAGCCGGAGCTGGTCAAGGCGCTGCAAGAGGCAGCCGAACACATCCGCGCGTACCACGAGCTGCAGCGCGAGCACTCGTCCCGCTCCTTCAGCGACCACGGCGTCGGCATGCAGGTGCGCGCGATCGAGCGCGTCGGCATGTACGTGCCGACCAGCCCCGGCGCCGTGTACCCGTCGTCGGTGCTGATGACGGCGATCCCTGCGAAGGTCGCCGGCGTCCGCGAGCTGATCATGATCAGCCCGCCCGGCCAAGATGGTGCGATGGCGCCGCTCAAGCTCGTCGCCGCCGACATCGCAGCCGTCGATCGCGTCTTCAAGGCCGGCGGCGCGGAGGGCATCGGTGCGCTCGCGTACGGCACCGAGACCGTGCCGCGCGTCGACAAGATCGTCGGCCCCGGCGGCATATTCGTCACGCTCGCCAAGCGCGAGGTCTTCGGCAACGTCGGCATCGACGCGCTCTACGGCCCGAGCGAGACGATCGTCATCGCGGACGATACAGCGAACCCGATGTTCGCCGCCGCCGATCTGCTCGCCCAGGCCGAGCACGACGAACTTGCAACGCCGATCCTGATCACTACCTCCGAGGAGATCGCGACGGCAATAGGCGACGAGGTCGAGCGCCAACTCAAGCTGCTCGATCGCGAGCCGATCGCGCGCGCGTCCTTCGATGCTCGCGGCGGCGCGATCATCGTTGGCAGCGTCGATGAGGCGGTCGCCCTCGGCAGCGAGTACGCGCCGGAGCACATGTGCCTGCTCGTTCGCGAC
>JBBSDV010000151.1:0-8159 GCA_038240335.1 Dehalococcoidia bacterium
CCAACCGCACCAGCTCGATCGCCTGTTGCTGAAACTCTCGTGGGTACCTCGTGGCCATCCTGGACTCCCTTCTCTGTGGCCTGACGCCAACAGTCTAGGTGTCCGGAAAAGCGGAGTAAGCTCACTATGATAACTACGAAGCGATTGAAGTGGGCAAGATTTCGGAAATCCCGTTTGACTACGATGGATTAATGGGCGTTCCTGATACCTTCTTGGACAAGTTCAATCCAGAGCAATTTGAGCTTATCGGCATTCCGTTCGGGAATTTGGGCAAGAGTCTTGGTGTAACAAAGAACTACCGTGGGCGAACGGACATTGCGATCACGAAGAACGGGAAATCCCGCTGTCCGTATTCGAGAATCATAATCAGGCGGAAGAGCTGACTCATGAAGATCGAACTCCACAACATCAAAGTCTCCGAGCTCGTGGACGGCTACGAGGATAAGGCCGAAGAGGGCGTGCGCGGCTACGGCGGACGGCTCAACATCCGTCCGGCCTACCAGCGCGAGTTCATCTACAAGGAGAAGCAGCGCAACGAGGTCATCCATACCGTTCGCAAGAACTTCCCGCTCAACACCATGTATTGGGTGGTGGCGGGGGAGGGCTTTGAGCTCATGGACGGGCAGCAGCGCACGATCAGTATCTGCCAGTACGTCGAGGGCGACTTTGCGATCGTAGTCGACGGTTCGCCCCACTTCTTCAGCAACCTCACCACAGTTCGGCAACAGGAGATACTCGACTACGAGCTCCAAATCTACATCTGCGAAGGAACCGATCAGGAGAAGCTCGACTGGTTCAAGATCATCAACATCGCGGGCGAGAAGCTGACCGACCAGGAACTGCGCAACGCCATCTACACCGGCCCCTGGCTCGCCGACGCCAAGCGCTGGTTTAGCAAGACCGGCTGCCCGGCTTATGCGATCGGCGAAAAGTATGTGAGCGGCTCGCCGATCCGGCAGGAGTTCTTGGAGACGGCGCTGGAGTGGATTAACAACGGGGACGTCGAAGGCTACATGAGCGTCCATCAGCACAACGCCGACGCCCAAGAGCTATGGCAGCACTACCAGGCCGTGCTCGACTGGGCGAAGCGCGTGTTCCCGGCCTACCGCAAGGAAATGAAGGGACTGGGCTGGGGCAAGTTCTACCGGAACCACAGCGACGACAAGCTGAACGCGGCCCAACTGGAGAAGCGAATCAGCGAACTCTTCCTCGACGACGAGGTGAACGCCAAGAAGGGCATCTACGAATATCTGCTCACTGGAAATGAGAAGACCCTGAACTTACGGACCTTTAGCGCCAAAGACAAGGCCACGGCGTTCGAGAGCCAGAAGGGCGTTTGCCCGGCGTGCCAGAAGGCCTTCGAGTTCGACAAGATGGAAGCCGATCACATCGTTCCATGGCACAAAGGTGGCAAGACCGTGCTTGAGAATTGCCACATGCTGTGCATGCTGGACAATCGGACCAAGGGCGGCAAGTAATTTCCAAGTGCGGGCGTACTACTTCGGCTCGCCCGAACTCGCCCGCTCGATCAACATCGTGCGGCTGTCCGACGCCCAGCGCGGCAGACGAAACGGCCTGCGATAGCACCTCGATTCGAGCAGGACTTCCTCGCCGCCTGCGATTGGAATCCCGAGACAGAAGCGCCAAGCAGGCGCAAACGCGACGCCCTCGGCCTCGACGGCGATCGCCGCGCGGTAGCGATACACTGCCCACCATGACGACCGCACGCATCGCGCTGCTGCAGCTGCCGGCGTTCTCGATCGAGGACGCGGCGGCGTCGCTCGCGCATTCAATGATGCGGATTGACGAAGCGGTTGAGCGCGAGAAGCCCGATTTGATTGCGTTGCCGGAGGTGACGTACCCGGCGTACTTTCTCGGCAGAGCCGATCTCTCGGATCGAGGCGTGCTCTCCCCGGCTGAGGCCGCGGCGCGTTTCGGGGCGAAGGCGCGCGAGCACGGGGTCTACATCGCGGTCGGGCTGGCACTCGATGCGCCGGACGGCGGGTACAGCAACGGTGCGTTGCTGTTTGGCCGCGACGGCGAGGTCGTCGGGCGTTATGACAAGTCATTCTTATTCCACTTCGACACGCGCTGGTTCGCGCCGGGCTCGGCGTATCCGGTCTTCGAGACAGATATCGGACGGATTGGCATGCTCGTCTGCGCGGATGGCCGGCTGCCGGAGATCGCGCGCTCGCTGACGCTGAACGGAGCGCAGATCATACTCGACTTGACCGCGTGGGTAAGCAGCGCTCGAAGCGCGGAGCATTTATCGACGCCGCAGCGCGAGTTCTTGATGCCGACGCGCGCGGCGGAGAACGGCGTCTGGATCGCCGCTTGCGACAAGTGCGGCGTCGAGGCCGAGAGCATCGTCTATGCTGGGCGGTCGTGCTTCCTCGACCCGAGGGGGCGCGTCGTCGCGGAGCTCGGACCGAGCGAGGAAGGCGTCCTCGTCTACGACGTGCCGATTGTGGATGCCGCGGCGCGCGTCGAACGCAGGCCGGAGCTCTACGGTGCGTTGTCGCAGCCGACGGAAAGTCTACCGGTAACGCGCTGGCTGAATGAGCCATTTGTGCTCTCGGAGCACGACCGGCGGATCGCCGTGGCCCAGATCACGATGCCGCCGACGGGGGATGAGTTCGTGCGCTTGGCGCGGAGACACGTCGAGCGCCAGGCGATCATGGGCGACGACCTCGTCGTGTTTCCGGCGACGCCATCGCGGCTGCGAGGGGCGTATGAGCGCGATGACGTGCTTCAGGGCATCGCAGCGATCGCGCGTGACACGGGCGTGATGGCGGCATTCACGATCTCGGAGCCGGATGCCGATGGCTGGCGGGCGATGTATCTCGTCGGGCCAGAGGGTGTGATCACGAAGCACCGGCAGACGCACAAGCCACTGGGACCGCGCTTCGCGACGATGCCGATGGGCGATGAGGTGGCGGACGTCGCGATGACCCCGATCGGGCGCGTCGGGCTCATGGTTGCGGCGGAAGGATTCGTGCCGGAGATCGCGCGCTCGCTGATGTTACGCGGCGCCGAGTTCATTATTTGGTGCGGCGACGATCCAGGCAGTCCGATGATGCGCACTGTCGCCCGCTGCCGGGCGGAGGAGAACCGTATCTTCGTCGCCTGCGCCGCCGCGCCAACCGAGAACGGCGCGACGGCTATCTACGATCCGAGTGGGCGTGAACTGTGCGTCGCCCTCGAAGGACGGGAGCTCGTCGTGAGCGCAGGGGTCAATCGCGTCTTGAGCCACAGCAAGCAGCGAGCGCCCGGGACCGATGTGCTGCACAATCGGCAACCGGCGACGTACACGACGATCACGCGGCCGCTGTCGGTCGCGGCACCCGTGGTATAATCGCCGAAACCCAGACCGAGGCCATACCATCGCTACGAACGAGATCACGTTGCCCCGCACCGCTGACGTACCGGCCGGAGTCGCGAGCATCCGCGCGCGCACGGGGGGCTATATCGTCGACATGGTGATCTTCGCGGCGATCGCAATGATAATGGTGGTGATCGCCGGCTTCGTCCTTCTGGCATCGACGAGCTGGGCCGAGGAAGATCCCTCCGACCCGCAGTACTACACATTTCTCGCGATCATCGGTCTCGGTATCCCGATCGTCTGGACCATGCTCAACCTCGCTCTGCTCGCGACACGGCAGCAGACCGGCGGTCAGTATGTCGCCGGAGTACGACTACGTCGTGGAGATGGAGCGAAATTTACGTTCCGCGATGCGACGGCATGGTGGTTCTCGCTGAACCCGCTGCTGTTCAGCTGGCCAATGGCGATCATCGCCTCCCTGCCGCTTGCGGCGGTGTTCGCGCTGGTTCTTAGCCGGCTAACGCTTGCAGCATTCGGTGTGCTCATTACGTTATGTATCGTTGCGCCGCTCGTTGCCCTCGTCTCGGCGCTGCTCGACGGCGAGAATCGAGCGCTGCATGAGCGCGTCGTCGGCCTGATCTCGGTGCCGGTGGACGCGCCATGACCTACGAATCTTCGCAATTGGGTGAACGTCCGCTGCCACCATCGCCGTATCGGCCGCGTTCGGCGTCGACCCTGACGGGCGGGCAGGAGGACACTTCAGCGTCGCGGAGCGTCGGAAAGTACCTGATCGGTTTCGCCTGCGTCGTCGCGATGTCGGCGCTGCTCGCCTCGCTCGCGCTATTTCAGTTGACGAGCGAAGGCACGGCGAAGCAGACGCTGCGGCGGGAAGTTGCCGCCCTCACCGAGATCGATCCGCTGATTGATCGCGGGTATGACGACCTGCAGCTCCGTGCACAAAGCGCGAACGCGAATGACACGCTGTTCCTACGCGACTTTCCGGTGGCAGTTGCGCTCACGCCGGCGGAAGCGCGCGGCGCGTCGAAGGAGCAGCTGCGCGAGGTGTTGCTGGCACGGGCGACGAACGTGCTTTATGAGCAGGGCTCGTCCCCGTTGCGCAGCGGTGGTGCGAGCCGCAGCGGGCGGCTCTCGAGCGCCGGGATTGCGGATCACGCGATCGGGTTTCTGCGTGGCCGCAATCACGAGATCTTGGCGGTGTTGACGTTCGCGCTGGCAGCGGTAACGACAGTGTTGTGTGTGATGCTGGCACTCTTGTGCCGCGGCTTTGGGCGGATTGGCAGCATCGGCGGAGTCGTGCTGTTCGCCGCAACTCCGCTTGTGCTTGCGGGCATCGGCGCGCGATTCTATATGCGCGTCGCATCTGGCGACGGCACCGAGTACATTCAACGCGAGTTCCTCGATATCGGCCGGGCGGTGGCATGGATCGCGATTCGCGACGGACTCGCCTTCGTCGTTGTCGGCATCGTGTTCGTAGCGCTCAGCGTCGGCGGCTCGATGCTAGCAGAGCCGCGAGATGGCGAACTCGGCGGCTACGAAGGGCGGTGAGCGAGGGCACACCGATGGAGGCGCTGAACGCGCGCGCCGCGGAGTAGCGCACTTACCGAGGCAGCTAGAATCGGTGCCGCGAACTGCCATTCGAAATGACACGTTTTGAAGCTCGCGCAGCGAGTCGACTACACGCCGTGCGAATCGTTGGGAAGGATCCACCCGTGCGCATCGCGAGCCCGCGGCCGGCTGCGTCGTCGATGCCGCTGCCCGTATTGCTGACATACTCCATTCTCGCGCTGCTCTCGATCATCATGTCGGTGCTCGTCGTGCGTCGCATCCTGGAGTGGGGGGGCGACGGGTCTCGCGCGAGCGAGCGGCTGACGATGGCCGACACGTTTGGTCTCGGCGGCCTCGGCGCGATGTCGTTCACGCCGGCCGCCGATCCGCCGTCGCCGATCCTGCATAACGAGATCGTGGCGTACTACGGCAGTCCGCGGACGCCGTCGATGGGCATCCTGGGGCAACACGATCCGGAGGACGTGGCCGACCTGCTCGCCGCGCGCGCGGCCACCTTCGACTCGTTGTTGCCCGGTTCAAACGTGCTGCCGGCGCTGCATCTCGTCTTCGGCATCGCGCAGCCGCAGTCGAAGAACGATGGTCTTTATGTGCAGTACGTCGACGATCGTACGGTGCGGCAATTCATCACGCTCGCACGGCGGCGCGGATTCGCGTTGATCCTCGATCTCCAGATTGGTCATAGCAACGCGCTCGATGAGGTGAAGAAGATCGAGCCGTACCTGGAGGAGCCGGATGTGTTCGTAGCACTTGACCCGGAATTCGCCCTCCGCGGCGGCGTCAAGCCGGGCGAAGCGATCGGCAGCATCGACGCGTCCGACATCAATGCTGTGCAGGCGTATCTCGCGGACCTGACCCGCAGGCATCACCTGCCCAACAAGATGCTCATTGTCCACCAATTTCAGCCGGAGATGATCGCGAACAGCGATAGCATCGCTCGTGTCGAGGGCGTCGACGTTGTGATCGACATGGACGGCTACGGGGCGGCAGACATCAAGGAAGTCAAGTATCAGCGGTACGGCGCCGCGGCCTACGCGCAGTTCGGGGGGATGAAGGTCTTTCTCCAGCACGACCCCGACCCGCTGACGGAGCGCCAGTTGCTCGACATCCGGCCGCGCCCGGCGTTCGTCGTCTATCAATAAGAGTCATGACTTCACGTCCACCGCCTGCTGCGTCGCGCCGCCGTGACCGGCGATGAACGACGTCGATCGGCTGAAGCGCTGGTTCGACGACGGCACGCTCGTGCGGCCATGCACTGCCGTGCCGGATACGGTCGACCTCGCCCGCGCGCTTGCATCGCTGATGCGTGTGCGTGACGTCGATGTTACTCCGGCGGCGCTGCGCATCTCCGAGGCAATCGGCGCGAGCGACCATTACGTCTTGGTGCTGGTCGACGGGTTGGGCATGAATCTGCTCGATCGACAGCAATCGGCATCGTTTTTTCGCAAGAACCTGGCGATGGAGATGCAGGCCGTCTGCACGTCGTCGACCGCGCCCGCGCTGACGTCGATCGCGACGCTCGAGTGGCCGGCGCAGCACGGGGTTACGGGATGGTTTGTGTATCTCCCGGAGTGGGAGCTTACGGGTACGGTTCTTCCGTACGTCGAGCGCTTTTCGAAGCGCCCGCTCACACAGTTTGGAGTGGATTCGCGAATCGCCTTCCCCTCGGCATCACGTCTCTCGGCGGGGACGTACGAAGCTCGATGCTACTTGCCGAAGCACATCGCCGGCTCGATCTATTCCGAGTATTTCGCCGGGGGCGCGGCGACGATCGGCTATGACTCGCTAGCCGGGGCGTGCACGGCGATCGCTCGTCGTATCGAGCAAGCGACGGTGCCGACGTACACCTATCTTTACGTGCCGTTCGTCGATCAGGCGGAACACACGCACGGGCCCTACGCTGATCCGGTGCGTCAGATCACGTCCGATGTCGAGCGCACGATCGAGCGGCTCGTGCTCGAGCTGCGCGGCCGCGGGCGTGTCATTGTGACGGCCGACCACGGACAGATTCATCTCGAACGGGAGCGACAGCATGAGCTGCGTCCCAGCGACCCCCTGCTGGAGATGCTCATCGTGCCACCGTCGTGCGAGGCACGCGTGCTGGCGCTGCATGTGCGGCAGGGTCAGCACGAGCGGTTTGCAGAACTGTTTCGAGAGCGGTTTGGAGCGACGTTCGCGCTGCTCACGATCGATGAGGCGGACGACCTGCGTCTGTTCGGGCCATCGCCGCTCGGAGACGTGGCGCGCGTTCGCCTTGGCGATTTCGTCGCGATTACGGGTGGCGCGGACGGCATCCTGCACAGGCGCGACGGCCCGATGATCGGGTTTCATGGCGGCCTTTCGCCCGAGGAGATGCGCATCCCGTTGATCGTCGTCTGATCCGAACGGGCGATGGGCATGGCGGCCTTGCTCGCTAGACTTTGCCGCATGAACCGAATCAGTATTGTATCGCCGCCGTTGGGGGCGTCGGTCGGCGCCGACGGTATCGAGTTCCGCGTCTGGGCGCCCGAGGCAGCCGCGGTCGCAGTTGAGATCGACGGCGGACAGCCGATTCCGCTCGTGCGCGAGAATGATGGAACGTGGTGTACCGTCGTCGCAGGGGCGAGTGATGGTTCGCGGTACGCGTTTCGGGTCGACGGGCGCGGGCCGTTCGGCGACCCGTACTCCCGCTCGCAGCCAAACGGGCCGCATGGGCCATCGGAGGTAGTCGACCCGGCGGCGTTTGAGTGGCATGACGAAGCCTGGCGCGGGCTTTCCATGCAGGGACTGGTGATCTACGAGTTGCACGTCGGAGCGTACACGCGCGAGGGTACGTTCGATGCGCTGATCGACCATCTCGACGCGCTCGTCGCACTCGGGATCACGGCGATCGAATTGATGCCCGTGGCGGAGTTTCCGGGCAACCGAAACTGGGGCTATGACGGCGTCGATCTGTTTGCGCCATCGGGCGTCTACGGTGGGCCGAATGGACTTCGGCGCATGGTCGACGCGGCGCACGTGCGCGGACTCGGTGTCCTGCTCGACGTGGTGTACAACCACTTTGGTCCGGATGGAAACTACTTGCCGCAGTACTCGGGCACATACGTCTCAGCGAAGCACCACACCTTGTGGGGCGACGCCGTGAACTACGACGGACCTGGGAGCGCGATGGTACGCCGCTTCGCCGTCGACAATGCGTGCGCGTGGGTGCGCGAATACCATATCGACGGCTTGCGCCTCGATGCCACGTTCGCGATCGTCGACGATTCACCCG
>JBBSDV010000152.1:0-7984 GCA_038240335.1 Dehalococcoidia bacterium
GCGATCACGGGCACGGCGACGCCGACGAACACAGCGGTACCGACGGCAACGCCAACACGGACCTCTGCGGCCACGCTGACGCCGGCGTCGACCAGCACCGTGAGCCGGACGAGCACACCAGCGATCACCGGCACGGCGACGCCGACCAGGACGGCTGTGCCCACGGCGACAACAACGCAGACCGTTGTGGCGACGCAATCGCCGCAGGGCACCCGCACGGTGATTGCAGCAACGCAAACGCCGCAGGGCACACGCACGGTCATCGTGGCGACGCAATCGCCGGAGGGGACGCGTACGGTGATCGTGGCGACGCAATCGCCGCAGGCGACGCGTACGGGAATCGCGGCAACGCAATCGCCGCAGGGGACGCGAACGCCGAGTGGAACGGGCACGGCGCAAGCGACGGCGACGCGCACCGCGACAAACACCGCTGTTCCAACAGCGACGCCGACACGCACCGGAACGCGGACGGCGATCGCCGCCACCCAGTCGCCGCAGGGCACACGCACGGTGATCGCGGCGACGCAATCGCCGCAGGGCACGCGGACGCCCCAGACGACGGCGACGCTCGCAGGCACGACGACGGCCGTGCCGACGGCGACAGCGACGCGCACGGGCACCCCTCAGGCGACGGCGACAAGCTCCGGCGGCAACGGCTGCACCATCGGCTACTGGAAGGAACACCCGGAAGCGAACGTCTGGGGGCCGACCGGGTATGCACCAAATGACAGCTTCGAGGCGATCTTCGGGCGCGACGTCTTCCATGGCGACCCGTCGCTGCTCGAGGTGCTTAACAAGAACGGCGGCGGTATCAAGGCGCTGTCGCGGCAGGCGGTGGCGGCGCTGCTCAACACGTCACACCCGCTCGTCGGTTACCCGCTGACCGCGAAGGCAGTGATCAACCAGTACCAGGTTGCGATCGACAGTAATGACGCTAACAAGATCGAGGCGCAGAAGACAGTCTTCGACGGCTTCAACAACGGCCGCTGCACAATCGATGCCCACGGCAACCCGATCGGCACTCCGACCGGCAGGGTGCTGGGCAGCACTGCCGTCGCGTCGCCGACCGCGGTGATCGTGAACGGTCGGTCTGCCCTGCAAAGCCAGCACCCCGGGGTCTTGCCAGCGACCGGCGGCGGGGAGCTGCCGGGCGGCGATTGGGCGTGGGCGATGACGCTCGGCAGCCTGCTGCTCGGGTCGATCGTCGTGGTTGCGCTGCGAAACACGCTGCTCCGGCGCTAATCGCATCGGACGGATTTCAGACAAGGGGGCACGCCAAGCGTGCCCTTCTTGCTGTCCGGTGCGGCTGGCACGATTGCGGAGCCCGGGAGCACGCTTGTGCGCTGCCACGGCTGTCGACCCAGAAGGAGTACCGTCGGAAATCGCGATCGATTCGACACACATCAAGATCAGATTTTTCTGCCATCTGCCTTGACAGTCCCGTACACTTGTTCTATAGTACGTTTGTTCTGAACAAGGAGGTTCATGTCATGGAATTCGCAATCGTCATGTCGTTGGTCATTTTCATTTCGACGGCGCTGCTGCTCTACCAGTTTCTCGCGGGCAGCCTGATCGGCGCCGACGAAGAGCGGCGCGAAGTGTGGCCGCATCGCATTCACCGGGCGCATTAAGCGCCCCCCCCCCCGCGCGATCGAAGGAGGCGGAAAGCCCTAGGTGTAGGGTGCCGGCATCGGCAAGCATCGGATAGCGGACGAACGCCCGCCAGCATCGCAGCAGTCCTCCGCGTGATTCGTTAGGAAGCACGCGTCATCTCCCTCATGAACGGCCGCTCCCACGTCCTGCCGGGTGCGGCCGTTCGCCATCTCTACGAGATGCGCAACGCCATCGCGGAGCGAGCGAAGAATCGTCGGTCGCCGCGCGACTAGGCGGCTGCACGCCCCTGCCGCGTCCGTCGTACGATAAGGGCATCGGTTTTTCGCTCCGAGGCAGGAGGTTCGAGTGGGATGAGTGCACGACGGCTTGAAGGCAAGGTTGCGATCGTTACGGGCGCGGGAGCGGCGGGCGACGGCATCGGCAACGGACGGGCGGCGGCAATTCTCTTCGCGCGCGAGGGGGCGAAGGTGCTCCTCGTCGATCGCGACCTGTCGCTCGCGGAAGCCACGCAACGGATGATCGAGGACGAGGGTGGTACCGCCGTTGCGTTCGAGGCGAACGTCGTGCGTGAGGACGACTGCCGGGCGATGGTGGCCGCGGCCGTCGAGCGATGGGGCAAGCTCAACATCCTGCAGAACAACGTCGGCATCGGATCGTCGGGCCGCGTGCCCGAAATCGAGGAGGCGGCGTGGGATCGCGTGATGCGCGCGAACGTGACGAGCATGATGCTGGCGGCGAAGCACGCGATCCCGGCGATGGCGGCTGGCGGAGGTGGTGCGATCGTGAACGTCTCATCGATCGCGGCGTGGCGGCCGCGCGGGCTGACGCCATACGCGACGTCCAAGGGCGCGATCGAAGCGCTGACGCGGGGACTTGCGGCCGATCACGCGCGCGACGGCGTGCGGGTTAACTGCGTTGAGCCAGGGCTGATGTATACGCCGATGGTGTATGCGGGCGGCATGCCGGACGCGGTGCGCGAACGGCGACGCAACACGGCGCTGCTGAAAATCGAAGGGACGGGGTGGGACATCGGCTACGCGTCGCTGTTCCTGGTCTCGGACGAAGCGCGCTACATCACGGGCGTCGTGCTGCCGGTCGATGGGGGCGTCCTGCTGACGGCGCGCTAGCGCCGCCGGACCGTGGACGGTAGAAGGGTGGATTCATGCGCCGGCGTCCAGATGCGTGGAATACGGTCCACAGATGGCCACAGAGGTCACAGGGGCGCGAGCGCCTGACGGAGGCAGGTAGGTGCCACCGGCCGCCGATCGATAGCGCATCGCCCAGCGTTCCCGCATCCAGCATCCAGCACATCCGGTATCCAACATTCGCTCCGGTCCAGATTTCAGGCCCGTCACGGTCGCCGCGGCTTGACCCGCCAGATGCACAGGCGTAGGCTGGATCAGAAGCAGATCGTTCTGCGGGAGCTGGGGGCCGCCCGGCTGAGAGGGTCGCGAGCGCGACCGACCGCCGAACCTGACCGGGTAATGCCGCGCAGGGAATGGACTCGCCAGCGCCGCCTTCGCCCTCGTGGCGCATTGATGACCGACGACACTACGACCCTCGAACCCGTCGAGCCCGGCATGGAGGCGCCTGCCGCGGCGATCGCGCGGGCGATGACGATCGCCGGCAGCGACTCCGGCGGCGGGGCGGGCATCCAGGCCGACCTCAAGACGTTCGCCGCGTATGGCGTCTACGGCACGTCGGCGATCGCCGCGGTGACGGCGCAGAACACGCTCGGCGTGACGAACTGGCTGGCGATGCCGGCCGAACTCGTCGTTCAGCAGATCGACGCCGTGCTCGGCGATATCGGCGCCGACGCGGTGAAGACGGGGATGCTCGCGAACGCCGGGATCATCGAGGCCGTCGCCGGCGCGATGCGGCGTCACGCTGTCGCCCAACTCGTCGTCGATCCGGTGATGGTGGCCAAGGGCGGCGCCAAACTGCTCGAGGACGATGCCATCGATGCGCTGCGACGCGAACTGATCCCGCTCGCGCTCGTGCTGACGCCGAACCTGCCCGAGGCCGAAGTGTTGACGCGGCGCACGATCGCGACGTGGGACGACGCGCGGGCGGCGGCGCAGGAGCTGTTCGACATGGGAGCGAAACACGTCGTGATCAAGGGCGGTCACTTCGAGCATGATCCGGCGGCGACGGACCTGTACTTCGATGGGCGCCACTTTCACGAGTTCAACTCCGTGCGCGTGAAGACGAAGAACACGCACGGGACAGGCTGCACGTTCGCGTCTGCGATCGCCGCCGGACTGGCGAAGGGCGTGAGCGTGCGCGATTCGGTCGCGCTCGCGAAGTCGTTCGTGACGCTGGCGATGCAGCATTCGTACGACGTCGGCAAGGGGCAGGGGCCGGTGCACCACTTCTACAGGTACTGGCAACCGGTGGGGCGACGGTACCGGCCGGGGGTGCGGTTGGCGGGCGGGTGAGGGCCGGAGGCGACCTCGCCGGGCGGTTAGAGGTCGGACGTCAGAGGTCGGGCATCGGTTGAACCGGGATCTTGGAGTCTGCCGGTCGAGGGTTCGAGCGAGAACTAAGCATTGTGAACGGTCGGTGGAGCGCGAACGACAATTGGCAAGCGATGACCAATCACCAGTCACCAGCAGCGATCACCAATCCCCAGGCGACCAACGATGCATTTGATTTGGAAACGGTACACACGATCGGGATACGCCCCGGCGCTGCTATACGTGGCCATCGCGATCGCGTTCGGCGCACTAGCGGCATGGGCGGCGACGGAACGCGACTGGCTCGTGATGGCAATCGCCGCCGTCATGGTCGCCGTGACTCTGGCGGGAAGCAAGGTGATGCACCGGCTGAGCGAGGCGTCGCTCGCGTCGCGGCGAACGCTCATCGATCGACGAAAGGACGGCGGGCATGAATGACAGGCTGACGATCGCGGGCAAGACGTTCGGCTCGCGGCTGTTCCTCGGAACGGGGAAGTACGCGAGCCCGGAGGAGACGGTCGGCGCGCTCGAGGCATCGGGCACCGAGCTCGTGACGGTGGCGATCCGGCGGCTCGATCTCGATAATCCGGGCACCAAGACCGAGCTCGACTTCATCGATTGGTCGCGCTACTCCGTGCTGCCGAACACGGCGGGCTGCCGCACCGTCGACGAGGCACTCTTCACGGCGCGCCTCGGCCGATCGGTCACCGGCTCAGACTGGGTGAAGCTCGAGGTGATCCCGGATCCGAAGTACCTGTTGCCAGACCCGATCGGCACGCTCCACGCGGCCGAGCGTCTTCTTGCGGAGGGCTTCGTCGTGCTGCCGTACATCCACGCCGATCCCGTGCTGGCGAAGCACCTCGAGGAGGCGGGCTGCGCAACGGTAATGCCGCTGGGTTCGGCGATCGGCTCCGGACAGGGCATCCTGACGCTGCACGAGATCAAGATCATCATCGAGAACGCGCGGGTGCCGGTCGTCGTCGACGCAGGCATCGGCGCCCCGTCCGACGCGGCGCTAGCTATGGAGATCGGGGCCGATGCCGTGTTGATCAACACCGCGATCGCGAAGGCGACCGATCCGACGCTGATGGCCGGTGCGATGCGCAAGGCGGTGGAGGCAGGCCGAGAAGCCTGGCGCGCCGGCCGCATCGCATCGAAGCCGTACGCCAGCGCGAGCAGCCCGCTTGAGGGCGTGGCGCGGTGACGCGCCGTGAGAAGTGGGATGCGGGAGGTGAGGGGTGAGGGTGCAGGCGGCCAGAGGATGCATGGGGAGTTGCGAGTTGCACAGATAGTGCATGTCCGCGTACCGCTCGTCCTGACTAGCCACGACTTGCTTCCGCCATGTCGCACACGTTCCGAGATCAGGTGAGCAGTGTGCCGAGTTTCGTATCGCGGCTTCCGCGGCCCGCGCTGATGCTCGTGACGGACGGCCGGCGGGGTACGCAGCCTGGATGCGAAGGCGAGGCGTGGCTCGATGATGTCGTACGCGATGCGGTGCTTGGGGGCGTCAACATGGTGCAGCTGCGAGAGAAGCATCTCGCGACGGATGAACTGGTGATGCTGGGCCGGCGGTTGCGGGCGGCGATCGACGGTCGCGCGTTGTTCGTGGTCAATGGCGATCTCGATGCCGCGCGGATGCTCGACGCCGACGCGATCCACCTGCCGTCCGATGGCGCCGCGATTGCGGCCGTGCGCGCTGAAGCCGGTTCGGCGATGCTGATCTCGCGCGCCGCGCATAGCGCTAACGAAGCGGCGCGCGCGGAGGACGAAGGCGCGGACTTCGTGGTGCTCGGCACGGTGTTCGAGACGAGGTCGAAACCGGGGATCGCTCCACTTGGGCTCGCTACGGTGCGAGAAACTCGCGCGCGAGTGTGCATTCCCGTGCTCGCGATCGGCGGCATCGATGAAAGCAACGCGGGCGAGGTGTTGGGCGCGGGCGCGGCGGGCGTCGCGGTCATCGGCGCGGTGCTCGACGCGGCTGATGCGCGTGCCGCGGCGAGCCGATTGCGCGCGGCGATCGAGGGCGTGAGCGCGGACGAACCATCTGCGCGTGCAGGCCAATGACGTGCGCTTGACGGTCAACGGCAAGCCGCGCGAGATCGCGAGCGACGAGCCGGCGCCGCCGGATGGCCTCGCATTGCCGGCGCTGCTGCGATCATTCGATATCAACCCGAAGCTGGTTGCTGTAGCGATCAACGGCGACGTGATCGCGAAGGACGCCTACGGCGCGGCGGTCGTGCACGACGGCGATGACGTCGAGATCGTCCGGATGGTCGGCGGCGGCGCCTCGTGAGCGATCGCGGCAGCGTCGTCATCATAGGCGGCGGGATCGTCGGCTGCGCTTGTGCGTACGAACTCGCGAAGACGGGTGTGCGCGTGACGCTGCTCGAGTACGGCAAGACCGGCATGCAGTCGACAAATGCGGCCGCAGGCATGCTCGCGCCGATCATCGAGTCCGATGGCCCGGGTCCGATGCGCGATGCCGGGATCGCCGCGCTGCGGGCATACCCGGCGCTGATCGCCGAGCTCGAGGCGGCATGTGGGTTCGACATCGAACTGCGGCTCGACGGCATCCTCAAGGTGGCATTCGAAGACGACGACATCGATGAACTGCGAAGTCGATTCGAGCGCCAGCGCGCCGGTGGCTTCGACGTTGAATGGCTCGACGCCGCAATGTGCCGCGAGCTCGAGCCTCGGATCAGCGAACGGGTTGCGGGCGGCGTGTTCTCGGCGAGCGAGGGCGGCGTCAGCAATCAACTGCTCGCGCTCGCGCTCGAACGCGCGGCGATCGCGCTTGGCGTGGACGTCCGTCAGCGCGCGCCGGCGACCGGGTTCGCGGCGAGCGCGGGCGTCGTGACGGGCGTGCGTGCCGGCGATGCATCCTTGCAGGCAGACACAATCATCATCGCGGCGGGCGCACGCTCGGGGCAGATCGCGGCGCTGCTGCCGCGGCTTCGCAACAGCGCTGCGGCGGGCGCCCGGCACCGGACGAGTGCAGTGCCCGTGCGGCCGATACGCGGCCAGATGATCGCGCTCGGCGGCATGTCGACGCCGATCCGGCACATCGTCTGGGGGCCCGATGGCTACCTCGTACCGCGGGCGAATGGCATCGTCTTCGCCGGGGCGACGGTTGAAGACGTGGGCTTCCGGCGGCGGACGACGGCGGCCGGGATCCGCGCGATGCGGACGATGGCGAGCGAGCTCGTTCCGCAACTCGGCGCGGCGAAGGTGCTATTCGATTGGGCCGGCCTTCGGCCGGGCAGCGCCGACGGCCTACCGATCATCGGGCCGTTGCCGGCGTACCCGAACATCGTCGCGGCGAGCGGCCACTACCGCAACGGCATCCTTCTCGGCCCGCTGACCGGCGTGTGGATCGCGCGCGGCATCGCGAGCGGTGATTGGTCGCACATACCGCCGGCGTTTGCGGCGTCGCGCTTCGACTGAGAGCTGCGACCCGCGCACGCGATCGCGGGAACACCATCCGATGGCGTATCATCGCGGCGAGCGGGTTCGAGTATGCAGGAGGCGACCGAATGACTCTGACACGAACGAGACGGGTGCCGTTGCTGATTATCGCGTGCGTCGCGGTGGCACTCTTCGCTGCCGGCTGCCGGCACGTCGGGCACGGGCAGGTGCGCGTTGCGAACGACCTGAGCGGCATCGGCGTCGACAACAGCATGATCGACGCATTCGTCGCGGACACCGGCGACGACTGGCCGCCGCCGGGCTACGTGAACTTGTTCGTCAAGGGCGACGATTTCGGCACGCCGCCGTCATACGGGATGAACGGCTATCTGTACCTCGTTCGCACGAACACTGCCTGTCCGCATTCGGAGGGGATGCCGGAAGTGTTCGCGCTCGCGGATGTGACGATCGTCGGCGTCATCACGATTACCGCAGGCTCGGCGAACCAA
>JBBSDV010000153.1:0-7841 GCA_038240335.1 Dehalococcoidia bacterium
ATCAGCTGCGGCAACAGCACGACCGGCGGATCCTTCAGATCCTGGTCGCCGACGCCGCGCAGTTCGAGACGAAGCTTGCCGTTCGACTCCGCGAGGAACAGCTGCTGCGTCTCTTCCGGTGTGAGCAGCAGGGTCGCGGTCACGGCGTCCGGTTCCGGCTTCGCAACGCCTGCCGCGACGGGGTTCGTGCTCCCGCTGGCGCCGCCGGCATCGCCGCTCGCCGGCGTCTTGGCGGAGCTCGCCACGGGCCCCGAGTTGATGATGGTTTGGGCGATCGCCGCGACCTGGATATTCCGCAGAATCGTCTTCGAGATCACGGGCTTGTCGCAGCACAGCCAGATGACGTCGACATAGTCGCCCGGCAGGATCAGGCCGCCGGCCTGTGCCACCTGCGAAGTCGTGAACGACATCGCGCGCTTGCCGGTCGGAATCACATACGAAAGACCAGTGCCCGCCGCAGGCTTGTCGATGTCGACCACCCCGCTCGTCACGAGCTGCTGGCCCGTCTCGACCGGGAACTTCGTCACCTTGCCGACGACGTCCGACACGCTTCCGTAGCTCCCCGCGACCCGGCTGTTCGCCGAGATGCTCTTCACCTCGAGCATGTCGGGGACGATGCTCGTGTTCTGCAGGATGGGAACGCGCGCCACCACTACCTGTGTATTGCCGACCGCGGCCGATGAGCTGGTCGAACTGTCGCTGGACGAGAGTTTCGCCCATACCAGTACAGCGCTCAGCGCCCCCAACAGCAGCGCCACCATCAGAAAGCGCCGGTTCATCCGTCCCTGTGATCCACTCGCGACTCGTTGTGCCATGGTCGTTTCTCCCACGGAATCAGGCCTCTCAGGCCGCTATGCTGTATAGGTATCGGCGATCGATCGTGCGGCTTTACGATTGCCGCGGTCTCGATTACCCGCGATTCTCGCCAATATGCGAGAGAGCTTGGCCCCGGCCTAGATCCCCGGGTCGAGCAGCTTCATCTGCTTCCGCAGCGAATTCAGTGCCCGGTGCTGGATCACCCGTATCGCCGCCACGCTCTTCCCGATGATCGCCGCCACCTCCGTGTAGTCGAGGTCCTCGATGAAACGCAGGATGATCACTTGTCGCTGCTCTTCACGGAGCAGCAGGATCGCTTCGCGCACCAACTCCTCGTCCGCCGACTGCGCGAACGACGACTCCGGATCAATCCGCATCTTGTGATCGACGATGCCGTCGTGCAGCTCCGATGACTCTCGCTTGCTCCGCAGATAGCTGACTCCGAGGTTGTGCGCGATCCGCAGGAGCCACGACACAAACGGCGCCCCCCGTACCTGGTAGCGCTCCACCGCCTCCCATGCCCGCAAGAAGGTCTGCGCCGTCAGATCCTCGGCCTCCGTCGCGCTTCCCACCATGTAATAGATGTGCCGATAGACGCGGACGACGTGCCGGTCATACAGCTCCCCAAAGGCTTCCTGGTCCTTCTGGATCGCCCGCATGACGAGCGGAATGTCGTCGTTTGCGCGCGGGATGGCCGTATTGGCGCTGACCATCGATTCCTTCTCCATGAACTGCGGGACGTCCAGATGAGCAACCGGAAGCCGCGGAGGGCTCCGCCACTTCCATTAGGGATGTTCCCTATGTCCCAAGGAGAATCGGCACGCATGGGCCCTGGCTTGAGGGGTACGGCTGCATCGCGACTGCATTTGTGCGCGATCGGACGGATCTTGTTCGTCGTGTCAGCTCGTCACGCAGCGGCGAATCGACGAGGTGCTCGCCGTCACTCCACTCAGCCCGACGACACCCGAACGAGAGTGATGCCACTCCTCAGCGAGAGGCGCTCGCCTGCTTGCTCCTGGGCTTGTACTGAGTGGTCGTTCGTTCCTAAGTCGCCTGCGTGCGGTCGAGTACGCGAGCTACTCGTCTGTCGATCGCGCAAAGCCCGCGTCTGGCTGCGTCATCAGGTCCGTCATGCGGGGCATGCGCGGTGGCATCACGTTGCCTGACGGAGCGTCGCGCCGCGGGCCGTCGTCCCGAAGGATGTTCGGCACGTCGCCGGAAGGCGCCGCCTCCGGCTCGTCCGCGACAACCCGGAACTCGAACTTGCGATCGGCAATGTCGAAGGTGTCACCGGGTTCGAGGATCGCCCAGCCTCCAGCCGGTCCGTCGTTCGCGATCGACGACATGCGCGTCATCTTGTGCACCATCAGGTGTCCGTCGCGCACCCACACGCGCGCTTCGACGCCGTTGAAGTCCGGATCGAGAATGCGTACGGCGCACATCGCGTCGGAGCCGACGCTCACCGGCCGCGCACCGACGGCATACTCCTTGCCGGCGCCCTCGCCGCTCCGCAAGACGAGCGTGCCGCGCGGCTCGACGACGACCTCCGGCTCCGGCGCGGGAATCGGCTCGGCTGCTTCCTCCTGCGGCGCAACACTTCGGTGCTCTGTCGCCCACGGCTTCACTCGCTGGCTATGCGGCACGACGTGTTCGCGCGGCTGCCGTCGCTTGAGGAAGAACACGCCAGCCCCTGCGGCCAGCGCAATCCCCGCCAGTGCGCCCAAAATCGGAATGATCGGCAGCTTCCCGCCGCCCCCAGCCTTGGCGACGACCGGCGGTGTCGACGTGAAGGCCAGCGGCGTCGACGTGATGGATTGCGAGCCCGACTGCGCCGAGACCATCAACGAGTGGCTGCCGTTTCCGTAGTCCTTTGGGTCATACACGAACTTGAATGGCGCGTCCGACGTCTCGAACACGTTCACGCCGTCCACGGAAAACGCTACGTGCGTCAGGACGGAATCACCACTCGGCTGGATCGTCAGTTCACGCGGCGCCTCGACGGCGTCGCCGGCCTCGATGCCCGCTACGACGAGCTTCGGCGCGACGAACCCTGCGCTCGGCCTGAAGCTCGTCGCGCCCTTCGCCGTCCGCGTGTCCGCTCGTAGATCAATCGAAAGTGGCGCCTCCGATAGCCCCGCTGCCGCCGAGCCATCGAGCGTGACAATGTATTGGCTCCGCAGCAGCCTTCCCACACTCGCGTAGAGCGCGGTCAATTGCGCCGGATTCGGCGCCTCGAGTTCGCGGCCCTTGGTGCTCGTGCCGAGATCCGTCAGGTACCCGCGATCGATGTCTTTGCCTTCTGCGATCGCGAAAAACGGCACGCCGACGCCGGACGCCGAAGCGATCGCCTCCTCACGCGTCGTTGTCAGCGGAACGCCATCCTGCGCCCCGTCGCTCAGCAAGATCACCGCCCGCCGCGTCGATGACGATGACGCCGCTTTGATCGCAGCTGCGCTCGTCGCCTTGTAGAGCGACGTATTGCCGGCCGCGACCAGCGCGTCGATCGCAGAGCGCGAGACGCTTCGATCCGTCGTGTAATCATGAACCTGCGTCACATCGTCGGAGAATGTCAGCAGCGCGACGCGATCGGCTGGCGCCAATCCATTGATGAAGCCGTCCGCCGCGGCCTTGGTCTGGGCAATCGCCTCCCCCGCCATGCTTCCGCTCACGTCGATCACGATGACGACGTCGAGCGGCACATTCTCACTCGTCGCTAACTCGGCGCCGTCCACCTTTGCCGGCTTGCCGGCCACGGACGCACTGAAGTTCGCCGCCGTGAGCACGCCGAGATCCGCTCCGGACGTGTCTTCCAGATTGACGACCGCGCTCACTTCCGGGAAGCCGCCCTCGCGAACCGAGACAATGTCGGCCCGCAGGGTCGGCGGCGGCTGCTGCGCGCTGGTCGGCAGCATCGATGCGAATGCGAGTGCCACGGCCGCAAATGGGAGAAGGTAGCGCACGCGATGTTCCCTTCGTCGTCTGAGGCGAACCCTCGCCTTCTTGTCAATTCGTCGTTTCTGCCGTCGGAGCGCTTGACAAGACACGCGACCGATGGCAAAATCACGCACCTGCATCGCGGCGCGCAAGCGCCTGGACGGATCCGCAGGGATGTCCAACAAAGTATCGACAGTTTCTGCGCCGCTCTGAGCGGCACGGCGAGCCAGCACGGACGCAGGCACGCGAGCTTGACTCTCGTACCCGCGCACGCTGCCCGCGAAGCGCGAGTTTGGTCTTCCGCCTCGAGCGGGAGCATTCCAATGGGGCCACGGGCCCAGAGGACGCGCACTCAGGAGGCGGGGCCTGGCTGGCGTCCTCTGGCCCCAACCCGTCACCCACGTCAATACCCTTCCCTATCGCGCACGCGTCGCCAGCTCGTCGGCCTCGCGGACCAACACACCCGACCCCGAACGCAAGCCGGATTGCGCACGCGCTGTCTGTCGGTCGCGATCCCGTTCCGGCCCCGCGTTTTTGCGCTCCGGTGCGCTGCAGCTTTGTGCACATGATCCGATACTCCACTTGGAAGAACGTGAGGCCGCAGCTCAATCGCGTCATCCACGCGATCACGTCCCGCCTGCACGGGGACAGGATCGTGCAACAACACGTCGCGCAGGAATGCCGAGGAGCTGAGGGATGACGACCGAGATTGGCGGCCTGCGGACCTCGCTCGTCGATTCTGCCGCCGGGCGCACGTCCGGCGCTGCCGACGCCGATGCCGCGCCGTTCGTGCCGCAACCGCAAACCGTCGCCGAGACCGGCCTCGACTTCTCGATGATCCTCGATCTCGTCGTCAAGTCGATCTACTTCACCGGCCGGCCCGCCGCGCGTCAGATCGCCGCGCAGCTCGCCCTCAATTTCCCCGTCATCGATGAAGTGCTGTCGTTTCTCAAGCGCGAGCAGCTCGCCGAGGTCGTCGGAAGCGCCGGCATGGGCGAGCAGCTCTACCAGTACTCGCTGTCAAACAAGGGTGTCGAGAAAGCCGAAGAGGCGCTCGCTCGCAACCATTACATCGGCCCCGCGCCCGTGCCGTTCGAGTTGTATCTCGAGGTCCTGAAGCGGCAGTCCATCCGCACAATTCACGTCACCCCCGGCACGGTCGACAACGCAATGTCGCATCTCGTCCTCGATGAGGCGGTGCCATCTGCCCTCGGACCGGCCGTGAACTCCGGTCGCTCGATGCTGCTCTACGGTGGCTCCGGCAACGGCAAAAGCACGATCACCCAGGCGATCGGCCGCATGCTCCCGGGCGAAGTCCTGATCCCGTACGCCGTCGACCTCAATGGGATCATCGTCAAGGTCTTCGACCCGCGCGTCCACCGCGAAATCGCCTCGGATCAACAGAGCGACCGCCGTGCCAGCGACAGCAACGCGGCCGGTGCCGACCGACGCCGCGATCGCCGCTGGATCGTCGCTCGCCGCCCGATGATCACCGCCGGCGGCGAATTGACGCTCAACGAGCTCGAGCTGCGCTATTCGCCGCAGTCGCAGTTCTACATCGCCCCCCTGCAATGGAAGGCGAACAGCGGCATCCTCATCGTCGACGACTTCGGCCGCCAGATGATCCAGCCGAAAGAGCTGCTCAACCGCTGGATCGTGCCGATGGAGGAGCGCGTCGACCACCTGGCGCTCCACACGGGCGACATGGTCGAAGTGCCCTTCGATGTCCTCCTGATCTTCTCGACAAACCTGCACCCGTCGCAGCTCGGCGATGAGGCGTTCTTCCGCCGCATCCGCCACAAGATCGAGATCCCCGACCCGTCGCGCGAGCAGTTTCTCGAGATCCTCGCCCGCGTGTGCCAGCAGCGCGAACTGCCGCTTGACCCGAACGCCGCGCTCTATCTCGTCGACAAGTACTACGAGCGCACCGGCCGCGGCTTCAAGGGCTGCCACCCACGCGACATTATCGATCTGGTCGCTGACATCTGCGTCTACCTCGGCGAGTCGCCTGCCTTCACCCGCAACCACCTCGACCAGGCGTGCCAGTCTTATTTCGTCGCCATGGGCCCGCCCGGCGCCCCCGCCCGCACCCAACAGTTCGGCGGCCTCGCCGCCTAGGCGGGATCCCGACTGTCATCCCGAGCGCCAGCGCAGGATCTTCTCCGTACGCGGATACCGACTCGCCGCTGAGCCGGTCCTTCGGACCGACTGTCATCAAGAGCGCCAGCGAAGGACCTTCTCCGTCGGTCCCGGTCGCCGCTCGCCGGGAAGAGCCGCCCGCCTATTAATACGGCTCGGGTCTTCAGAGCTGTCCGTCCCCCACGTTAAGGACTGTCGATTGCAGCGCCCGTCATCCGGCGCCAAAACTGTCATCCAGAGCGCCAGCGAAGGATCTTCTCCGTACGCCAGAGGTCGCCGCCCGCCCACCCGTACGGGCACCGCGACTCTCGGCAGCGATGCTGCTGCAGCGCTGTGCGTAATCGCTAAGGCTGTCATCCAGAGCGCTAGCGAAGGATCTTCTCCGTACGCCAGAGGTCGCCGCTCGCTGGCAAGAACCGCCCGCCCCACCAGTACGTCAGATCTGCAGACCTGTCCGCTCCCGTTTCTCAAGGAATATTGACCTTGCGTCACCGACCACGATGCCGCGTCCCGTGGCCATAGCGCCCGCGGCTCGCCGCCGTGGGGGACAGCACATCTCGGAGTTCGTCTCATCAACTGCGAAGATTGCCTCGTACGCCGCCAGGTTCGGTGCCCCGACACTGCGCGAACATCCACGAAAAGCAAAAAGTGCTAAACGATTACATAAGATGTAGTACGCCGAACTAACGCAGAAAGTGCACAAACCAATACTTAACGTGGGAGGCACGCCTCACGCAGGCCCGGTGAAGATGATCGTGAAATAGTGCATCCCCGCCGCGTCCGTGACGAGAGCCACGCCCATATCGGTGTAATTCGCACCGAGGATGTTTTCCCGGTGCGGCGCGCTGTTCCAGAGCGCCAGCTCCGCCACCCCGACAGTTTCGCCCTCGGAGTAGTTGTTCTTCGCCAGGTTCTCCCCTGCCCAGCCGTAGGCCACCGCATGCGCGTCCATCAGCGTGAACGCATTGTCGCCAGTCACCGGGCTGACGTGCGCGAAGTAGTTGTGATCCGCCATGTCGCGCGACCGAATCCGCGCGATGCCGGCAAGTTGTAGGTTGGCCCGCAGCGGCGCCAGGCCGTTGTCGATCCGGCGTTTGTTCGTCAGGTCGAACAGTTGCTGTGACTTCGCGTCCATCGCCGCCGTGTCGAGCCCGCCGCCGGCCGGTGGCGCCGCAGGCACGATCGGCGCTGGCGGTGGCTCCGGAATCGCGGTATCGGTCGGTGCCACCGGCCGAACAGTCTCCGTCGCCGGTACCGGAGTCGGCGCCAACGGTGTCGGATGCGAAGGCGCGATCGCTGGCGCGGCGGGCGACGGGGGCACAGTAGTCACAGTAGGAGACGGCGCTGGTGATGGCGTGGGCCGTGCCGCCGCCGCAACGAACGCGCCAATCGCCGCGAGCGTATCGCCGTCCGCCCTCGAGAATTGCGGTGCCAGCCCAAACGATTGCAGAACGGAGGCGTCGTCGGATCCGAACGCAGGATCGCCCGGCGATCGCGATGTCACCGAGCCGTTCCCCGCCCCGCTCGCACTGGAGATCGCGAACAACGATCCGGCCGCAACGATCCCGCCGACGACGATCGCGACGCCGCGCCGCGAACGGAGTGCTCGCACCAAGCCGTGCGATACGAAGGAAGCGTGGTCTTCCGGCATCAATCTCCCCCCGAACGCCGGCGCGCACCCCTAAGGGTTCTCCGCGTCCTGTGCTGGAATGCTCGACACACCTAAGGGGTGTCTTGAGGGGGATTCGAAGCTGAACCGTACGAATTCGTCGCCCTGCTCGCTCTCGACCCCTACTCCCTGATAGGGCCGTAAGGGTCAGGCGAAAGTTGCTCGCTGATCGGGCCAGTGTTACGATCCGCGCGCGCCGCGAGCCGTTGGCTTACACAACAATGGGCCGCGGACGCGGATCTTGCGGCAAGAGCAACGCATATTCCCCGCGAGCGGCTCGGAC
>JBBSDV010000154.1:0-7757 GCA_038240335.1 Dehalococcoidia bacterium
ATGAGGAGCACATTGACCTCGTCGTCATGTCGACACACGGCAAGGCGGGGACCACGCAGGTCGCACGCGAAGAGATCGCCGACGAAGTGATCGACGCGGGCGTCGTGCCCGTGACCGTCGTGCGCTACCAGAACGAGGCATGAGCCAGCGCGCTCACGGCAACGGCGAGTAGTAGGCGAGAAAGAGCGTCTCGTCGTCGCGTTTTGCGTCGGTAATTTGGCCGCCCGAGCGCAGATTTGCCGCGGCTTGCACCGATCCACTCGTATCGTACGGAGCGAGGAACACGAACGCGACATCGCGATCGCTTCTCGCGCTGAAGTCGAGTGATCCGTTCTGCGGCGCCACGCGGCGGAACTCGATCGAGCGATCCTCGCCCTGCGCGTCCGGCGCGAGAAAGCGGCGGGTCTCGTAGTCGAAGCTCCATCGATAGCTGTAGAAATAGACTAACGTCCGCGGCGGCAGGGCCGCGATGTAGCGCGAGGCCGCATCGAGCTCGTACGGATACACGTATCGCAGCGCGAACGTGTCCTGCACTTGACCAAAGTAGGCATACGCCGTTGTCGTGCCAATCAGCGCCGGGATGGCGAGGAGCGCCGCGAGATAGGCGTACCGCGTGCGCTCCGGCCGCGGGACGATGCGCTCCCAGGCCCAGGCGAGGGGTAGCGCGGCGAGGACGGCGACGAACGGCGCCATGCCGAAGGTGCGGCGAAACAGCCCGTCGCTCACGGTTAGCAGCGCGCCCCAGGGCAGGATGACGAGCGCGGCGAGGAGCAGGGCGTACTCGGCACGACGCCAGTTCCGGAGCGCGATGACAGTTCCGGCAAGCGCGAGAAGCAGCGTGATCGGATCAATGACCGGGTGGCCGCGCGTCGCGAGGCCATCGCCGAGATCGGGACGGTCGCCGATGATCATGCCTTCGCCCCACTCGCGCGCTCGATCCCAGAGCAGGTCAGCGCGATCCAGCGGCCCGCCATCCTTCCATGACGATGAGCCCGTGATACTGACGACGCGCTGGTGATTGCGGTACTCGAAGCTGTGATCATCGATGTACAGCAGGAGCGGCACGGAGACTACGAGCGCCGCGACGGCGAACAGCACGACGACGACGATGCCGCGCCGTGGCCATCCCGAACTGCCGCGCGGCAGATACCACCAGAGCAGCGCGACGAACGGGACGGGCAAGAAGAGAAGGTAGGCGTTGTACGAGTAGACGCCGAGGCCGGCGAGGCCGCCCGCGAGGATGAACAGCGCCAGGCTGCGGCGCTGGTGCGCATGCCACAACACGAGCAGCACCGCCATCTCGATGAACGGCCACGCCACGACCATGAAGCCGGTGCGGCTGAGGTGCAGGTGCCACATCATCACCGCGAGCAACAGCGCCGCGAACGCGGCGACGGTGCGATTGAACATCGTGGCGAATGCGCAGTAGACCAGCGGGATCGTGGCGACGCCGAACAACGCCATCGAGAGGCGAAGGACGAATGTCGTATCGGAGAAGAGCTTAAACAGCAGCGCGGTGAAGTAGAGGGGACCGATCGGCTGGCCGACGGCGCTCGGCAGGTACGGTCCGATGTAGCCCTCGTGGAGGACGCGGCGCGCATCGATGCCGGTCCATGCTTCGTCGCCGTGCAGTCCGAGCGGCACCGAGCCGAGATGCCAAATGCGCAAGACGGCGGCCAGCAGCGTGATCGCGGCGACGATGGCGAGATCGACGCGGGCGGCGCGTAGCGCAGCGAGTATTCGGGGGAGCAATGGCGACGGCCGGTTACCGGACGAGTCGCTCGCATCACGAGCGGCACGCGGCGTCGCGGGCGACGCGTTCCTAGGCGGCAAGGTATTGCTCTAGGAGCAAGCGCGGTTCGTTGAGCACGCGCTCATACTAGGGCGCATCGGGCGTGCTCGCTACAATCCGACCTCGCCCGCGCGCTCGCCGTCCTGCGATACGGCGGAGCGGGATCCGCGCGCGCGACGCAGCGGCGCGTCCCGCATGCGTCGTGGATGCTCGCCGATGCGTGCGTTTCAGGCGGGGTCGATCGAGCTGAGGGCGGTGAGATCGAGGTGGTGGGGCCGGCCGGTGAGGTCGACGGCGGTGAAGCGGCCGGCGTGCAGTTCCTCGATGAGCCCGGCGACGTCGGCGATGTCGCGCTCGAAGTCCGTGGCGACGCGGCCGATGTCGCTGCGCGAATGAGAGTCGGTACCGGCCGTGCCGGGCTTGCGCATGAACTCGCAGAGAGCGGCGGAGAATTGGTTTTCCTTCACGGTGCCGCGGCCGTTGAGGCTCTCGAGCGCGGCGCAGTATTCGTATGCCGGGTTCTTCGATGCGCGGACGAGAGCATCCTGGTAGTCGCGCTCGCTCTCGGTGTACCAGGGCATCTGGCGGCGATACGGGTGGGCGCCGACCATCGCGCCGTGCGCATCACGGACGTGGCGCGCCAATTCGTGCGAGCGATGCATGCCGTAGACGTACTTATCGATCCCGTACACGAGGATGTGGCCGTCATCCGTGTTGATCTCGATGGCGGGCAGCACGAGGTAGTCGTGGCGTTTGCCGAGGGCAAGCACTTCCTCGGGATCCCAGAGATAATCGTGCTCGCTCAGGCAGATCCCGTCGAGGCCCGCCTGTTTCGAGCGCTCGACGAGGTCGTCGGGCGTGAGATACGAGTCCCACGACAGCGGGCGCGTGTGTGTGTGCAAGTCGATAAGCAAGCGTGAATCCTCGTGTGACGGTGGCCTACCTTGAGTATATCGAACGAGGATCGAGGCGCTATGAATCGACGAGCAGGGTCGTTAGATCTCGTACCCAGCGAGCGGCATCGGAGGGCGACGAACTGGCATGCGGCACGCGGTAAACAGGTGCTGGCATCACGTGAGAAGCGATGCGACAAACGCGCCCGGCCAGCGTCAAGCATGGCGCTGTCGTAGCGAGGCCGCACTTCACGCCGCTTCGGGCTCGCGCGGTCCGGGCTCGTCCTTACGCGGATGTACCGCGTCCGCGCGCCGATCGCCGCCGAGCGGGCGTCGCGCTATCTTCCTCATCCCGGCCCGCGTCCCATATACTCGCTCGACGAGTGCCGGGACGGCGGGGGACGATGAACCTGAGTGTCGATATCGCCGGGGGGAAGCGCGCGCTGACGCTCGCCAACCCTGTCATGGTGGCGTCCGGCACGTTCAGCTACGGCATCGAATACGCGAAGATCTTTGACATTCAGCGCCTCGGCGCCATCGTCAGCAAGACCACGACGCTTGAGCCGCGACCGGGCAGCCCGACTCAGCGCATCGACGAGACGCCCGCCGGCATGCTCAACTCGATTGGCCTTCAGAACATCGGCATGCGCAAGCTCGAGCGCGACCTGGCACCGGTCTGGGCGCGTTGGAAGGTGCCGGTGATCGTGAGCATCCTCGGCAGCACGGTGCAGGAGTACGGCGCCTGCGCGGCCGCGCTCGAGGGAATCGACGGGGTCGCGGCGATCGAGATCAACGTCAGCAGCCCCAACGCGGATAAGGGCGGGATGGAGTTCGGGCAGGATGCCGACGTCGCCGCGGCCGTGACCGCGGCGTGCGTGCGCGAGACGACGCTGCCAGTGATCGTCAAGCTGACGCCGAACGTAACTGACATCGTCGCCATCGCGCGCCGCGTCGTCGATGCGGGCGCGAGTGCGCTCTGCGTGGTCAACACGCTGCAGGCGATGTCCATCGACGTGGCGGCGCGAAAGCCGCGCATCGCGCGCGTCTTCGCCGGCCTCTCGGGGCCGGCTATGAAGCCTGTTGCGCTGCGCATGGTGTGGCAGGTCGCGTCCGCGATCGATGTGCCGATCATCGGCTGCGGCGGCATCTCCACCGGCACCGACGCCGTCGAGTTCCTCATGGCCGGCGCGACGGCCATACAGGTGGGCACGGCGACGTTCCGCGACCCGCTCGCGCCGCTCCGGGTACTCGACGGCATCGAGCGCTTCATGCGTGATGAGGGTGTCGCGGACGTCCGTGAGCTCGTCGGCGCGGCAAAGGCGTGAACGCGCACACTCGAAGCGACTGGCGGCGTTATCGAGCGTCCGACGTCCGATGCCAACCTGAAACGCCTACGGGCCGTGGCAGCTGGCGCTTCCGGCGTCGCTGAAGGACTTGCCAGCTTCCGGCACGAAACGCCAGTCGTAGCTATCCGCGTGCAGGGTGAGCACAAGCACGCCGAACGTGTCTCTGTTCCGCACCTCGCTATTCGGCTCGGTGCTGCCGAAGGCGTAGTGGCTGCGGCCGCCCGTCCCGACGACGAACTCGCGTATGCCGAGCGCGTCGGCGCCACCGGTGGCATCCTGCAACGCAAACCGCTCGTAGTTGTGCTCGTGGCCGCTCAGCACGACATCGGCGTGGTAGTCGTACAGCGCCTGCCAGATCGGCTGCACGAAGGCCTGGTCGCCATGGGTCGTGCCCGAGCTGTAGCGCGGGTGATGCCAGTATGCGAGCGTGCACTCCGTCCGGTGTGCGGCGAGGTCGGCGCGCAGCCACACCTCCTCCGGCGAGCCGGCGCCGCAGCCCCCGATGCTCATGCAATTGCTGTTGATCGCGATAACGTGCCACGCGCCGAGGTCGTAGCTGTAGTAGCCCGCAGCGGGATCGCCCGCGGCTGCGCCAAAGTAGCCGTAATAGCCATTCGCGTTCGCTGTCTCGTACTCGTGATTGCCGGGTACGGGATGCGTGTCGACGAGACGCGCGCCCCAGGTCGGGTCGTAGCAGTTCCGGTACTCGGCCGCGGTGCCCGCCTCGTATGCGTTGTCGCCGAGCACGGCGATCGCGCCAGGCAGCGTGTCTAGAATTGCCACCGTAGCGGTATCGCCGGTCGCCTTGCACGACGCGATGTCGCCGGCGGCGATGAGCACCGGGTCGCCGGCGATGCTCGATCCGGAAGGAGCAGTTTGCGCGACGACCGGCACGCGCGTCGCCGCTTCAGGCGTCGGCGCGGCCTTGTGCGTGGAGGAGCAGCCGGCCGCGACGAGCAATACCGCGAGCGGAAGGAGTCCACGTCTCATCCGTGGATGACCGTCGGGAACGCAGCAAAGCATCCGGCTCCGCGAACCACCGCGCCGCAGCGTGTCATCTGGCGGCGGCTCGATTCGCCACCAAGCGCATCAGCAGGGCCCGAATTTGCTCGCGATGAACGCGAGATCGCCGGCCGTGATCGAGCCGTCGCGGTTGACGTCGAAGTCGGCTACGTAGTTCGCCGTCGTTGAACTGCCAAAGGCGCCGGCGACGATCGCCAGATCCGCCGCGTTGACAACGTTGTTGTTGTCGACGCTCGAGACTTCCTTGCCGTCGTCGCAGATATCGCCGTCGGTATTGGCGACGAGCGGGTTGCTGTTATAGGCCTTGTACTCCACGTCGTCCTTGACGCCGTCGCCGTCCGTGTCGGCGCTCAGCGGGTTCGTGCCGATCGCAAGCTCGAACGGCGTCGACAAGTGGTCGCCATCGGCGTCATTCGCGGCAGCAGGGGTTGCGGGCTTCGAGAGCGGGTCGTTCGGATTCGAGCCGAGCGCGCACTCTGCCCCGTCGAGGACGCGATCGCCGTCGGTGTCGGCGACGAGCGGGTTTGTCGGTCCCGTGGCGGATGCGCACGGCGGACCGGCGGCCTCGATCGCGTTACTGATGCCGTCGTTGTCCGAATCGGCATCGCAGGCGTCACCGAGCGTGTCGGCGTTGATCGACGTGAGGTCGTCGAACCCATACTTGGGGTGCGGGAGCAGCGTAAAGTTTCGGTCGCTGTTCTGCTGGCCGGCATTTGCGACGGCGGGGCAGTTGTCGGCGGTGTCAGCGATGCCGTCGCCGTCGCTGTCGCCGCCGGGCAGCCAGAGCCGTGACGTAAACGTCAGCGGCGCGAGCGCCTGGGCATCGAGCGCGGCCGCGTTGGCAGCCGTCTCACCGGGGGCTTCGTAATAGAGGGTGCTCGAGGTGTTGAGATACGTCGTGCAACCGGCGATCCCGGGGTCGGTGCAGGGGACGGTGTTGTTGACGTACACGCCGCTCGAGGCGTACGACTGCGTGTCGCCGGTGCACTGCGTCGTCGTCGGGTTGGCATCGTCGAGGTAGTAGCTCGTGTAGCTGAACGAAGGAATGTTCGTCGAGACGGAGCCGGCGATCACGACAGTTCCCTGGGCGCCGGTGATCATTTGCCATTGGATCTGACCGTTTAGGATGCCGGGATCAGGCACGCCGTCGACGGGAACACCGCCGGTGTTGAGGTCGTTGTAGTAGGTCATGCCCGCAGCGGCGGGGCTGTAGTCGTAGAAGTCCATGATGCTTGGGATGGAGTGGACGCGCAGTTCGTTGTGGATGTCCTGCCGCTGCGCGTAAAAGATGTGATCGCGCTGCGTGTTCGGGCCGCTATTGGCGCCGATGTAGGAGCGGATGGCGCGCACGGGCCCGCTCTTGTTCGTCACGAATGCGCCCTCGAGCGGGCTGGCGGGGACGACGCCATCGAACGTGTCTTCGCTGCGCACACACTGCCCGGGCGCGAACATCGCTTTGTGGCGATCGAGGATGTCGACGCCCGTCGCACCCCCGGCCGTTATGTGCGTCTCATCATCCTGCCAGCGGTCGCCGAAGTGCTCGCTGTAGTTCGGCGACACGATGGTCGAGTTCTCAGGGTTCGGCGTTCCCGTGCTGCCCTTCTTGTACGTGAGCTTGTAGTCGCCGGAGAGCAGGTTGAAGTTGTACGTGACGTAGGTTTGGCCAGCGCCGGGTGAGAGCGAGCCATCCTGTCGGAACAGATATACGAGGCCAGTCTGCGACGGCGCGAGCGGATCGGTGACCGTGATCTCGACGCCGCTGTGGGCGATGACGCCGAAGGGTTCGGAGAAGGAGGGCGCGTTGCCGCCGGCATCCTTCGCCATGAACGCGATCTCGTCGTTGGGATCGATCTTCGGGTCGTTGTCGGCGCCGGTGAACGTACCGGTATCGGTGTAGACAAGCGACAAGACGCCGCTCGGTGCGGCGTTGTAAATGGTGCCGATGTCCTTGAGCGCGCGCTCATCGACCTGCACGGGCACCTGCGTCCAAGCGCCGGCATCATATTTGAATGCGACGAGGTCGCCGGGGGCGAGGCCCTGCATTGCCGGCACGTCGGCGCCGGTCAGGACGACGGGATCCTCGGGCCGGTTGAGGGTACTCGAGCCGGACGCCTGCGCTGCTTGCCGGGGCGAGACCGAGAGGGCGGAGAGCGCGGCGATGGCGAAAAGAGCGAGCAGGCTCGCGTACGTTCGCATTGGGCAACCTCACGTCGTGCAACGGCAACCGGCGCGGGCAGCCGAGAGCGAATTCTCCCCCAAGAAGTGAGCGCATCTTACAGCATCTGAACGATGGCGCGTTCCCGAAAGGCACATCCGCCCGTCAAAGGCGCGTCAAGAGTGAAGGACTCACGGTTGTGAGCGCCACGAGTGGCGGTGCGATGCGTCGTGGAGCTACCGCGTCGGCTAGCGGCAACCGGCGTCGGTCGCCGCTGCCGCCAGGTCCGCGACGAACGCCGCGTGCGCGGGCGCGCCGATCACGTCAAGCGACGGCGCGGGTTGGGAAAGGATGCGCTGCTTCGCCGAGATGATGCGCGCGACCGACGCGTCGAGCCGCGCCTGACTGATCCGGCCGTCCGAAAGAGCCTGCATGATCGCGGCATGGATCGACGCGATGTCGCCGGCGTCCTTCGCCAGCACGATATCGACGCCGGCCTGCAGCGCGATGACGGCTGCCTCAGCGGAGGTCCAGCGGGATTGGATCGC
>JBBSDV010000155.1:0-7436 GCA_038240335.1 Dehalococcoidia bacterium
CTCTACCGGCTGCACGACGTGCGCGTGGGCGCCGACGTACGCGTCCGCACCCGCATCGAGCGCGGCCGTTGCCAGCTCGCGCTGCGTGTCGTTCGGCGTCGCGATGTACTCATCGCCCGCGTGCGCGGCGACGACCACGAAATCCGCGCGCTGCCGAGCGTCGGCGATCGCGTCCCGCAGCCGCAGCGGCTCACAGATAGCAATACCCGCCGCGGTCGAGGTAGCCGCCCACTGCTGGATCGAGAAGCCGGAGGCCTCATCTGGCGTCAGCGCGCAACCGACGAACGCCACTCGCAGCCCGCGCGTCTCGACGATCGTGGCGCTCCACGCGTCGGCGTCCGATGCCCCTGCGCCAACATGCCGCACTGACGCGCCGTCGAGAGCGGCGATCGTGTCCGTGAGCCCGATCGCGCCGTAATCGAGCGTGTGGTTGTTCGCCAGCGTGACCACGCTGATGCGTCCGGCGCGCAGCCCCGGAGCGAAGCGCGGCGGCGTCCGAAAGTTGTACCCCTTCGGCCAAGCCTCACCGCGATCCGTAAGCGCACCCTCGAGGTTCGCGAAGCCGATTTCGCCGTCGATGAGCGGCGCAACGAGTGCGTACGGGTAGTCCGCGCCGTTGGTCTCCATCCGATCGACGACCTCGCGCGCGAGGCTAATGTCGCCCACCGCGCTGATCGTCACACTGTATCCGGCGGTGGAAAAAGTTGGCGGAGTGACCCCACCGCCGGCGGTCGCCTCGCCGTCGCCGACGATCGGAAACTCGGTCTGGATCGGTGTCGCTGCCGAGGGTGAGGCTGCCGCAGATTGCGCGGGCGCGACCGCCGAGACTGTCGGCGCGGGCGTCGCGGACCCATGTGCCGCGAGCGAGGCCGGGAAGGTCGTCGGATCGGGCGCCCCCGCCTGCGATGCACAACCGCCGATCAGGGGCGCTAGCATCATCGCGAGAACGGTGATGAGGATCGCCGGCATCGCGCCCTTTGGCAACCGATCGCGCCTCGCGTTTCGGCCGAAAACCATCTGTCTTCCCTGTGGCCATCTGTGGATCGTCGCGTCGATTCGGCTACGAGAACTGCGTGACCTGTGCCGAGAGGATGTTCGGGATCGACGACAGCTTCTGCAGCAGCTCCGGTGTGACCGGATCGTCGATGCCGACGGCCATCAGCGCCTTGCCCCGCACCCCAGTGCGGCCGACGCGCATGAAGCTGATGTTGATGTCGTGCTCGCCGAGAAACGTGCCGACGGCACCGATCATTCCCGGCCGGTCCTGGTTCTCGAGCAGCAAGAGCCAGCCTTCACCGGGCGGAATGTCGACCCAAAAGTCGTTGACCTGCACGATGTGCGGACCATCATGCGCAAGCGTCGCCGTAACGTCCGTGCCGCCGCCGCTCGTGTGGATGTGGACGCGGATCAGGTTCGCATAAACATCCTCCGCCGGCCCTTTGCGCTCGACGATCTTCATGCCGCGATTCTCGGCGATCAGGCTCGCATTCACGATCGTCACGTTCTCTTCGGAGATCGGCGCGACGAGACCCTTGATCACCGCGGCCCGCAGCGCCGTCGTGTCATGCTGGCCGATCTCGCCGAGATATTCGATCTCGATCGCGCCCATCTGCCCCGCCGTGAGTTGCATCGCCAGCGTCGCCGCCTTCGACGCGACGGCAATGTACGGTGCCAGCACGGTCATCGTCTCGGCGGCAATCATCGGCGCGTTGACGGCGTACTGCGCCGGTTCGCCGCGGAGGATCGCGAGGATCTGCGCCGCGACGTCGACCGCCACGCGCTCCTGCGCCTCGGCCGTCGACGCCCCAAGGTGCGGCGTGACGATGATCCGGTCGTGATGCAGGATCGGCGCCGCCATGTCCGGCGGCTCCTGCGGAAAGACATCGATCGCCGCCCCGGCGATGCGGCCGTCGTCGACTGCGCTCAGCAGTGCATCGATATCGATCAGGTCGCCCCGGGCGGTGTTGATTAGCCGCAGGGTGGGCTTCGCTTTCGCCAGCTGCTCATCGCCGATCAAGTGCTTCGTCTGCGCCGTGAGTACCGTGTGCAGCGACAGGAAGTCCGCCGCCGCAAGCACCGCATCAAGCGAGGGCGCAAGCTCCACGCCCAGCATCGCCGCCCGCTCCGGCGACACAAAGGGGTCGTAGGCGACGACCGCCATGTCGAGCCCCTTGGCGCGACGCGCGACCTCGGACCCAACCTGCCCGAGCCCGACGATGCCCATCGTCTTGCCGCGCACCTCGACGCCGACGAACTGCGCGCGCTTCCACTCGCCGCGCTTCAACGAGGCGTTTGCGTCGGGGATGTGCCGCGCGAGCGATAGCATCAGCCCGACCGCGTGCTCCGCCGCCGAGATTGTGTTGCCGAGTGGCGCGTTCACGACGATGACGCCGCGCTCCGTCGCGGCGACGAGATCGATGTTGTCGACGCCGACACCGGCGCGCCCGACGGCCTGCAGCTGCTTGCCGGCGGCGAAGACCTCCGCCGTCACCTTCGTCTCGCTGCGCACGACGAGTGCGTGGTACTCCGGGATGATCCGCAGCAACTCGTCAAGCGGCAGCCCGGTGCGCACGTCGACCTCAGCCTCGCGCATCAAAATGTCGATGCCGTCCTGCGCGATGGGGTCAGCGACGAGGATCTTCTTCATTCAAAGAGAGTATCGAGGCACCCCCCGTAGGGACAGGTTCATACTCGGCTACAACGGCCCACCAGTTACCGCGCAGCGGCAACCGGCGCACCGAAGCCAACGCGCGGCAGCGCCAGCTTCAGCGCATCGAGGCACGCCTGGAGGTCCGCCTCTGTGACGAGACCGAGGTGCCCGATGCGGAAGATCTTGCCCGTGAGCGAGCCCTGACCGCCCGCGAGCACGGTGTTGTACTCGGTCCGCATCATCTTGTTGAGCGCCGGTCCATCGACGCCGTCCGGCACCCACACGGACGTCACGGTGTTCGAAGCAACGCTCTCGTCGGCGAGCAGCTTGAGGCCGAGTGCTCTGACGCCGTCGCGCGTGAACTTGCCTAGTCGCGCATGGCGGGTGTGGATGTTCGCGAGCCCCTCATCGAGCAGCTTCTTGATCGCCACGTCCATCGCGAAATACACCGAGACGGCCGGCGTCCACGGCGTCTGCCCCTTTTCGAGGTAGCCCTTCGCCTTCTTGTAATCGAAGTAGTAGCGCGGGATGCGCGCCTCGTTGGCAGCTGCCCACGCCCGCTTGCTCACCGCCACCATCGCCATCCCGGGCGGCACCATCCACCCCTTCTGCGAGCCTGTAAAGACCACGTCCAGATCCCATGCGTCGATCGGCAGCGGCACCGAGCCGAGGCTGCTGATCGCATCGACGAGGATGAGGATGTCCGGACGCACGCCGCGGATTGCGTTCGCGATGGCTTCGAGGTCGTTCGTGACGCCCGTCGAGGTCTCGTTGTGCGTCACCATGACGGCCTTGAACGACGGATCCTTGCGCAGCGCTTCCGCAACTTCGTCCGGATTCGCCGCCGTGCCGAGGTCGAATGAGAGCTTCTGGACGTCGACCCCGTACGTAGTCGCAATGTCGGCGAAGCGGTCGCCAAAGACACCGATCGAGACGACAAGCGCACGGTCGCCTGGCGACAGCGTGTTGACCACAGCCGCCTCGAGCGCCCCCGTGCCGGCCGATGTCAGCGTCAAGACGTCGTTCTTCGTCTCGAACATCGTCTGCAAACCCGACGTGATTCGCTCCATAATCCCTGCGAACTCGGGCCCGCGGTGGTTGATCATCTGCCGCGACATCGCTTGCAGGACGTCGTCGGGGCAGGGCGTGGGGCCGGGGATGCGCAGATTCACAGTCACGAAGAGGCTCCTTTGTCGGGGAAGAGAGGCGACGGACGTGGATTGTGCCCGTCGTCACGAGTTCGCTACATGATAGTCAGACCGCCTGGCCCCGATCAAGGATTCGGAACCGGCGCAAATGGCGGGCATGGCTCCGCGACAGCGAGTGGCTCTCATCACCTTTGCTCGCGAGCGTGCAGAAGAGGCACCCGCATAGAGTGCCCCTTGACGCCTGCGCTTTGGCCCGCCGAATCGTCCTAGCTGCAGCCAGTCGTCGTGCCATTGAGGCAGTTCGACGCGGAGTTGAATGCTCCCGTAATTGCGTCGCGGAACGCGATACCTGCTGCCACGACGACCGCAACGGCGATCACCGCCATGATCAGGCCGTACTCGGCGAGTGTCTGGCCTTCTTCGTCCTTCACCGCGGACTCGATCGTCTGACCGAGCGTCTTTAGCGCGACGAAGAGTCGCAGTGCCAACGTGCTTACCATCCTCTACCTCCCCAGGAACTCCGCTCCGCGCGGCGCCGATACTCTGCCGCTCTCGAGGGGAGAACGGCGCCGGCCCGCTGCGGTGGCCGGGTGAGTGCGACGTCGACTCGACGTCGCCTCTATAAACGCGGCGGCATTTGGTTCGTTGCATTGAACTTGGGAGCGAGTGCGCGCGGCTGCGCTTGTAGAGATGTGTTCTTGTGGAGATTAAAGGAAGTTCGTCTACGGATGGACAGTCAGTCCTGCCTCGGCGATCTTCCGGACCGGCGTAGAAGCGACAGCAAGAAGGGGCTGTCCCTGGGGACAACCCCTTCGTCACGAACCGTGCCATGGTCGCTAGCGGCAAACGCCGACGTTGCCTGCGCCGTTGATGCAGTTTGTTGCGCTCGAAAATGAACCAGCGATTGCGTCGCGGAACGCGACGCCTGCCGCAACGATGACGGCTACGGCGATTACGGCCATGATCAGGCCGTACTCCGCCAACGTCTGGCCTCGCTCATCGTCGAATCGCTTCGAGAACAACGTCTGCATGGCCACGAGGGCTCGCAGGATGCAATCGTTCATGATCTTCGTCCCCCCGGAATGAACTCCGGCTTCGAAAGAAAGGAGCGCCCGGAACCTCCGAGCGCTCCCATCTCTTCGTGCTTGACTGCTTAGGAGCAGCCGGTCGTCGTGCCGTTGAGGCAGTTCGACGCCTTGTTGAAGGAACCGACGATGGCGTTCCGGAACGCAACACCGGCGGCAACCACGACGGCGACGGCGATGACGGCCATGATCAGACCGTACTCGGCGAGAGTCTGGCCTTCCTCGTCCTTCATCTTCGACTCGATCGAGTGAGCGACGCTCGAGAGAGCGACAAACACGCGCAGAGCCAGCTGGTTCAGCATTTCCGATTCCCCCTTCAGAGAACTACCCGCTCGAGGGCTGCGGGATGAATGTCGGTGTCTGTCACTACGGGTGGCAGACGTCGTCCGGCCCTCGACAGTCGGACGTGCTCCCGGCATCTTCACCATCCGGCGGGGGATCGTGCTGCTGCCTGTCGCATTAAGAGATTCGTCACGTACGGGAGCACCTGTAGGGGTTTCTCCTACTTTTTTAGCACTTTGTTTACAACTTGACGCCCGCTTCGTTCTGCCCCGGATCGTGTCGTGTCTGCATCTGCGCCGTTCGAGAGCGTCTACCGATACCTACAAGGACATTCGGTCCTAGGAAGCGATGGGAGGCTGGATGCAGCGTGAGATCGATTCGGCGGCGAGAGAGCGAACGATCACGCGTCCCCTCGCGCTGTTGCGATCGCGCGTGCCGGCGGCCTGGCTGCAGCTCGCGATGCTGTTCGCCGCGCTCGTCGCCGTGCCGCTCGCGCACGGCATCGACAATGATTTCTGGTGGCACCTGCGCACCGGCGAGTTCATCCTCCATCACGGCATCCCAAAGCACGATCCCTATTCGTGGACGCGCGCCGGACAACCCTGGGTTGCGCACGAATGGCTCGCCGAAGTCTTCATCTACGTCGCTCAATCAGCGATTGGCTACGCGGCGACGCTGATCATCTTCGGATTCGTGACGGTCGGCGCGCTGATGCTGTCGTACACGCTCGGCCGCCGCAGCGGCGCCGGAACCAAGCCGCTGGTCGTGCTGATGCTCTTCGCCGTCGTGGTGATGTCGACATTTGTTACCGTGCGCCCGCAGATCTTCAGCTGGCTGCTGTTCGCCACGTTCCTCTACGTGCTCTCGCGCCACTACGACGGCGCGCGGGCGCCGCTTTGGCTCTTGCCACCGCTGATGGCGGTCTGGGTGAACCTGCACCTCGGGTTCTACTTCGGGCTGATGCTCGTCGGTTGCTGGCTCGCCGCCCTCTGCTTCGATGCCGTTCGTGGTCGCGAGGTCTCCTTGCGCCTACCGTTCCTCATCGCCGCTGCATGCGTCGTGGCGACGTTCGCGAATCCCGTCGGGCCATCGATCCTCGCATATCCGTTTCGCTATCTCTTCCATTCGCAGTTCGCGAGCGCCCACGTCAACGAATGGCGGCGGCCCGACATCACCATTCCGGCGCACGTGCCCGTCTTCGTCTTCGCGGTGCTGCTCACTCTCGCGCTCGTCACCCGGACGCGTCCGCGGCCGTTCCTCTGGCTTGTCTCACTAGCCGTGTTGGTGCTGAGCATGGAGGCGCTCCGAAACGGCCCCTTCGCGGCCATCGTCGCCGTGCCGGTCGTCGCCGGCGTTGCCTCTCGCAGATGGGAAGCGATGCGCGCCTCCCGCGACTCGTCGCTGCGGGTGCCGCTGCCAGCGGCGCTGGCGCTCGTCATCGCGATTGCCGCCATGCTCGGCCCGGTGGCGCTCCTCCACGCCGGCAATCCGCTTTCGATCGGCGCGCCGACGCAGGCCGGCTTTCCGGAAACCGAGGCCGCGTACGTTCGCGGGCATCATCCCGGCGCCGGTCTGTACAACGGCTACAACGAAGGCGGCTATCTGATCGACGCGCTCTACCCCGACGTGCCCGTGTTCGTCGACGGGCGAACTGACTTCTACGGCGATAAATTGCTCAACGACTATCTCGACATCTACAAGGCGCACGATGGCTGGCAGTCCTTGCTCGACTCGTACGGGGTGCAGGTCGTGATGGTTCGCGAGAACGCAGAACTCGCCACGGCACTACGCACGGACGCCGCCTGGCGCCTCGAGTTCACCGGTCCTATCGAAGTCGTGTACGTGCGAAACTAGCGCAGGCCAGATCGACTGATGGCCACAGGTGGCCACAAGATGAACAGAGCGGGCGAAACGCGGTCGCGAGGCGGGGAGGAAACTTTCGCCCCGCCGTCTCGCCCGCGGTTCGTTTCCTGCACACGTACCCCGAAGCGTGCCGGGTTGCCGCACAGCGTCGCGGCGACGCCCGCGATGCCGCGCGCGACGGCGATCTCCTCCGGTTCAGACTCTTTGGACAGCGGGGCCATCTGTGGATCGTCGCCCCGTACCGATACCAACAAGCCGCGGCGGCGACCTGTCATAGAGCAGTGATTGTGTCACCTCAAGTGAGCAGTGAATCTGTCACTTGGATGTCCGTGTGGAGATGATAGTCTGCGGTTGGGAAAAGGAACGAGGGGCTTCGGCGCTGGATCGCTGCGGTCCTTTGTTCTTGTC
>JBBSDV010000156.1:0-7352 GCA_038240335.1 Dehalococcoidia bacterium
CGTCGCCATGCTCCGCAATCAGCACCTCGGCGAACCGCTGTGCGCCAAACAGGTGCTCGCGAAGGTCCGTCTCGGCGAGCGCTACTTCGTGCGCGAGATGTTCATATTCGGCGAGGCCATGAATCAGCGCGGCGATCGTCGGGATATCCTCAGGAGTTGCATCGCGAATCATCTTGCGATCGTATCAGTCGCAACAGTCGTGGACGAGGGAAGTGAGAAGCAGTCTCCGTCGCCGAGACGAAGAGCCGGGCGAATGATGCACGATGGCCGCTCTCTGCGAATCGTCTCCTCAGGCGACTCGTCGGCGGAGCGGCGTGATACGCGGGTTCAGCATCGCGTCGGCACCGCGGCGCGCGCGTGGCTCATCACGGCTCGTTCGTGGCCGCGTCGCAACATGCCGATGCTCGGCGAGCAGTCGTCCGAGCGCACCGAATACCTGCGCATTCCAAATCAGCCCGATGTGCGTGCCCGCGACTTCTATGCTCTCGCTTCCGCGTTCACGGCTGCACGTCTGCCAATCGACGATGCCATCCGACTTCGAGTAGATGTTGGCCTCGGCGACGCTCTCCGGGAGACACTCCTGCATCGGCTGATAGCAATCGACGGTGCACTCGGAGCCGCGGATGAACTCCGCTGCTGCGGCGATCAGAGCATGCACCCGCGCCCCCTGCACTGGCGACCCGAGCGAGATAACCTGCGAAATGAGATCGGGGCGCTTCATGGCGGCACCCCGGGCAAAGCAGCCGCCGAGGCTATGGCCAATGATCGTGACACGCTCACCCGTCTCCGCGTGCGCGCGTTCGACCGTCTCAAGCAAGCGGGCTATGTGCACTTCGGGGCAGCGCGTGTTGCGGCCGATGCCCGAGAAATACGGCCGGTAGCCGACGCGCGCCAGCCACGCGTGCAACTCGAAGAGCGTGCGATCAGAGGCCATGAAGCCAGGCACGAGCACGACAGGCTCGCCCTCACCTCGCACGATGCCGCATCCCGAGTAAACGGTAGATGTGTGCAGCGACAGCCACTCGAGGCCCGTGAACGCCTCGCGCCAGATCGGGAGGGCTGCAATCTCGGGCCGCGCGCCGAGTTGGCTGGCGACGTGCTGCACTGCTTTGATCGGCATCTTGTTCTCCTTCGCTCCTTCCGTTGTATCCAGCGGAACAGCGACGGCGGCTTGCAAGGGGAAACGCAAATGCGACAGAGACGCTACAGGTCGCCGCCTGATAGGGGTGGGTCGTTTGGTCGTTGGTGGTGGTCAGTCGGGGCCGAGCGTTGATTGTCTGGCCGAGGCTGTCAATTCGATCCGAGGTCGTCGATCGTCCGTTGTCCACGGTTTGAGACGGCGGTCGAGACGGCTAAAACGACTCGTCACGACACTACCAGAACCGCTATGTCGATACCCTGATGGCGCGGAGACGACGCATGTATGAAGAACTAATCGGGCGCGAGACGCCCCTGCACATGACGAAGTACGATCGTCGATACCACCGGCGCTGGCCGGCGCGCTTCGTGCTCAACAAGGGCCCGCTCTACCTGCTTCAGTTTGTCGAGGGCGAGACGATGTCGCGCACGCTCGATCCCAACGATGATCCCGACGCGCCACGGACCCGCTATGGCGGCGATATCTACCTCTATGACGACCGCTGGTTCAATGTCGCCCGAGCGATCCGCAAGGGGCGAACGTGGTTCTACGTGAACATCGCAACGCCGGTGGAGTTCGACGGCGCTGCCTTCCACTGCATCGATCTCGACCTCGATGTCGCCTGGTACACGGATGAAGCGCCGCGGGTGCTCGACGAGCACGAGTTCGTAGCGCACAGCCGGGACATGCGTTACCCTGCCAACGTTATCGAGCATGCGCGCGCCGCCGTCGACGAAGTTCTCGCGATGATCGGGCAGCGCGCTTTTCCATTTGATCGCACATGATTCGCGACGAACTGGCAGCAGCGATCGAGACCGCAGCGAATGACGCGATGGCCGGCGGCGAGCTGCCTCATGTCGTCCTGCCGGAGATCGTCATCGAACGACCGGCGAAGCACGAGCATGGCGACTACGCCACAAACTTGCCGATGCGCCTCGCCCGCAGTGCTCGTGCAAACCCGCTCGACCTGGCAAAGACGATCGCGTCACGCATTCCGATGAGCGGTGCGTTCGCGGCCGCGGAAGTCGCGCCGCCCGGCTTCATCAACTTCCGTCTCTCACCTGCATGGTTGGCACAGCAGGTCGCCGCGATCCTCGCGGAAGGCGAGCACTTCGGCGACATCAACATCGGCGCAGGCCAGCGGGTCCAGATCGAATTCGTCAGTGCGAACCCGACCGGGCCGCTCACCGCCGGCAATGGTCGCGGCGGGACGATCGGTAGCGTCCTCGCCTCGGTGCTGCAGGCGGCCGGCTACGACGTCGAGCGCGAATACCTCGTGAACGACGCCGGCACTCAGACCGACGTCTTCGGCCGAACGTTACTGGCGCGCTACCTGCAGCTCTTCGGGCAAGACATCGCGATCCCGGACGATGGCTATCCAGGCGACTACATGATCGATGTCGGCAAACAGCTCCGCGAGGAATTCGGCGATCGCTTCGCCGACGCAGCGCCGGACGCACCGCCACCCGAGTTCGTGCTGCGCGGCATCGACATCATGGTCGAGAGCATCCGCGCCGACCTGAAGCGCCTGGGCGTCACGTACGATGCCTGGTTTCACGAGCGCTCGCTCTACGAGGGCGACGGGCTCTACGAAACGGCGATGGCGGTCCTTCGCGATGGCGGCCACCTCGTCGACAAGGAGGGCGCGCTCTGGTTCGCCTCCCAGGAACTCGGTGAGGACAAGGACAACGTCGTCGTTCGCAGCACCGGGCGACCGACGTATCTCGCGTCCGACATCGCCTATCACTACGACAAGTTCATCGTCCGCAAGTTCGATCGTGTGATCGATGTCTGGGGCGCCGACCATCAGGGCCATGTCTCGCGGCTGAAGGCGGCGGTAGACGCGATCGGCGTCGATCCGGCGCGGCTCGACATTCTCATCTACCAGCTGGTCAGCTTTCGCCGCGGCGACGAGGTCGTGCGGCTTTCGAAGCGCTCCGGCAATATCGTGCTGATGCGCGACATCGTCGAGGAAGTCGGTGCCGACGCCGCCCGCTTCTTCTTCCTCTCCCGCTCCGCCGATAGCCAGATGGAGTTCGATCTCGAGCTCGCGAAGCGGCAGTCATCGGAGAACCCGGTGTACTACGTACAGTACGCCCATGCTCGCATCGCCGCCATCCTCGAGAAAGCCCGCGAGCGCATCTCGTCGTTCGACGACGGAGACGTCGCGTTGCTCGCGCATCCGGCCGAACTCGAACTCGTGCGCAAGATGCTGCAGCTGCCGGAGCTGGTGCAGCAGATGGCGCGGGCGATGGAGCCACATCACCTACCGCACTACGCCGGCGAGCTGGCGACCGCATTCCACGCCTTCTATACCGAATGCCGCGTCATCGACGACGACAACGAAGCGCTCTCGAAGGCGCGTCTCAAGCTCTGCGCCGCGGCGAAAGCCGTCCTCGCCCGCGCCCTGACGCTGATGGGAATGGCGACGCCTGAGCGCATGTAGCCGACCCTGCCGCCCCGACCTCCCGACCGGCTCGCCGACAACCCATCTCTCACAACCCATCTGATGAAGGTCGGGAGCGAGTGCAGGACGTTATGTTGATTGCCAGATTAGTGTCAGCAACCAGTGTCTGCATCTCAGCGACGGACAATCTTTTTAGTCAACCCAATCCGACGACTTCGGCTGCCCCGCAGTACGCGATCCCGATCGTAGCAAGGTCGCGTCGCGGCCGTTTGGCAGCACCCGCAGCATTGTGATGAGACCGCAACGACCCCATGTCAGCGGCGTATCGATGCTTCGACGCTCGGAGCCGTACGCTGATCATGATCGGCACGGATCAGCGGCGGCCCCCCACCGCGATTCGTCCGCTATTTTGGGGCGCACTTCGGTGCGTCCCTTCAACGTTCGGAGGCTGATGATGACGATCGAGCGAGACAAGGGAAACGCGGGACAGGCATCGACGCTGGTCACTGGCGCGCATGTGCGTTCGGGCGACGGTCAGGATCTGGGCGCAATCAAGCAAGTCGAAGGCGGCTACTTCAAGGTCGATGCACCCATGCAGCGTGACTACTGGCTCAGCAGCGCGGAAATAGAGTCCGCAGGTTCGGACGAGGTCGTCGTCGCCTTTGACAAATCGACACTCGACGCGCATAAGCTCACGGAGCCGGGAACTGAAGCCGCCGAGGATCCGTTTCGCGACATGACGGTCGCGCCCGTAATCTCCAGCGAAGAGTTGCTCGACCAGCGCGCGCGCATGGAGCGCGAACTCGCGGAGCAGAGCCGCCACCTTCGCAACCTGGCTCCGACTCCGACGGAGAATCGGGAGCGGCGCGAGGAAGAGCGTATCCCGCAGGATCATTCCGCGTTTCGCGAGCTTGCTGGCGAGACGGTGCCGTACGCGCCCGCAGTCGACGAGCAGGAGTACCGCAAACGCGCCGAAGAGTTGATCGATGCAACCCCCGTCGCGCGCTCGGGCGAACTGCCTGCCGATATGCGCGACGACCAGCGGGTGACGGTTGAAGGCCGCGAGCCGTCGAGCGCGGCGATGATGATCGACGAACTCGAGTCGACCACCGCGGTCGGGGGCCTGACGCCAGCCATCGATGGCGAGCCAATCTCATCGCCCATCCCCAACATCCCGCTCGCCGCGCGTGATGTCGTGGCCGAGGATCGGGCCACGAGCAATGCGGCGCCCGATCGCCGCGAGAGCGCCGCGACGCACGCCTCGGGCGCGGGCGACCTGCGGGAACCGCCGGCGGGCAGGACGAACGACCCGACGCCGCATCCCGCGGCGGGCGACATCGCATACCCCGCCGACGCCGCACGCACAGCGCCGTACGCCCCCGTGAGGCACCAGACTCCGACGATTTCCAACGGCCGTGGCGGTGCCGCCGGTCATCCGACACCAGGGGAAACGGCCTTCCCCGCCGCGGCGGGACGCACCGCGCCCTACGCGCCTGTCTCGCAACAGCCAGCCGCGCCGCCGATCAAGCACGACGCGATGAATCCGACCGCGGACGTCGACCCGAAGACCGTCTTCGAGCGCGTGACCAGCGCTGCATCCGGCCCGATCCGAGAAGTCGACGGCGAGCCAAAGACCACGATGTCGCGACTAACCGGTATCGCGACGAGCCCGGTCGTGGTCGCCGGTGCGCTCGCCACTGTTGCGTTCACCGTGCCGATGTACGTGGCGCGGCGCACCGGCGTGAGCAAACTCGACCTCCCGATGCTGCTCGGCAGCTTCGTGCGCAAGCCCGATGGCAAGGCGCGGTTGATTGGACTCGTGCCGCACGCGCTCCAGAGCACGCTCCTGATGCCATCTGCGTACCGCGCCGGCTTTCGGGCGCTGGGTGTGCGGCCGTCGGCGAAGAGCGGACTGATGCTCGCCGTGCCCCATCTCGCGTATTCGGCTACGGCGGCGGCCGTCGTCGGCAAGCTGAACCCGCGCGCCGTCGCACGTGGTGATGAGAAGCTTCTGGAGCACGTCGGTCATGTGAAGGCGCCGGGATTCGCCGGCCGTCGGTATGGCCTGTTGACAGTGGCATCATTCGTCGTCGGGCACGCCATCTACGGCGCAATCATCGGATGGTGGCTCGGCAAGAGCGAGACCCACCATCCCGATGACGTGCTAAGCGACCAGCCGACGCTGTAACGTCCACACGAAATGCGGGACGCGCGAAGCGGGACGTCGTAGCGCGATTTTAATCTGGGTCGTCCGGGCGTGGGCCGATGTACGAAACCACTAGCGCAAGCATCGCTCGATGGCGCTGCGCAGCCCCGGCACCGAACGCACCTCGGCGTCCGGCAATTCTTCGGCAGAGCGCGGCTGCTGTGCGATATGGCGTCCGGTGCGGACGAGAATCGTGTGCATCCCGAGTAAGCGGGCCGGTGCAGATGTCGTTGTCGATCCGATCCCCGATCATCAGGCACTCCGCCGGCTCGACGCTGAGATCTTCGCAGCACCGGAGGAAGAGCCGGACGTCGGGCTTTCGGTGGCCGTGCGTCCCCGACACCTCCCGGTGATCGAAGTGCGTGCCGACGCCGTGCGCATCGAGCACGGCGAGCATTGACGCTGGCTGATTGGCCGCAAGCGCGAGCAGCAGCCCGCGCTCATGTAGAGACGCGATTACGGCGCTAATGCCGTCACGCAACTCGAACCCATCGTCCGGGCGTACTAGATCGATCATCCGTCGATGCACACGTTCCGAGCGCATGCGGTCACGTTTGGTCAAGCGCCAGATGATCGCCGCATAGGCATCAGGCGCGAAGTGCTCGACGGCCCAAGCACTCGCTTCCGCGTAAGTACCCGGATTGATTTCGATGCCCTCCTCGGCGAGCGCAGCGACAATTGCGTCGTCGACCAGACGCTCGTGTTCGCTTTCGGTGTTGATCGGGCCGCCGACATCGAACAGCACGGCGCGAATATCGGTCATGCGGTCGTCCCCCTTGTTCATCCAGCGCGATCGTGCCCGGTGCTCGAGCCATGACATCCCCGCTCCTTCGACACCCTATGTCGTAAGGATGCCGTCGTTCCACGGGAAAACTCCACATCGTCGCCTCATGCCCTTCCACGTTCGATATACCTTCCGATCGGGTCGACAGTGACGATCGGCGGCGTGCATGTTGCAGGCGGCGGAGTGAAGCTGGATATCCGCGCCGCCTGCTCAACAGCCACAACGGCACCGAAGACTGCACCGTGTCGATGCAGCACGACTTGCTCACGACGGCGAATCAGGTGAGCCGCAGCTGATGGTTTTGCTTGGCGCGATCGCCGGCATCTCCCTCATCGTCGGTGCTCATCGGCTTGTTCTTCGGTATCTACCCCGCGTTCCAAGCATCTCGGCTCGATCCAATCGAGGCGCTACGCAAGGATTGAGGTTGCCGCCCCTGCCCCGATGGATCTCGCTCGCCGGCTGCACCGTTTATGGCCCGGCGAGATCAATCTCCGGCATCCAACGCCAGGGTTCGAGGTTCGCGGATTCGATCACGATCGCCGTCATGACGGCGTCAGTGCCGGCGGCGTGGAATTCGCCCGGTGTCCAAAATGCGCATTCCCCTGCAACAATCGACACAGTCCGCGTACCGTCCCGCACCCATCCTTTGCCGTCGACGACCGCGAATAGCTGAGAGCTCACGGCGTCGTGAAGGCCCACGCGATCACCGGCGGCGAAATACATGCACGAGATGCCAGCGAGCGTGTTATCGGTGATTGCGAGAAACACGTGCCGAAATGAACTGTCGAACTGGTTGACGGGCTTAGCGATCTCCGAA
>JBBSDV010000157.1:0-7260 GCA_038240335.1 Dehalococcoidia bacterium
CCGTCGCCGCCTCCCCTCTCTGGCAATTGATAAATCTCTCGGGTTGGCGAGTATTCGGTGGAATACTCGTTGCATTCGTTCGCCCACAGAGTGATGTATGTGGACGAAAGGAGTGCAGCATGAACCGCACGACAGGACGATCGAGGCAAGATGAGTGGACGCCGGAGCGCCACATCGATGGCGTGATCCGCGAGCGCGCGTACGCCACGTACGACGAGGAGTGGGACGACGAGCTGGTCGCGTGGCTGACGGACGAAGTGCTCGAGGCGCTTACGGCGAAAACGGGATACGCCGCCAGGCACTTCCAGCGGGGCCGGCTGGAGCAGATCGCGCGCGACCACCTGCTGGCCGCACGCTCGGAGGGACAGTCATGAACGAGCAGAACACGGACATCCGCTTCATCGCCAACCGCGAAGTGCGCGTCATTCCGAAGGGCTGGCAGCACCTGAAGGACGGGCGCGGAAAGCACATCCCACTCTTGCCCGCGGACTACGTCTTCGATGACGACGAGCACCGTGCGTCGTGCGGGGGCTTGATGCCAGAGGTTCACGGAGAGGCGGAGATCGCCGCGTACGAGACGACAACCGAGGGCACGCCGATCTCGCCCGAGTTCCCGAACACGCCGGAGGGCAGGCTCGCGCTCGTCCGCCACTGCGCGGAGCACGAGCGGACGTTTGGCAACCACCGCGCCGACGCCGAGGCTTGGGCGGCGATCCTGTTTGGCTGCGCGACCGTCGACCTCAACGGCACCGTGCGCGCGCAGTGCTAGCAACTTCACGAAGCCGCCTCCACGAAGCGATCGCCACGGACGGTCGCTTCCCTCGTCTCCGCGATGATCAGCGCGCGGACGATCTCGTACAGACCGACCTCGATACAGCCCATGCACTCGCCGCTATCCCGCCGCCGGACGTGGACGAGCGAGCCGCGGGCGTCCCGCGCGATCACGAAGGCGTGCTCAGGCACGTCGCCTCCTGACCTGAGAAGCTCTCCCAGCGCGCGATCACGACGGACGCATAGTGCGGGTCCAGCTCCATGCCGTAGCAGACACGCCCGGTGCGCTCGGCGGCAATCAGGGTCGAGCCCGATCCAAGAAAGAGATCGAGCACGACGTCACCGGGCTTACTGCTGTTGTTCAGCGCCCGCTCGACGAGCACAAGCGGTTTCATGGTTGGATGCGCCTCGCTCTCCGACGGCCGATCGATCTCCCAGACGTCACCCTGGTCGCGGTCGCCACACCAGTGGTGCTTGTTACCTTCACGCCAGCCGAACCAGATCGGTTCGTACTGCCGTTGGTAGTCCGCTCGCCCGAGCGTGAACCTGTCCTTCTTCCAGACGATCGTGTCGCTCCAATGGCCGCCCGCATCGGCCAGGGCTTGGCTCACCGAGCCCCACTCCTTCGTGCTCATGCAGCAGTAGATCGCGCCGTCTACGGAGGACATGAGGCTCAGCGACCAGCCACGGATGAACGCGCTCCATTCTTCGGGGGGCATGGCGTCGTTTGCGATCCGTCGTTTGCGCGCACCACGCTGCTTGCCGCCGTGATCGCCGAGCGACACGTTGTAGGGAGGATCGGTGAAGCACATCGCTGCCTTGCGATCCCCCAGCAGGCGCCCGACGTCGCCCGCGTCGGTCGCATCGCCGACCAGCAAGCGGTGGTCGCCGAGCGCCCACAGCTCACCCAGATTCGCGCGTGTGGCGGAACGTGCGGCGTCCAGCGCCGCCTCCACGTCGAAGGACTCGCCCTTGCCCCGCTTCTCGCGGACGGCGAGCGACTTCAGCAGCTTCTCCAACTCCCCTTCGTCGAAACCCGACAGCGACAGGTCGAGATCGTCGACCATAGACAGGTCCGCCACCATGCGCGCCAGCAACTCGTCATCCCACGTGCCCGAGATCTTATTAAGGGCGAGGTTCAAGACGCGCGCCTGCTCCTGCGTCAGGTCGAGGAAGATCACCGGCACCGTCTTCAGGCCGAGCCGGCGCGCCGCGAGCAACCGCTGATGGCCGCCGATCACGGTCTTGTCTTCGCGCCGCGCCAGCACCGGCTGGACGAAGCCGTACTCACGGAGACTGCGCGTCAACGCTTCCAGCTCGGCGTCGCCGATCCGGCGTGGGTTGGCGGCATCGGGGTGTAACGCCTCGATGTCTACGTGCTCGATCTGCATGTGGGCGATGGTTGTCATGTTTGCTTCCTCTCTCGTTCTCAGATCGCTTGAGGCACGGCGGGTTGTCGCAGCATCGAGAGCGCGGAGACGGAAGAGCGCTTGACCGTGACGCGGCTCCGCGAACTCGGCGACATCCCGAACTCGACCAGGATCTTAGCCATCTGGTCCATCGCCTTGTTGGCGATCGCCAGGTACGGCGACTGGATCGGATAGCCGTTCGGGCTCTTGATCACGGTGCCGAACTTGGTCAACTGCTCCTCCGCTTCGACCCAGCGCCCCCATGCCTGGCAGTAGATCGCCAGCGCCGAGCGATCGATGTCCGTCACGAGGCCAAACGCGACCAGCTTCTTGCCCGTGCGCGACCACTCCTTGCGGGCTTCCCCGGTGATGTGCGGCGGGCACGGTGGCAGCCGTGTCACCGGTCCGTCCTTCGGACGATCGGGCCGCCGCGAACTCATGCCCGGCGGTTTCGGTTTGCGTCCACGCATCTGACCCCCCCTCCTCCAATTTCGCGCGCGTGAAAGGGCACTTCGCGCTTCCGCGGGCGGATCGCAAGGTTTAGACCTGAAATCAGCGCGCGCCCCCTCTGCAGGCCCCGTTCACGTCGAGATCAGTGCTGTAGTCACTTCGAGTGCGCTTGTCTGGTACGTCCGTCACGCAGTGCTGTGATCGCTCGATCCTCATGCTCATTCGATCGTCGCCAATGCCGACACGAGCTGTTCCCGTTCAGTTGTCTCCGTGGCGCGCACCGCTTCAAGCGCGTCAAGGTCCAGGCGCGCCTCGACTTCTTCGATCAGCCGGCCCCGTAGTACGCCAGCCGGCAGCGCGTCGAGCTCGACGGACACGTCTCCGTACTTTGCGACGAACGCCGCGCGCCGAGAGTCGGTCTGCTTCGTAAAGTCGGGCGGCAGGCGAAAGCGCTGGACGTCCTCGTACGTCAGCGCGCACTTGATCAATTCAGGACCGCAACCGAAGTGCGCCAGGCGCTCTCGAAGCGAGCGCACCATGTCCTCGCCGGATGGGTCGAAGTCGCCGAAGTAGAGGATCGTGGCGTGATCGCCGCCCCTGAAGCGCTCTGCGGCGTTGTGGATCGAATCCCAGCCGTCGTAACCGCGGCCGACGTTCAGCGTCACGCCATAGCGACGCAACACGTCTTCGAAGATGCCCGAGAGGGCGTCCTTCTCCAGCCAGACCTCGACGTAACCGGGCTGCGTCCCCCAGACATCGCGACGGTAGGCGTGCTTGACGCTCTCGGCAAAGTCGGGCAGCCCAGTCCACATCGAGACGCCGCGCGGCTGCCGCAGCCGGTCCTCAATCCAATCCCAGGGGATCGTCCCGTCCTGACGCGCCCGTACGAGGAGCTTCGACACGGCCTGGTACTGGCTGCGGTTGTTTTCGATGACTTGTCGAGAAACGAGCTGGTAATACACCTGCCGCAATGTCATCGCTGCTTCGCTCTCTGTCACGACGGCGACAGCCGCCTCCAGGATCGTTTGCGTTCTAGCGTGGCGTCCCATCAGCCACCCACCTGCATCACGATTCGGTGATCGTGTCGGGTCATTGCTGGCCCTCCATCACACGGCTCAGCACGTCTCTCCGACAAGCACCGCAGAGGTGACTCGACGTCAGGTCGACGGGTTCGTCGCAGCTCCGGCACTGCGGGTGACCGTCGGATTCGGTCGCCGTTACCCGCACGTCACCCGCACTATTCGCGCTGCTTTTTGAATCTGTTTGCGGGTGATGCGGGTATTGCGGGTGACAATAGTCGCTCTCTCCGCACGAGTCACTCTCTGCAGTGGATGAGGGACTCGTGTGTGGAAGGTCGAAATCGTTACCCGCGTTACCCGCATCACCCGCAACCGAATCTGAATCAGGGTCATGTTCGTGCGGGTAACCTGCGGGTGACGGCTCATCTTGTCCGTCGTTACCCGCAGCGTTGTCAGCTCGCTCAACGCGCCAGAGGTTGGTCTTGCTGTGGCTATCCTGGCCGCCGCGACGCACGAATAGGTCCGCGAAGCGCGTGTCCTCGCGCTCCCCGATCGCCCGTCCGAGTTTCCGCCGGATGACCTTGTTGTCCGCGCCGTCCTTGAACTGCTCGAACAGCGAGGTGAGGGTCTCCTCCGCGAGCGAATGCAGGTCTGCGACCTTCACGGGTATGTCTCCGTGCGCTTGCCACCATGCGGAGGTAAAGGCGCGCCACTCCTCGCTGTCGGCGTCGCCGCGTCGATAGAGATCCGGCCTGTTTTCAAGAAATCCTTGAATGCCGGCGGCTTGCAGAATGCCGCCGAGAGTGCGGCACCACGACTCGTACGACCCCATAGGCGATCCCGTCCATGCGGGGCGGCCTTGCGCGATCCAGTTTTGGGCAAGCACAAGACAAGCACCGACGACGTCATGACGATGCCGCACGAGCCATCCCGTCAGGTCCGGGTGCCGGAATGTCCTGCCCTCCCACGGACGATCGATCTTGGCGTCCAGGCGGATCGAAACCGTGCGCCGCGTGATCTCGTCGCTGAACTGCAGGTTGTTGCCCGTAACGAGAAACAGCGAACGGATAGGCAGCGTCACGCCTTGAGACCGACCAAGAACGCGATCCGACCAGACATTTGCTGTGAGCAGTGCTGCGAACGCACCCGAGTCGAGGCGCCGGCGAATGTTGTCGAAGAGAAGAACGGCATCGCCCTCCATGAGCTTGGTCGTGACGCGCTTGCGAAATTCTTCCTCGTTCTTCGTGTCCGCCATGACGGGGATGTCGCGTCCCGTGGCGACGAGGCTGATGCATGAGGCAAGCAAGCCCTTGCCGTTGCCGGCTTTGGGCGCGTCAAGGGCGAACAACGGCACCGGCCCTGAGATCATCTCGCGCACGATCGGTGTAATAAGCGCAGCGATGATGTTGGCGAGGGATGCGTGTTCGTCGGCCCAGGGAAAATCGCCGAACAGATCGTCCCCGAGCAGGATTCTCGCAGCGCGTAGATCCGTCGCGTCCGGATGTTGCGGGATCGGCCGCACCGCCTCGCCGATCGGCGCGTAGTACAGACCCGTCTTCGTCTGATAGCCAGTCGCGGTTTCGAGGACTCCTGCGGCTGTAAACACGGGCGAGCCAATGATCCCTCGCAGCAATGGAAGCGGGTTCTCCAACGCCTCCATGTCCTCGACCACGTCTCGCGGCGGGCGTGCTGGTTGATGTCCGGCCCGCGTGATCTTCAGGAAGTCGGCGCAGCGATCGATGCGCCCCGACAGGCCTGCCGTGCCAAGGTGACGGATACTCGCTGCGCCGTCGTCATGCGTTGCGATCTCGGCAACAGAGTTTCCGTGGCGAAAGAAACGTACGGGATCGTTGCTGGCGATCAACGCGTCCCAGGCATCATGTGCGATGTCTCGCAGATGGCGATTTGTCACGACGATCTGAGGACGGCTGCCAGGCTTGGAAGAGGGCGCCCCAATGTTTGCCGGCCCTAGTCCGAGCGCGCGCTTGAAGTCTTGCCAGCCGCGCCCCTGCCCTTCGGGATGAAAACAGTGGCCGGCGTACGGCCCGTCAGGCAGCGTCTGTCCGACGCCGCACTCGAAGTCGCGCCCGTCCTCATGAAACGGGCAGCGGTTCAAGTGGTACCAGGTGACACCGTTCGCATCGGGTGGCTGCTCGCGGTACTCAATGCCGGCGGCATCGAGGATGTCCGTGAGGGCACCCGAATGTGATGTACGAGAAGTAGAGCCGCGGTCGTTCCCGGTCGACTCCCGTTCGGCAGCAATGCGCTGAAGCTGGGCGTGCGAGACGAGACCAAGCTGGTCAGGAGCGCAGACGAGATAGGAACGACGATGCGGGCGCTCCGCAGTCGCGTCACCCTTCATCTTCTTGGTGCCTACGACTCCGATGATGCGCGAGGCATTGCTGACCGTGGGGTCGACCTTCGCACCGAGTGTGTTGAAGCGCGCGCCCAGCGCGGCAAGGACGCCAGCCACGAGACCACGAGCCGCCTCGTCGTTTGGGAGGTCGATCCTGTATAGGAGGTACAAACCGTTACCCGACATGGCGATGATCGGCTCCGGCCAGCCCTGGGCCGTCAGAAATTCGGCGATCCTCTCAGCGACGGCTCTAACCTCCTCAAGTTCGTCATCCGTGCTGCTGATGCCAGTCGCGCGAACGGCGTCAATGTCGAGGAAGAGAAAGCGTCGGCTGACGATGTCCCCATCCGACGTCGTGGTTTCGGCGCGGTCGACCATACGGTTCACGGCTCGCGCGAGGAGCGAAGGGTTCACCGGGTTGAGCGTCACGTAGACGTTGGCCTTACCGTCGCAGCGCGCGGCAGCCTCAACTGCGGCGTCTACAGTGTCGAAGTATCCGGAGCCCGTGAACTTGTACGGACCGTGCTTCGGGAGCCTGAGCTCGAGGACGCCGCCAGCGCCATGGAGATGTGAGAGGAACCGCCGCGCCTCGTACGGCGAGAACGCGCCGCCGCTGGCGGCCGAGTCGCGGGTCACGCGACACCCCGTTCGCGCAGCCGAACCAGGAAGGGTTCGATGCCGGCGATCTCAACGTAAGCAGGAGTCCATCGTGAACCTACGACGTCGGGGGGGATATCGCCGGATTGATTCCTGTCGCCCCGACCATATTTGTACATCTGAAAGCGGCCAGCATGGCCGCTGTTCAGTTTCGGGATGACGTGGCGCCATGGCTGCACCCACGGAGGCAACGCACGCCGAAGTGATTGTTCCTCGCGCCCATCTCCCGGACCGTCCGCACGCATGCGCCACCGAACACCAACCGGCGTTGACACCTCGGCGGAGCGGTTCATAGACTGGATCGATATCCCGCGTACAGGAGTTCCTCGTGTCTCTCGAAACGCTGCTCCCCACCCTCGCCGATCCGGAACACATGCCGCAGGCGACCGAATTGCTTGCCCTCAGCAATCTCGTTGGCGACGATCTCGCGCGCGTCCTCGACGTCTGGCGGACGCTGAGCATCCAGCGGCGGCGCGACATCGTCGACGCGCTCGCGGATCTCGTCGAGGACAACGTCGAACTCGATTTCACATCGATCTTTATCGCCGGGCTGACCGACAGCGACGTACAGGTGCGCGCCGATTCGATCAAGGCGCTC
>JBBSDV010000158.1:0-7218 GCA_038240335.1 Dehalococcoidia bacterium
GAGCGACACAGCGGCACCATTGTCAACGTCAGTTCCGTCGCCGGCCGAGTCGCCAGCATGGGCAGCGCCCTGTACGCCGCGTCGAAGCACGCCCTCGAAGCGGCGAGCGAATCGCTCGCGCTCGAAATGAAGCCGTTCGGCATTCGCGTCGCGATCATCGAGCCCGGCTTCTTCAACACGCCGATCATCGGCAAGGCGACATCGACCATCGGGTTCGACGAGACGTCGCCGTACCTCGTCACGGAGCGCCGGATGCACGCCATCTACTCGAGCGCGACGGTCAACGGCGGCGACCCGCGCGTCGTCGCCGAGGCGATCGAGCACGCGATCTCGACCAACGAACCCAAGCTGCGCTACCTCGTCGGCGCCGATGCCCAGGTCTTCGCGGATGGCCGCGAGAAGGTCAGTGATGAGAACTGGCTCGAGTTCGGCCGCGAGATGTCCGAGGACGAGTTCTGGACCGAGTTCGCGACCCGTTTCCCGATGCCATCCCCCTAGCTCGCCCGCTCCGTTCTCATTGCGCGGGACCTGACTTGGTGCTTGCTGTGCCGAGCTTGGTTAACGCTTGGTTAACAACAGGCGCACCGATCATAACGCCGCTGCTTTTGCGAAACGATCACGTAGGATCGGATCGTCAGTGCAATGACGGGAGGCAGCGATGCGGGCGACATTCCAGCCGGACGGACAGACGGTGATTGAGGTTGATGCTCGCGTCGCGACGTGCATCGTGCCAGCGTGTAATGGCGTCGTCGTACGCCATTCGCTCGGCGGCGGACAAGCGGTCGATCGCTGTTCGCGCTGCTTCCGCCGCTACCAGCTTCGGCCCAACGTCGAGACGCCGTCCACGCAGAGCCGCCTCCGCCGTCTCCTCACCGAGTTTGTCACCTGGCAGGACGACGAATAGTCGAAATGCCGCCCAGCCCGACGATCTTCGGCAGGCGCTTCAGCACCACGACACAACAAGATAAACACTAGTGGGGTTCGGTCCCACTGCTTCGTCGTTCCTCGCCGCAACGATCGCGTCTTGCACGCATCTGGTAGGATGCCCGTTCCAGCGGACATCTGATGGCGACGCGTTGCGGATCTGATGCGTACGGACCGACCCCAGGAGAAACAAATGGCGACCTACGGAGCAACGTTCGACATCGATCGGCAAGAACGGTACGACCGCACGCAGATGGTCATCCGCATCCTCCTTCTGCTCGTGCTGTCGATCCTTGCGGGCGCGCTCGGCTGGGTACATGGCGCGCTGTATCTCGGCATCCCCGTGCTCGCCGCTATCGCCATCTCGCAAAAGGGAGCACGGCAGTACCACGCGGAATCCGAAACGAACATGACGATGTGGCTGCGCTACATCCTCGCGTTCTACGCATACACCGGCCTGCTCACCGATAAGCTGCCGAACGAAGACCCGCGCCAGACGCTCCGCTTCGACGTCGTGCCCGACGGCGAACCGACCGCCGGCGGCGTGCTGCTGCGCATCATCACCGTGATCCCGCACGCGATCGTCCTGGCGCTCCTCGGCATCGTCGCCGTCGTCCTCTGGATCGTGGCCGCGATCATGGTCCTGATCGGCGAGTCGTACCCGGAAGGCGTTTTCAATTTCCTTCGCGGTCACCTGCGCTGGCAAGCGCGCGTGTACGCCTACCTCGCGGGCCTCGTGCAGGAATATCCGCCGTTCGCTCTCGACACCGGCCCGGAGCGGCCCACGGTTCAGAATCTAATGGCCGGCGAAAGCCCGCAGCCAGAACTTTCGTAGCACCACCTGCCGGAGCGGACAGGCTGCTGAGACTCGACCTACCAGACGCCCCGCCGGAGGCGACGACGTGTAGGTGAGTTCTCTTGCCCGCGTGCCGGCGTTAAGGGACGCTCGTCACTGAGGCGATTGGCGACGGACTGGGCGTCGACGTGCTCGGCGCCGCCGTCGGCGTCCGTGTACGCGTCGGTGTCGGCGTGCGCGTCGGCGTCGTCCGCGTCGAACTCGTCGCCGGCGTCCGCGTCGGCGTCTTAGTGCCCGTCGGCGTCGACGTCGGCACCGGGGTCGGCGGCGGTGCCTTCGGCTCCGGTCCGGGCGGGTTGTCGGCGAGGTACTGCAACGTGTTGACCCCAGTCACGCCCAGCCGCCAGTCCGAGATCACGGGCATCCCCAGATCCCACGCGTGATGCGCGAATCGCGCCCAGGAAACCGGATCGCTGGCCGCGCCCTGGCCGACGGGGATCACCTCGCGCTCGTACGGCGCAAGTAGCCGCGCAGTTGACTCGAGTAAGAACTCGGGCGTGATGCCGCCGGCCGGCACCGGATAGCCGCTTCCGTTATAGCCGTCGACGTTGCCCTGCGTCGCGAACGTCTCCCAGTACAACTGCGGCCAGATACCGTCGCTGAACGCGACGAACTCGCCCATCGGCACCATGTTGATTCGCCATGGCCTGGCATCGATCGAGATGTCGACGCGCGCGTTCGGATTTAGCCGCCGCAGCTCCGCGCCGTACCGCGACGCGTCGTCCGCGTTGCCGAGCCAAAATCCCGACGAGCCTTCGACATCGAGCACCAGGCTGCGAGCGCCGGCGCCGAGCACATCCGCCGCCATCTGCGCCTCCCGGACCGGGTCGATGCCCTTCGGTACGCACCACGCATGGCAGGGGATCCCGCGATCCTCGAAATAGCGGACGACGTTAGCGAACCGCTGGACGCCGTCGATCGAGTCGGGCGCGTGATCGTATGTCGACATCCAGTCCGTGCCGTCGTGGGTCTTCACGACGACGCCGAGCCCTTTGCCCGCGAGCGCCGCCGCAATGCCGTCCAGCGCCGCGTCCGCCGAGAACTGCCAGACCCAGATGCGATGGTGCGGCGACTGCCGGATCTTCGCCTGCTCGACGCGCCGCAGCACCTCAGGATCGCACTGCGACAGTCCGAGGCTGGCCGCGGCCCCGCCGGCGAGCGTCACGGCGCCCGCGATGAACCGCCGGCGGTTGGTTGCGTGATTGAGGATGCCGCTGCCACGCCCGTCCATGCCCAGACCTCCTTGCCTGCCCTCGCATCCGCTGACCGGTAAGGCTAACAGAAGGGCATACATTTTCCTATGCGGCAGCAGATCTTGTAATGTCCTACCGTCGATGAATCGAGCGCTTCGCGCCGAAGACGGGCGTTACGCGTGCACGCCGAGGTTCGGCTCGTTCGACGTAACGCCCGCGGCGGCGAGATCCGCGATCTCGTCGTCCGTGAGGCCGAGCAGGTCGCGGAGCACCCATTGGTTGTGCTCGCCGTACGTCGGCGGCGGCAGTCGGACGTGCGCTGGCGAGCGTGACATTCTCCACACCGGGCCTTCCATGTCCCACGTGCCGGCTTCGGCCTGCGTGACGGACTCCCAGAATCCGCGCGCGCGCAAGTGCTCATCCTGCATCAGGCGCGGGATCTTCAGCACCGCAGACGCGGCGATCCCTGCCGCCTGCATCGCGCTCGCGGCATCATCTTGTGAGCGCTGACTGGTCCATGCAGCGATGATCGCATCGAGGTCATCGTGATGGTGATGGCGCGAGACGAGGTCGGCAAACCGAACATCGCTCGCGAGCTCGCTCTGACCGATGGCGCCGCATAGAGCAGTGAACTCGGCATCGGAACCGACGGAAATCGCTACCCACTCGTCCCGTGTAAAACACTCGTACACGCCCTGCACGCGCGAGATGTGACGGTTGCCGATGTTATCGCCGGAATCGCCGTCATCGCCATCGCGAAGCGACATCTGGTGGCCGAGGATGTGCTCGCCGATCGTGCCGATCATCGCCTCCCACTGCGCGACCTCGACGTGCTGCCCCTCGCCTGTCTCGCGCCGGTGCAGTAGCGCCGCCAGCGCCGCAGCCGCCGCGATCGCCCCCGCGTTCGGGTCGCCGTACGCGATCGGCGATTTGTGCGGCCCCATCCCGGGGTAGCCGGTGATCGACGCCAGGCCGCTCAGCTGCTCGACGTTCGTGCCGTAGGCGACATGATGCTTCTCCGGCCCGCTCTTTCCGTGGCTCGGCATCGAGATGAGGATGATGTCGCTCTTCACGCTACGAAGGTCGGCATAGTCCATGCCGAGCTTGCCGATGACGTCGGCTCGATAGTTCTCGAACACAAAATCGCACGTCGCGACGAGCCGCAGCGCCAGCTCCCGCCCCCGCGCCGTCTGGAGATCGAGCGTGCAGGCGTACTTGTTCCGGTTGTTGTGATTGAAGTACGCCGAGCGATTCCACCACCCATCCGGCGATCCCTTGAGGAAATGCAGCGATCGCAGCATGTCCCACGACCGCGCCGACTCCACCTTGATCACCTCGGCGCCCATGTCTGCAAGCAGCCGCGTGCCGGATGGCCCCGCCCACACCATCGTCAGGTCGAGGATGCGGATGCCGTAGAGGGGCAGGTTCTGGAGGTCGGACGTTGGCGGTTCGACGCTGGAGTCCACTACATCGTCCCTGCGACGCATCATATGACGCCCGCGGCGGCGAGTTGCGAGAGGTCGCGCGACGTCAGGCCGAGCATCTCGCGATACACATCCGCGTTGTGCTCGCCGAGTAGCGGCGCGGCGCGGAGAACCGGCGGCGTCGCCGGCATGCGTGCGCCGGGCGATGGATACTGGAGCACGCCGGCGGCTGGATGCTCGATGTCCCGGAAGAAGTGGCGCTGCTTGAGGTGCTCAGACGCGAGCAGATCCGCGATCGTATTCACCGGCGAGATTGGCGCCCGGAATTTCCCGGCGCGCTCGTACGCGTCTTGCTTCGTAACGCCGCTCGCCCAGATGAACATTTGCGCCGACAGCTCGTCGTCGTTCCGGAGCCGCGCCCGGTTATCGACGAACCGCTCATCGTCGGCCATCCATCGCCCATCGATCGCGTCCATCAGCTGCGGCCAGTTCTTCGGCATCGCATGGATACCGATATGGCCATCGATCGCCGGATAGATGCCGACGACTGCGGACGACATGTTCCCTCGCCGCGTGGTCAGCGCCTCCGACTTCCGGTAGGCGTAGTCCGGCAGGTAAATCTCGAGGATCGCTGCCATCACTTCCTGACCACTGACCTCCGCCTGCTGGCCGACGCCGCATGCTCGCGCGTTCCAAATCGCCGCCAACGTTGCGCCAAGCGCCCACGTGCCGGCCTGGTAGAGCGCCTGGTAGCCTCCGTTCTGCAGCGGTTCGCGATCCGGATCGCCCGTCAGATAGTGCTGCCCACCGCTGGCGTACGACGTGAGGTTCGTCGCCAGCCAGTCCGCATGCGGCCCGCTCTGTCCGAACGCCGTGACCGACGTCGTCACGATGCGCGGGTTCTCGCCGGCGAAGTCATCGTGCGTCAGCCGCAGTGCGGCAAGTTCCGACGGACGCTGATCAAGCACGACCGCATCGCATGTCGCCGCGAGTCGCAGCGCGATCGCGCGGCCGCTCGCGGTGCCGATGTCGAGCGTGATGCTGCGCTTGCTCGTGTTGAGCCACAGAAAGAGCGCGCTCGCCTCGCGGTCCGGCACGCCGCCCGGGAAGCGCCCGTGCCCCCGCGATTCGTCGCCGACGCTCGGCCGCTCGACCTTAAGCACATCCGCGCCGAAGTCAGCGAGCAGCTTCGTGCACCAAGGCCCCGCAACGCCCGACGTGAGATCCAAAATGCGCAGCGACGCCAGCGGCCCCGTCACGTGCGAGAGCCACGGGACGGCGCGCCGAGAGCGGTGAGGCATTCGACGCCTGCCGCCTCCGCGAGCGCAAGCTGTTGTCGATCATGCGTGACCAGCCGCAGATCGTATCGTAGGGCGCTGCTGATGATCCACATATCGGCGTCGCCCGCGTCGCGACCTAGCTCGCGGCTCTTACTCAACAGGGCTCGCGCCCGGGACACGTCCGCGTAGTGGAGACTCGTCGTGCCGGAATGCGGCAGGCGCACTGTGTTGCTGACGGCGAACTCGAGTCGCTGCTGCCGAGCATCTGAGAAGTCTGCGACAAGCAACTCGGCTGCGGTTTGAAATGAGATCGCTATTCGACGTCCATTCAGAAGGTCTGCATATGCGGCCGAAAGAGTGTTGGTCTTCGTCATACACGATAGAACACTTGTGTCGGCGAGAACTGGTTCGCGGCGGCCGGTCAATATTCTGAAGGCCGTCGATTACTACGAACCGCGCGACGGAACGCGTCACCCTCTTCCTTCGTACGCCAGACCCGCGAGAACAACTCTACATAGTCCGGCGGCACACCTGAGATCCCCTGCTCACGCATCAACTCGTCGATCGACTTGGCCGGCGCGTCGCACGTCAGCAACTTCACGAGTCGGGGGCGCTTTCGGCTCGCCATAGCGGGAGATCGTCGCACCATGGCTCAGAATACCGGAAGCATGGGCGACGACGAAAGATGTCATCGTTGTCCGAATACCGCCATCGGCTCCAAGACAAGCCCGCGAGTGTAGAGGGGCGCAACGCCTCCGCCGGGGATCTGGGGGTGCCCCCAGAACTTGCCTTTCTCTTAAAAAGCGGCGGCTGCAGCGACCAAGTCGGGCTTGGACGGGAGGCACCGCGAGGGTGTACCCGCGCGGAAAAAACTGACGGTACACTGGCGCATCCGAAGACAGCAGGGACACCCAGCTACGAACGGTGGGTGTGTTCCGGAGACCACAATGATCGAAGGAAAACTCGTGAACCTCCGCGCGATGGAGATCGGCGACGCGGAGCGCGCTCATCGCTGGATGAACGACCGCGAAGTCACGGAGCACCTCAATATGCGCTATCCGCTGTCGATGGCGGCAGAGCAGGCCTATGTCGCCGGCAATGCATCGTCGCCCATCGGCTTCGACGCCCCGGCGTTCGCAATTGAGACGAAGGATGGGATCCACATCGGCGGCCTCAACTTCCACCGCACCGCACCGGAGGATCGCAAGGCGCTTCTCGGCATCTCAATCGGCGACAAGGCATATTGGTCGCGCGGCTACGGCACCGATGCGATCGTCACGCTGCTGCGATTCGCGTTCGACGAGATGAACCTGCATCGCGTGGAGCTCACCGTGCGCGCGCCGAACGAACGTGCGCGCGCCTGTTACCGCAAGTGCGGCTTCGTCGATGAAGTGCTGATGCGCCAGGCCGTATACGCGCACGGCGCCTACATCGACGAGTACATGATGGCCGTGCTGCGGGATGAGTTTTACGCACTTCACGGTGCGCCGTGACCGCATGCCTCCAACCAAATGCCTTCGCGTTTGGAAATGCTCTGACGA
>JBBSDV010000159.1:0-7189 GCA_038240335.1 Dehalococcoidia bacterium
GCAGGTCTTCGGCGACACCCCCGACCCCCCTCTCTGACGGCGCGCTGGCCGTCAGAGGCCCTGCGAACTCTGCCGTTTCGCGTGCCTTTTCCGGTCAATCGAGAGGAGCCACTCGGGAGGTGACGGAGAATCGGACGCACGACAGATCGCGGTTCCGGCTTCGAGCGTCCGGCCTCCAGCTTCCAGCTTCCAGCTTCGAACCGCAGCCGATACCATGACTGACACATGCAACCTTCTCGTATCCGCAACTTCTGCATCATCGCCCACATCGACCACGGCAAATCCACTCTCGCGGACCGCTTTCTCGAGCAGACCGGCACGATATCGAAGCGCGAGATGTCGGCGCAGGTGCTCGACGACATGGATCTCGAGCGCGAGAAGGGCGTCACGATCAAGGCCAAGGCCGTGCGCATGTCGTTCACCGCGAAGAACGCCGTCGAGTACGAGCTGAACCTGATCGACACACCCGGCCACGTGGATTTCGGCTACGAAGTGTCGCGGGCACTAGCGGCGTGCGAGGGGGCGTTGTTGATCGTTGACGCCGCGCAGGGCATCCAGGCACAGACGCTGGCGAACGTGTATCTCGCGCTTGAAGCGAATTTGACGCTGATCCCGGTCATCAACAAGATCGATCTGCCGAGCGCCGAACCGGAGCGCGTCGCGCAGGAGCTCGTCGACACGCTGGGCTTCGCCGCCGACGAAATCCTGTTCGTTTCGGCGAAGGAAGGCACCGGCACGCATGAACTGCTCGAAGCGATCGTCGAGCGCGTGCCGCCGCCGGCCGACGCCGCGGGCGCTCCCCTGCGAGCGCTGATCTTCGACAGCAAGTACGACGCCTATAAGGGCGTCATCGCCTACGTGCGGATCATCGACGGCATTGCGAACTCGCGACGGAAGCTTCGTCTTATGTCCACCAACCAGGCTGTCGAGACGATCGAGGTCGGCGTCTTTCGGCCCGCTCTCGAGCCGGTCAGCGAGCTCGGACCTGGCGAAGTTGGCTACATCGCGACCGGGCTCAAGAATGTCAAAGAGTGCCGGGTCGGCGACACGTTTACGGACGACGCGAAGCCGGCCGCAGAGGCGCTGCCGGGCTATCGGCCAGCGAAGCCGATGGTCTTCGCCGGCCTCTACCCCGCCGCGGCAAACGAGTACTCGCTGCTACGGGACGCGCTCGACAAGCTGCAGCTCAGCGATGCATCGCTGGTGTACGAACCGGAATCGAGCGTAGCGCTGGGGTTCGGGTTCCGCTGCGGCTTTCTCGGGCTGCTGCATATGGAGATCGTGCAGGAGCGGCTGGAGCGCGAGTACGACCTCAACCTGCTGGCGACGGCGCCGAGCGTCGAGTACCAGGTGACAAAGACGAATCAGGACGAAATCGTCATCGACAATCCGGCGGAGCTGCCGGCGCCGCAAGAGATCGACCAGATCCGCGAGCCGTGGATGGATATCTCGGTCGTCTGTCCGGACCGGCATATCGGCGCAGTGATGGAGCTGGTGACGGGGAACCGGGGCGAGTTCAAGCGGATGGAGTACCTGCAGCACAGCATCATCCAGGAGGACGGCACGAAGAAGGGTGAGGGGCGCGTGGTACTCGAGTACAGGATCCCGCTTTCCGAGATCTTGATCGACTTCTACGACGAACTGAAGTCGCGCACGCAGGGCTATGCGAGCCTCGACTACGCATTCCACGAATATCGCGCGGCGCCGCTGGTCAAGCTCGACATTCTCGTCAACGGCGAGCCGGTGGACGCGCTGTCGCTGATCACGCACAGGGAGAACGCGACGTCGCAGGGACGGCTGCTGGTGGAGAAGCTGCGGTCGCTGATTCCCCGGCAGATGTTCGACGTGCCGATCCAGGCGGCAATTGGCGGCAGGATCATCGCACGCGAAACGATCCGGGCGATGCGCAAGAACGTGCTGGCAAAGTGTTATGGCGGCGATGTCAGCCGCAAGCGAAAGCTGCTCGAGAAGCAGGCCGAGGGGAAGAAGCGGATGAAGCGCGTGGGCAACGTCGACATCCCGCAAGAGGCATTCATGGCCGTGCTGCGGCTGGATAAGTGATGCGCTGCTTTGATCTGCCACGAGGTCAAGTGCGGTCTTTAGCCGTGATCGCGATGATTGTCGCTGTCGCTGCGGCGGGGTGCGGCACGAACGACGGTGCGGCGACGCCCACGGCGTCAGTGAGCGCACCCGCTTCCACGCCAGCGGCCAGCGTGACTTCGCGTGTGGCATCGGCCGCGAGCGCGACACCCGGGGTAGCTCCCCGAGAGGACACCCTCACGTACTACAAGCGGATTGATTCCGTGATCGCGCGGGCGGCTTCCGGGATCGAGACGGCGACCGCCAACGGCATAACATCAGATGATGTTGTGAAGGCGTACGAGGCGTTCCAATCGGATCTCGAATCTTTGACGCCGCCGGCGGCGGCCGCCGGGCCGCACGACGCGATCCTCGACGCGGTTCGCACGTTTGCCGACTTCGCGCGCAAGTTTTCGGATGAACTAACGCCGCCGGACCCGACGGCGGAGGCGATCGTCGCGCCGGCACTGGGCCGCTTCGCCAGCGCTTGCCGCACGCTGCAATCGATCGCGAACGCGGTCGATGACACGATCAACCTGCGCTGTAACGAGTAGCGAGCAGCGACTGCGGTGGCGGCGGTACGTGCGTCTTGGGGCGATGCAGTTGACGGTTTTCGCGGTGCTGGCCACGCTGCTGCTCGCGTGCAATCGGTCCGACGACGAATCCGGCCTGAGTCGGTACTTCGACGCACTTGCGGCGGGTGTCGCGACGCTGGACAGCGCCGTCTCGGGTACGGTGCCTCCCGCGAGGGCAACCGCTGGCCCGACCGACGAAGCGCGACTTCGCGAGTTCGCGGCGGTGCTCGACGCGCTGCGGCCGCCGTCCCCGGCCGAGGACGCGCACCACGATCTCGTGGTGGCGTCGCGGAACCTGGCGGATGATGCCGGGCGCGACGCGGCGGGGGCCGGCGCGTCGATCGCAACAGCGTCCGCGACGACGGCCGCTGTTTCTTCGCGTGCAACGAGCGATGTTCGCGAGTGGGAGCGCGCGTGTCACGTGCTGCAGGATCTCGCGACCGCCCGCCGGATCGACGTCGACCTGCGGTGCGCGACGGCGCTGGACGGGCGCTAACGCGGGCTGAAACAGCCCAAGCTGACGCGCTTCACCGGCGTTTCGGGGGCTAGACAAGACAAAAAAAAAAAGCGTACGATAGACCCCTCGGCGACGGCGGCGAAGCGAAGCGGGGGTTGTGTTATGCGAAGGGTCGGACTAGTCGCCGGACTGGCGCTGCTGGCTTTTTTTGCCATCGCCGCGGACTATCAGTGCAAGGAACAGCCGGGCACCGCCTCCTGCATCAACCTTCGGACGGGCGACGGGAGCGACTTCGCTTGCGCGGGCGGTGGTGGTGGTGGTGGCGGTGGCGGTGGTGGTGGTGCGACGGCGGTGCCGACGGCTACGGCGACACCGGCATCTGTTCCGCCAACGTATTGGGAGACGATGGGCGGGAACTATGCTTACGACACGCCGTGTTCGGGAGGAACAGGCGATCCTATCGGAACGATCTTAATCATGACTACTTCGAGCTTTCCGTTTGCGCAGCAGCGAACCGATGATCGTCTTCTCGAAATCGGCATGACAGCAAGCTACACTCGCGTGTTGCCGGCACTGACTAGCCGTGATTATTTCCGGGATAACGGCGGCTGCGTGGAAGGCTCTATCACTCGGGCAACAAATGACGGCTGGCATTTCTGTACAGATCTTCCGTACTGCGTGGACCCTCGTTGGCACACGCGGTGCGAGGTCCATTCTCAGCCATCGCCGGTGGGATACTGGGCTTCATGCACGCCACACTGGGACTGGCCCGCATGTGGGAAGCATGAGGTACCACCGGTGTACAACGGCGACGAGAACTATACCGGAAGCGGCTTTGACGCCGGTCGGGATTGGCTTTGGTACCAGCTCGTGCACCAATACGGCATGCCGTTCATAGGCCCAACGGCGTTCAATAATCAAGCGGGGCGCAAACAATGCAACGGAGACACCACACACGCCGACGGGAAAGTAAACCTGATTGAACTTCGCTAGGAGTCGCGCCGTGCATAAAAACACGTGGATGCGCCTAACGTCCTTGCTCTTCGTGCTCATCCTCGGCGCTGGCGGTGGTGTGTGGGTCAGGAATCGGCTTGTGGAGCCCGCCATCGGACAGCATGTCGAAGCGGATCTGGACAAGGCGGCGGCATGCAAGCAAGATGCCACGGCATTCGTCGATTATCCACTCGTTTTCGCCGGGGATACGGCGCTCGGATACCCGCTTTCGACTTGTCAACACAACAAAACTGCCGCACAGTACGACGACCGAGGACAACTATTTCACGCTGCCACAGACTTTTTCTCGTTCGACTACGGATCGTGCGAGATCGCGGCCGGACGCGAGTCGTGCGCGGTGCCCGTAACAATTATTATCGATCCACCCTGCGGGCAACTTGGCGTGGATGCCTCATTCGCAAAAGAAACCGCCGCCGTGAGGGGTATCGAGGCATTGGTGGACGAAGAGGGGACGACTTGGTTCAATACGCCGAGCTATAAAATCGCCGTGTATCCGCCCGGCAACACATATGTCGAGCGCAAGCAGAACGCGCTAGCAATCATCACGGACCTCATACCTGCGAACGTGCCGGCAGCGGGGCTTTTGAAGACATCACCTTTGACAACAACGCTTGGTCACAGCAGCGTCTGCCCGTGAAATTGGCGCCCACAGTCGCCGTCGGCGTCGGTACATTCGCGATCACCTCGGTCGCGGCGCTCGTGGTGATGTGGGGCTGGTTCCTGCTCTTGTTGATCCTTTCCTCTCACATCTCCGAGTCACCTGTCCCGATGGTTATTCGTTCTGCGAGCTTTGTCGTCTTCAACGTTGCGCTGGGCGTACTCGTCGTCGCCTTGCCGATTTGGCTCGCTTCACGGGGTGCCCGGCATCTGGGCGTATCATCGATTGGCGCGCTCTTGACCACGGCGATGTTGATGGGGCTGGCGGCAGTGTGGTTTTTGCAGCAACTCACGCTTGTGAACGGGTGCGTCTCCGGCGTCGGCTTTCCACTCGGCGGCGACGGATACGGCTACTGCGGGGATAGTCGATCGACGAACCAACGGGCTCCGCCGTGAGCCGATCCGACGCCGCCTGCCGCATGCACGCCCATTACGACCTGAACGCGGGCTGCGCGAAACGAGATCGACCAAGCATCGAACAACGGGTACGAGCCTTGTTGAGAACTTCCTCCGATCTGCAACACCAGCCGCTGGCATATGCGCGTTCATCGAAATTCACAGATAGACCCGCAATACAACGGCGTGCACGACTATGCCACGACACCGCATTATGATGAAGCGGTCTCGTGCGGCCACGCTGTGCCGGGCGACTTTCACCACAACAACACCGGCTGGAGCGGATACAGCGAGGCGCGCGATCGAACCACGCTCGCATGGTTGAACAGCGGCCATCACATGATGATTGCGTCGCAGTTCTGGGGGAATCGGGACTTCAAGATGCAGTGTAATGGTGACGCCGCGCGCACTGACGGCTACGTCTATCACATCGGCGAGTGCGGAGAAATTGGAGCCATTCCATGCTGAACGGCTATTCGCGATCGAAGATGAATTTCATACGCATGGGGCTCGGAGTTGTCGCAACAATCGCGCTGTTGAGCGCCGCTTGCGGGGGTAGTGATTCCGCGACAGCCCGACCGGTCGCGCTCGAAAACGTCACGTCGTTCGACGGGTTCCCAATACTCTGGCTGGGGTCGAGCTACGACTCCGATGGCGACGGAGTAGGAGACATGCCGCTGTCGGTTGCGCGACCGGAGCAGAGTGACGCGCTAGTAGGGCCAGATGGCAGTGTAATTCGCCCGGCGACAAGCTCGTTCGGCTTGGGCTACGGAGCATGTGACATCGCGACAGGCCGCGACTCGTGCACGATCCCAATCTCGATCTCGTTGTACCCCGTGAACGCGACGCCGGATCTGGCCGAAGAGGTACAGTCGGGCGCCACTCGCAACGTTCGGGGTGTGGACGCCGTCGTGTTTGGCGAGGGCGAACTCTGGATAGAAACGGGCGACGTCACGATGAGCATCTCGGTTCAAGGGGGTACGCCGGACGAGAGGCTGACCAAGGCAACAAGAGTGGCAAACTCTCTGGAAGGCGCAAACGCGAAAGCCAGGGCCAAGGGCATCACCAAGACGAGCAACTTTGTCCCGCAGGATCACAATGCCGACGGCACGGCTAACCCTTGACGGCGCGTCCGACTGCGACGTTCAACCGATCGAAGTCTCCCGTTGGAATATCCAGCGGCCAGTTACACGGAGGACGACGATGGGGCGAACAGCGGTGACAGGTTCCGCGAACACGTCCTCGCGCCACTGAACGCCCTGGAGGGAGGCGGCGCGACGCAGCCGGCATGCGACTGAGGCGATTTGCGGCCTCGCTGGCCGTCGGCATCGTGGCGCTTGCAGCGGCGATTGTGACGGGCATCGTCATGCTCTACACGACACTGATCATCATCGACGTGCTCGGCGGACGTGACGCATCGTTTGGGGTGCGACGAGGGCTTTCACGGCTAACGACGACACTCGTTGTTGGGCCGACGATCATCGTGTTGTTCGGCTTGCCGTTCGTGGCGGCGCGGCGCTGGCGCATGCCTGTCATCGTCAGTCTCATCGCGGCGGGCGTCCTCGGCGGCCTGTCTGCCCATGAAGTGCTATATCAGCTCTCCCGGATCAACGATTGTACGTTCGATCATGCGTTCCCATACGACATCAGCTATTGCTCCGGGGAATGACCGCCCTATGACGCCGCGGGCGTCGATGCGCTGCCGTACCGCCGGCTTGCGCTAGCGGCGGAGGGTGACGTCGCCGGCTTCGACGCGGACGAGGACGCCGGCGGCGGTGCGGATGAGGAGGGCGCCGTCGGCGTCGACATCCTCGGCGATGCCGGTTGCGGTGCCGCCCGGCCACGATGCCTGCACGTCGCGGCCGAGGGTGACGAGCCGGGCGCGCCAGGCGGTTCGCGCCGACTCGCCCGTCTTCGCTTTCGTGTAGAGCTGCTCGAAATGTACGAGGTACGCGGCGAGGATGGTTTCGCGGCTCGCCTGATGGCCGATCTCGGCGACGACGCTTGTCGC
>JBBSDV010000160.1:0-7151 GCA_038240335.1 Dehalococcoidia bacterium
ATCGAGCACGGCCACATCACGGACGAGGGCGTGCCCGCGCAGGTTGTCCACAACTATCTCGCCCGCGTCGAGGCGCTCCTCGCCCTCGGCGTCGAGCGACAACAAGAGCTCAAGGTGGCCCAGGCAGTGACCTCATGATGATTCGCCTCGACTTCAGCGGCCGCGCCAGGCAGGCGGCGCGCGCCATCCGCGTCGACCGCGTCCCCGGCCGAAACATCGCGTTCGTCGCGGACGCGGGACCCCATCTGCCGTTCCGCGATAGCAGCGTCGACGAGCTGTTCGTCGGCCGCGCGGTCGCGCACCGCAGCGACATCGCAGAGACGCTCGACGAGATGTGGCGCGTCGCCAAACCCGGCGCCCTAATCCACCTCACGCTGCCGCACGCGTCGTCCGCCCTCGCCGTCTCCCGCGATCCGCACCCGCGCCCCCTGCTCACACTCAACACCTTCAACTACTACGACGCCGGCACGGCCGACGCCGAAACCGCAGCGGGAGCCAGGAACGGCGCCGGTGAACGCACCGCCTTCACGATCGAGCGCGCCCGGCTGCGTGTCGCAGGATCGCGCGGCGATGATAGTGGCCTCGCGCTCGCCCGCGGTCCGCTCACGCAGTTCATCGAGAAGCTCGCGAATGGCAGCCGCGGCAGCCAGTATCGTTTCGAGCGCTGGTTCGCCAACCTCTTCGGCGGCTTCGAGGAATTCGATATCGTGCTCGGTGTCCGCAAGACGCTCGAACGGCGGGCAGGGCAGCCATTGTCAGCGAACGGCGCCGTGGCCACGCCGGCAGGGACCTACAACCGATGACGATCGACATCAAGACGGAGACGCCAAAGCCAGACTTTGACCTCACCTACTCGATCGACGACTTCGAGGCCGGCACGCACCGCGACTCGCACTATCTGTATCGCGCGATCGAGAACACGATGCTCGACCTGGCGACGGAGGTGCGCGGCGGCCGCGTCCTGGACGTCGCATGCGGTACGGGCCGCGTCGCCGTACGGATCGCCGAACGCGGCTGCATGGCCGTCGGCGCCGAGGCGTCGCTGGAGATGATCGGTGTCGGCCGCTACGTCCAGCCCGATAGCAAGGCCCTCATGCTCCGGAGCATCGCCGAGATGCTCCCGTTCGCCGACGACAGCTTCGATCGCGTCATCTGTCAGGGCTCCCTCGACCACTTCGCCGATCCTGCAGCGTTTATGCGCGAGACGGCCCGCATCATCAAGCCCGCTGGACGCGTGATCATCGCCCTCGCAAACTTCGAGAGCGTCTCGTGCAAACTCGGTCGCAGCGCCGATCGTTTACAGCGCCGCCTTGGGCGCGAGCGGCCGCCGTGGCGCCCGTACTGGCAGATCCCCGAGGACCACAACGTTAAGGGCGACCTGCCGTACGTCCAGGCGCTCGGTGGAGATGCGCTCGTCCTCGATCGCTGCTTCGGCATCTCGCTGCTCTGGCTCTTCTCCCGTTACGGCGCAATCCTCGACAAGCTGCCGGAGGGCGTCGCCACCACCATCTGGTCGACGCTCGACCGCATCGCGCGCGACCGCCCGCAAGACTCCGACATGATCATCTCCGTGTGGCGGAAGCCGGGAGCAACGCCGTGGCGGGCTCGCTAACACAGGACTTCGACGCCCACCTCCTCTTCACGTTTGCCGACGTGCCCGACTCGCCCCCATGGGCGCGCGAAGCGGCGCTCGTCAAGCGCTGGTTCATCATCGCCTTCGCCGAGAGCTGGCTCGCGACCTGGCTGTTTCGCACGAAAGTGGCGCTCCGCGCGCGCCATGTGCCCTTCCTGCCGGCCCTCTGCGACGTCGGTTCCCGCACCCTGTTCAACGTCTCGATCGGCAACCGCGTGGAGATCGGCCCGGGACTGATGGTCACCCACGGCAACGTCGTCATCGACGGCCGCACGCGCATCGGGCGGCACTGCCAGATCAACCCATGGGTGACGATCGGCCTGTCGAACAGCAAGAAGCTCGGCTTCAGCGTCGACGGGCCAACGATCGGCGACGAGGTGCATATCGGCACCGGCGCGAAACTCCTCGGTCCGATCACCATTGGCGACCACGTCCGCATCGGTGCCAATGCCGTCGTCATCGATGATGTGCCGGCGAATGTCACCGTCGTCGGCGCCCCCGCCCACGTCGTCGGCGCAGTCAACGCCCGCTCGGCGGAGTCATCGCCCGGTGCCGCCGCCCGCGACACCTCGGGCCGCGACGAACGGCTCGCCGCGCACATGCAGCAGTCCATCGTCGACTACAAGCTCAAACGCCAGTCGCTGAAATCGCTTGTCGACACACTGCTGGGTTCATTCGAGATCGCCGGCGACGCACTCCGCGCATCGCAAGAACAGATGAAGGACGACCTCATCTTCCTCGACGCCGTAGCGGCGACGGGCGGCGACGAATCGTCGCAAGTCCTCGCCGCGATCGACGCGGTCGATGACGTGCTGGCGACGTACGACCGCTCATCTGCCTCGACGCCGTAGCGCCCCACAGGCGGCGTCCGATCATCACGATTCCGGGCGGCGTTCGCCACCGTCGACCACGTCCTCGCATCCGTAACCCCGCGTCGGACGTGTCATTCAGAGCGCCAGCGAAGAATCTCGCTCGGTCGCCACGCAAGCCCTGCACGGATAAATTCATTGCGTGACTGCCGGCACCAACGCAATTTGTCATTCAGAGCGCCAGCGAAGAATCTCGCTCGTGCGCCTCACCCGTCTCTCATTCAACGACGTGAACCACCCGGATCCGTGACGGCGTGCATCGCACGTTGCGTGCCATCCGTGAGACACTATCCCTACCCATGCCACGAAGCCACCGATCGAAACACGCCGGGGGGAACGGGGAAGACACCCAAAACTGTAGAAACGAACAAATAAGGCATCGACCGGCCGGCCGATTCTCAGGCCCTCTGATCTAAAAAAGGCCTGCCACAGTGCTACGTCAGTTCACAAGGCGACGACGAAACGGGCCAAAAGTGCTAAACGATTACATAACGCGCGGCCGGTACTCGCGAGTTGCAACGCCCAATCCAAGCGCTCTCGTATGTCTCCCTTTCGTCGGGCGTGCTCAGCAGAGCGCGTCCCACGCTGCCTTGCCCAGCGCGCCGACGATGCGATTGCCCTCGGCGTCATGATCCGCCCTGCCGCTTGTGCCACCTTCGCAGAAGACGGCCATCGCGAAATGGCCCTTCTCGCTATGAAAGATCGCACCGCCCGTCCGGATCCCGTTGATGAACGATCCGCCCTTTTCGGCCACCCAGTTCTCTCGTGGATTCGGCAGCATGTTCATCTCGGTCCAAGGTAGCTCGCGCGACAGCTCGGCACGGCTGTTGAGCCGCCGCATGATCCACAGCATGTCATCCGACGCCTCCGCCGATACAGCCTCGTGCCGCGCGATCAGCGTCAGCAGCGCGCACATGTCGCCGGCGCTGCTCACCGACATCTTGCGCGCGTCGAGCCCGGCCTTCGAGTCACCGAGCCGTTGAAGGAGGTGCGTCCGATGCAGGCCGAGCTCCCCCATCGTGTTGTTGATCTCGTCGAGCCCGACAAGATCGATGCACATGTTCGTCGCGGCGTTGTCGGAGATGACGATCATCAGCATCGCCGCGTCCCGCACGGACATCTCGACGCCTGGCGTCATGTGCTGTAGCACGCCGGAGCCGCGACAATAGTGCGCCTGCTCGTACGTCGTGCGATCAGCGAGAGCGAGCTTCCCGTCGCGCGCAGCGCGGTACAGCGCGACGAGAACGGGGACCTTGATCAGCGACGCCGTCGGCATGATGGCGTCTTCGTCGATCGCGATATGCACGCCGCTCTTGAGATCCGTAACGGCCGCGGTCCATGTCCCGCTGTAGCCACTGCCGATCCGCGATAGTTCGCCCTTAAGCTCGCGCGAGCCGACCATCTACTTCAATACTCCGGCTTCGAGTTCGGCCTGCGTGTACTCCACCTGCTCGTCCTTCAGCGCCGGATCGTACGCCGGATCCGGGTAGTTGACGAGCCAGCCTTCTTCGTCGCCAATATTCTCGAGCCCGGTGGCAACGTCTTTCGGAATGAACAACCGCGTGGGCGAGTCCGCATCGAGCAGATGCTCCTCACGCACCCAGCGCACCGCGCCAACTGCGTCCCGTTGCATCACGTACAGGATGATCCGCATGCGACCGCGCACGCACACATAGCGCGCCGCACGCACGCGATGCAGATGGTAGCCCTTGAACGCGCCGGGGCTCGCCGCCGTCAGATACGCCGTCGTCTTCGATGCGTCCTTGTAGAGCTCGAGCAGCCAGCCGTTCTCCGCGCCGGCATGGTCGTAGGTCGTCACGCGTTTCGCCGGCTCGAGAAGCACTTCGTCGATCACGCGGTCGTCCTTCTGCATGCTGGGGGACCCGATGGCGCCGCCGCGCTACGTGTTCGCTGTCGCGACAGTCGCGTTCTGGCGCGAGATCATGTTCACCGTCGCGCCGGGGAATGGGCTGCGTACGGGCTTCAGAATGATGTTCGTTTCGGCCTTGAGAATGCCGGGGATGGCGGCGAGCGTTTGCGTCATGAAATCTGTCAGCTCGTCGTTGCTGGGGAAAAACGCGAGGGCTATGATGTCCGCGTTCCCCGTCGTGTATCCGACATAGACGACGTTCTGCACCTCAGCGATCCGCTCCGCGATGTCGGTGATCCGCGAAAGCTCACCCGAAATGCTGATCACAGCGGCCGTGTTCAAGCCGAGCCGCGCCGGGTTCGTGACGCCCACTATGCGCAGCACGTCATCGCGGATCAGTCGCTCGATGCGGTTGCGTACCGTACCCTCCGAGACACCGACCGCCTCCGCGATCTCACGGTTTGTCGCCCGGCCGTTCGTCTCCAAAATACTGATAATGTGCTGATCTACGGCATCGGGCTTCTGAAATGACAAGGTATCGGCCCTTCTCGCTGCACTTTCGTCAGCGAACGATATGCCTGTAACGGAATGGGTGTCAAGGCAGCGGCCGCGCCCGAAACCGAAGAACTATACGACGTGGGCCCTGGACACAAAGATGGTCGGCGCCATCCACCGGACTGATTCTGCGTCTGTGCCCCCGCGCTGCTCGTACACTTCCTTGACACTCCATTCCCGCATCGGCGTCAATACAGCGAGGTCTACGGCTCGCGGCCGAATTTCTCCAAAGGTAGGCGATGATAGATAGCACCGGATACTGGCGCCGGTTCGAGCAACAGCGCGTTTCGCGTCGGCGCGCCCTCGCAGGCGGCGGCGCGTTCGTCGTAGCCTCAACCGGGATCGCCCTCGTCGGCTGTGGATCGAGCACCAAGCAAGCGACGCCAACTGAGACGCCGATACGCGGAGGAATCCTCCACCTCGGTACCTCCCTGCCCCTCTCCGCGGGCCTCGATCCCCAGACCGAACGCGGCACCGGCCTCCAGATTTTTCCGCGCGTCTACGGCTATTCACTGCACGTCGATCCCGCCGACGGAAGTGTGATCTACGACCACGCATCGAGCGTCGAGCAAGTCGACGACCTGACGTACATCATCTCGCTCCACCCGGACATTCACTTTCAAGACATCGCCCCCGTGAACGCGCGCGCTGTCAGCGCGGCCGATGCCGCGCGCTCGATCCTCCGCTTCCGCGACAACCCGTTCGTCGCCGATCGAGCCTGGTTCACGAGCATCCTCGACAGGGCGGAGGCGGCCGACGCAACTACGCTCCGCGTGACTACGAAGCGGCCGAACGTCTATTCGCTGGGTGAAATCGGCGGCATAGCAAGCGGCGCGATCCTGCCCGTCGAACTGATCGACGCTAGCACGAATCTCGACGCGATGGGCATCGGCAGCGGTCCGTTCGCCATCGCATCGGCGAGCGATCCGAGCGATGTCCGGCTCGCGCGAAACGACGGCTACTTTCGTGCGCCGATCCCATACCTCGATGCCATGGAGTGGCGAATCTTTGCCGACAACGGCGCGAAGGTCGAAGCCTTCAAACTGCGCGATATCGATGTCATGCCCAACCGCGATAAGAACGAGGCGCAAGCCATCCACGCCTTCTCGGATCAGGTCGATGTCAACAGCGAACCGAGCTTGTCGACGATCTCGCTCGGCCTCCGCGTCGACAAGGCGCCGTTTAACGACCTTCGATTCCGCATGGCGCTCGATGAAGCGATCGATCGGGATGCCCTGATTCGAGATGTCGCGTTCGGCGAAGGCGATGTCCCAGGACCCGTGAATCCGCATCTCGCCGCGGGCTTCTGGTCGCTGCCGAACGAAGAGATCGTCGCCGCCCAGCGCGGCACGATGTCCGTCGCGGAGCGTCGCGCCGATGTCCAGAAGCTGCTCGCCGCGGCGGCCGCGATGGATACAAGCTTCAAACTGCAGGTTGCCGACGTTCCCCAGTTAGTGGACGTCGCATCCGTAGTGAAACAGCAGTTGCAACAGGCGGGCATCGTTGTCGAGCTAGAGGTCCTCGACTTGCTCACGTGGTTTTCGAATTTCCGCCGGGGTACATTCGACGCGACATTGATCAGCCATCTTCCGTACGAGTCGCCCGACGCGCCCACCCGCTTCTATCATTCTCGCGGTCCCGAGGACACTAAGAACCCCTTCGGTTTCGCGGACGCAGCGATCGATGCGCTCATAGAGCGATCGTGGGGCGAGCGCGATCGAACGGCCCGGCAGCAGACCTTGCTCGAAGCGCAGCGAAAGATGATCGAGGCGCGCCCGATGATCCAGCTCTTCACCGGGATTGGATATTCGAGCGCGTGGCGATCAGTCCGGAATCGGAAACCAGAACTGTACGGAAGTCTCGCCCAGTACAACTACGACCAATGGCTGGCATCGCCGTAACCCGCTGCGAGAGGATGTACGATCGGACGCACAACGCGATTCCGCGCCAACGGCAGGCCCGTCCTAACGCGTACGCCGTCGCTATGGCGGCGAGCCAAGGCTCGTGGCGAGCATTCTCGACTCGGCCGCTCAGGCTGTCAGCCGCATTCAGTGCCGCTTCCGATTGACACCCTGCGAGGCCGTTACTAGAATGAACCGCCTAGCGGTCCCCCGCGGTGACCTACCTCGGGTGTGTATGCAAAGCGCGGCCCCGTGGTGTAGCGGTCTAACATGCCACCCTGTCACGGTGGAGATCGAGGGTTCGAATCCCTTCGGGGTCGCCA
>JBBSDV010000161.1:0-7040 GCA_038240335.1 Dehalococcoidia bacterium
CTCAAGCGCCTTTGGTTCACGCCGGAGCGGCCGTGGCTATCGTTCTCGCTCTCGCGGGAGAGGGTGCTGCCGAAGTTTGGCACTCCTAAAGGCGTCCAGTTTCGCGAAGGCGGAATCGACGACCTGGCGGAGCTGATCCGCATGGACCGCGACGCATTCCCGGATCTGCCGATCCCGACGCCGGTGATGCGCACGAACATTGAGCAGGGCGAGCGCGTGCTGCTTGCGACGATCAAGGGCGACGTCGCGGGCATGGCGCTGTATCGGCAAGCGGATCCGGGCGAGGGGTACCTGCACACGCTCGCCGTGGATACCGGGCATCGCGGCAGGGGGATCGGCGCGGCACTGACGCTGCGGGTGGCGAAGCAGCTGTTTGCAGAAGGCGCCGAGCGCGTCGACCTGAAGACCGACGACGACAATACGAACGCGATCGCGTTGTATCGCAGCATCGGATTCCGGCATGTCGGCGCCGGGCGGGACTACCGTCGCTCGACGGACCCGGGAGCGATTGCGGCGATGGCGAAACAAGCAGCATCGGGCGCGATGATCCGGTTCGGCGGCTGGCGGTAAGCGCGCGATGAGCGTGGCAGACGTCTTCGGCATTCACGCACCGTTCCTGCAGATTATCTATCGCAGCGCGATCGTCTTCGTGGCGATCATTTTCGGCATGCGCGTCACCGGCGCGCGGCAGCTTGGCCAGATGACGCCGTTCGACCTGGTGCTCATCTTGCTCATTGCCAATGCCGTGCAGAACGCGATGGTGGGAACGGACACGACAATCTTCGGCGGCCTTGCCGCTGCGGGGACGTTGCTCGTCGCGAATCGCGCCACGTCGATGTTCGCCGATCGCGTGCCGTTCTTCCGGCGAACGATCGAGGGGCAGCCGGTGTTGCTGCTCCACGACGGCGAGCTTGTCGAGAAGCACGTGCGCGCGGCCGGCCTGTCAACCGACCTCGTGCTGCAGGCGATCCGCGAGCATGGGTTCAGCGGCGCGGCGGATGTGAAGACGGCGATTCTCGAGGTGGACGGCACAATTAGCATCGTGCCGCGCGATGCCAAGAGCGTTCGCACGAAACGCCACGTGCGCGCGACGCGGCCGGGGGGCAACTAGCGTGCCGGAGGCGGTGTCGTCTGGGCTGGGACGCAACGGGCCATGGCTGCAGAACGCGTGGCTTCGGCTCGAGACGCGCCAGGACGACGCTAGCATCTCGCCGATCGCGCTCGCCGGGGCATTTCGGCCGGCCCAGCGCGCGCTCGCGTTCGTTCGGCCGGTCGATCGCCCGCCGCTGACATTCGGGCGCTCCGATTACGACGCAGGGCCGTATGAAGACAAGCTCGGAAGGGGACGGCGCCTGACGCTGTACACATCGATACTGAGCCGCGGTGTCACGTTGCGGCGCGAGATCATCCTCTACGACGCCCATCCGTATTGCGTGACGCGGGTTGGCGTGACGAACGATGGGCGCCAGCCGTTCGCCATCGCATCGCTGCACGCGTTCACGACGCCCACCGAAGGTCGTGGCAAGCTGAAACTCGCGGCGAAGCCCGACGATTGGCGTATCTACCGCAACGGCTGGCAGTCCTGGTCGCCGACCATGTCGCTTGGAGGCCGCGATCGCGACGTACAGAACCGACCGCCGGAACTCGCGCCAGAGGTGCCTGAGGAAGGCACCGGGCGATTCGCATCGGATGACGTGGGCGTGCTGTTTGATCCGGTGTCGTCGCGCTCGCTGCTAGCGGGTGTGATCAGCGCGCGTGACTTCGTGTCGCAGGTGATCGTCGACGCTCCATCGCGCTCGTTCGACGCACGCTGCCAGGCAGACGGCTTGGCGGTCGAGCCCGGAGATACGATGTGGTCCGAGCGCTTCCTGATCGATCTGGTGGGGCACCCGAACGAGCAGCTCGAGCGGTACGGCGACGCGCTCGGGCGCGAGATGGGAGCACGGGTGGCGGCACGCACGCCGGCGGGCTGGTGCTCCTGGTACTACTTCTACACGACGGTCACCGAGGACGATGTCGTCCGCAACCTGCAATTTCTCGAGCAACACCGGCGCGAGTTGCCGATCGATACGGTGCAGATCGACGACGGGTACCAGGCCGACATCGGCGACTGGCTGTCGGTTAACGAGAAGTTCCCGCGCGGGATGGAGTGGCTTGCCGGCGAGATCAAACGGGCGGGGTACACGCCCGGGCTGTGGCTCGCGCCGTTCTTGCTCGCCGAGTCGTCACAGACGTATGCAGGGCATCCGGACTGGGTGATCCGGCGCGCAGACGGCGAGCCGGCGGTGGCGATCCAGAATTGGCAGCGCGACAGCTATGGCCTCGATACGACGCACCCGGAGGCGCGGGAGTGGCTGACATCGTTGTTTCGGTCGATCTGCGAGGGCTGGGGCTATGACTATGTGAAGATCGACTTTCTGTTCGGCGCGGCCATCGCGGGCAGACGCGACGACCAGGAGACGACGCGAGTGCGCGCGTACCGCGCCGGTCTCGATGCGATCCGCGCGGGCGTCGGCAGCGAGCGATTCATCCTTGGATGCGGGTCGTTGATGGCGCCCTCAGTCGGGTACTTCGACGGCAACCGCATCGGGCCGGACGTGGCGCCCTACTGGCGCTTTCTGACGAGCGAAGAGCGCATGTCGCCGAAGCCGCGAGCGCGACGGCCCGACGATCAGCTGAGCGCCGAGACGGCGATTCGCAGCACGCTCGCGCGGTCATGGATGCACGGGCGGCTCTGGGCGAACGATCCGGACTGCCTGCTCGTGCGCACCGACCGCACGAAGCTATCGCTCGACGAGACGCGGACGCTCGCAAGCGTGATCGGCTTGTCCGGCGGGATGATGCTCTCGAGCGATGATCTCGACAAGCTGCCGCGGGAACGGATCGAGCTAATCTCGATGCTGCTGCCGGTGCTGCCGCGCTCGGCCGTGCCCGCAGATCTGCTCGAGCGCGACATGCCGGAACGCTTCGAGCTCGAGTTCGAGCGCGGGTATGACCCCTTGCGGCTCGTTGGGATGTTCAATTTCGGCGAGGAGGCGCGTGACCTGACGATACCGCTGCCGCCGGGCCGTTGGCACGCGTTCGAGCTCTGGGAGGAACGCTATCGGGGCGTCGTCGAGGGACGGCTCGAGTTCGCGCTGGTGCCGGAGCGAAGCTGCCGGGTCGTCGCGCTGCGGCCGGACGACGAGACTCCGCGCATAGTCGGCACCACGGCGCATATCGGCGTTGGGGCGCTCGATGTCACACACAGTGAGTACGACGATGCAACGCTGACGCTTCGGATGGGAATCGGGGCCGCGGGCCGGCGGGAACGCCGGGTCTTCGCCTCGACGGCCGGCCTCGCTGTGGTCGAAGCGCGATTCGCCGGAAGCGCGTTGCCAGTCATCGAGCGGAGCGGACATGTGTACGTGGAGCTCTTGGTCGAAGCTGCTGGCGAACTCGTCGTGCGATTTGAGGCGCGAAAAAAGTAACAGGCAAATTACCCGATTGCGGGTCGTGAAGCTGACGCGATGGTTGACTTCTCAGGGGCACGCGATTAGGATGGATACACAACTGAATAGAGCTTAACTCGCAGTTTATGCGAGACGGGGGAACCAACATTCCCGGGGTGAATCGCACAGAGATGTGCGTAGGCAAACTTCCTTGCGCCGAACCCGTCAGCTAACCCCGTAGGCATAAGAGGGAGAAGGTAACCGGCGAAGGTACACCTTCCGCCGGTTTTTCATCTCCCGCGCAGGGAAGCTCAACAGGCAGCCTCCTCCTCCTCCAACGGCAATAGGCCACCGATTCGTCGGTGGCCTATTGCTATCTGTCGGGGTACTGCGGTGCGGCTGGCGCTCCGTTCGGTTTCGAGACGAGAGCGCATCATCTGGCCGAACAAGACTCTTCGCTGGCGCTCAGAATGACAGGTTCGGGGCATGACGCGGGTCGATATCACCACGGTGCGGTTGCATCGCTGTGAGCAGTGGTGGTCGCCGTCTACGGCGTCTGCGCTGGTACGGGAACGGCGGATTGCAGTTGATCGAGGATCTGCCGCAAGCGGTCGTTCTCGGCGCCGTAGCCGGCGAAGTCTCCGGCGCGGAGGAGTGCCTGGGCGCGCGCGTACGATTGTTGCGCCTGGGCGATCAGCGACGACACATCGCCGCTGATCGCGACGGGCGTACCCGCGGGAACTTGCGTCGCGGCGGGAGCGACGGGCGTCGCCGGCGACGTGGCCTGGAACTGCGGTGTGGCGAGAGCGGTCGGGTTGGCGCCGCCGGCGGGCGTCGGCGAGGCGACGCTGGCACCGGTGCTGTCGAGCCCTGACGGCGCGACGCGGCCGAATACGACGTCGATCGCGCGTGCGAGCGTCGGCTCCATCGCGACGGTATCGCCGTTGACCACGACGACGCGCTTGAGTTGTGGGATCGCGTTGCCGCCGCCGGCCGCCGACAGGTACAGCGGCTCGAAGAACATGTTCGCGTTGCCGATCGGGATCATCAGGAGGTTGCCACGGATGACCTGCGAACCGGATTGATTCCACAGCGTGAGCTGCTGCGAGACGCGGCCGTCGGAGTCGATGCGTCGCTCGACCTGAGTTGGCCCCGGCACGCTTTCGGTCGACGGGAAGCGGAAGGAGACGAGATTACCGTACTGGGCGCCATCGGAGCGCGCGGCGATCCACGCGATCGCGTTCGTGCGGTTGCGGGGCACAAACGGCATGATCAGCATGAACTCTTCTTTCGTCTCGCCGGGCAGACGGGCGATGACGTAGTACGGCCGCACCTGTTGCTCGCGGCTGCCGAAGATCTCGGTCGGGATCTCCCACTGGTCCTCACGCTGGTAGAACGCCCGAGCATCGCCAATGTGGTACCGGAGGTACGTCTCGGATTGCATTCGAAACAAATCTTCGGGATAGCGAATGTGATCCCGCACCGTCTGCGGCATCTGGTCGATGGGCTTGAAGAGACCCGGGAAGATTGCCGAGTACGCCTTCAGCATCGGCTCGTCCGGCTGCACGGCGTAAAAGTTCGTTTCGCCCGAGTAGGCGTTGACAACCACCTTCACGCTGTTGCGGATGTAGTTGAGGCCGTTCGAGCGGTGTGAGTACGGGATCGCGTCGGTCGTCGTATAGGCATCCTGCAGCCAGTACATGTTGCCCTGGTCGACAACGATGTACGGATCGACGTCGAGGCGCAGGAATGGCGCTACCTGCTTGATGCGCTCCTGGATGTTACGGCGATAGATCAGGCGGCTATTGCTGTTAATCGCACCGGAGATGAGGATGTTCCTGTCACCGAGCTCCCACGCATAGACGACCTTACGCAGGAAGCTGCCGAGCTTGATGCCGCCGTTGCCCTCAAACTTCGTCGCGACGTTTTGATCGCCGCCGGTCGGCGTGAACTCTGGCTCGTTGCCATCGACGATGATGTAGTGATCGGCCTGCTCGCCGAAATAGACCTCGGGGCGATCCGTCTGCAGCGGGCCCTGCAGCGGTATGTCGCTCACGAGGAGTTTCGGTGCGCCGTCCGGCTGCGCCTCGTTGACAGCTGCCACGGTATAGCCGTAGCCATGCGTGAACTGAAGGCGGCGGTTGACCCATGTCTGAGCATCCGGCGGCAAGCGGTCGGGGTTGAGCTCTCGCGCGCTCAGCATCACCTGCCGGTACTTGCCGTCGATGGTGTAGCGATCGACGTCGACATCGAGGAACTGGAACAGCGGCCGGATCGTCTGCAGCTGCTGGAGCGCCGAGCGCAGCGGCTCGGGATCCCAAAGGCGCACGTTCGCGATCGTGTCCTCGTTGGCGGCGACTTCCTGGGCAGTCGCCTGCAGGCTCGCGGGGAACTGGCGTTCGTCGATCGCGCCGAGACCATAGCCGTAGCGGGTCATCGCAATGTTGCGGGCCAAGTACTGCTCCTCGCGCGTCACCTCGTTCGGCTGCACGAAAAAGTTCTGGATGAACAAGGGGTACACCTGGCCGCCGATGATCGCGACGAGAATCCAGACCGCGACGCCGCCGACCGGCAGCGCCAGCCCACGACGGAACGCGCTTAGAAGCAAGAGCAGGGCGATGGCGGCAGCCACCGCCATCTCGATGTAGAGCACGGGCAGGCTCGCGTGGACGTCGGTGTAGAACGCGCCGAGTTCGACGCCACGCGTCGAATACACGAGCTCGAACGTGCCGAGATAGTAGCGGCCGGCGAAGAGCAGCAGCACGGCGGCAAGCAGGATCGCGAGATGCAGCTTGATCGGCCGCGGCACGTCGATGTGAAATACCTGCCGGGCTATGGGACGCGGTGTGTCGATGCGAAAGCCGTAGAGCAGCGTGCGGATCCCGTATACGGCGACGCAGCCCACGATCGTGACGATGAAGGCGGCGAGCAGCCAATTCGCGGCGAATTCGTAGATCGGCAGCTTGAAAACATAGAAGCCGATGTCACGGTGGAACTGCGGATCATCGACGCCGAACGATTGGCTGTGCTGGAAGAGCAGCACACTGTCCCAATTCGAGGCGGCACTCGATGCGAAGATGAGCGCCAGCAACGCGGCCACGGCGACGAGCACGCCGGTGACGATGCGTTGTACCGTCTTCGACTGCAGTTGCTGCGCGATCTCCTCGAACTCGGAGCTCACCTCGAAGTCCGGATCGTCGGTCGCCGGCGCGAGACGGCGAGCGAGGAGGACGTTGGTCAGGAAGATCGCGAGGAAGACGCCTGCTCCGGCAAAGAAGAGCCAGATGCGCGTCTTAATCCGTGTCGTGTAGACGGACTGGTAGCCGACGCTGTCGAACCAGAGGAGATCGGCATAGATCGACTTGCCGATGTCGGCTAGCACGAAGAGGATGAGGAGCGCGACGGGCAGGATCGCCCATTTCCACCAGCGGGACGCGCTCTCAAATGCGCCGCCGCGATTCGGAAAGCGAAAGGCGATCGGTGGCGGGCCGAGCGGGCCGCGATCGCCGCCGTTGTACTGCGTCATCGAGTGTGATCCGAGATAGATGCCCGCGCCGTGGGTGGCGGCGGAGGCGCGAAGGCTCTGCGGCGGGGAGCGATCGTCATGTC
>JBBSDV010000162.1:0-6815 GCA_038240335.1 Dehalococcoidia bacterium
GCTCCAGGATGTGTCGGACGCGGAACTTGCCACGCGTGAAGCGCTGCAGATCCTGGAAAATTTGCCTCGGTTCGCGACGTCGCTCGACAAATGGGTCGCGCTGCTTTCGTAGCACTCGCGGGCGCGCACGAACCGGTTGATGTGGCCGAAAAGGCGCGGCCCATCGGCAAGTGCGTCGAATCATTGCTCGGTCGGAACAATAAGAAGGGGCACCCATCTCGGCGCCCCTCGTCCATGTCCTCGGTGTCAATCTGTGGATCGTTACCCTACCGGGCTAATGTTGGACGATCTTCGGTAGTTCCTTCGCTTCGGCAATCCAGCCCGCGAGCACCGCCTCTGAGGGTACGTGGCGCACGATCTTCTTCTTCTCATTCGCTTCGGCGATGGCAAGCGCGAGGTTCGCAGCGTTGCGATGCCCGAGCTCGGCGGGAGAGTCCACGCCGGTGATCTCCAGCAGGTCGGAGAACTCGGGTCCGATGCCCTTGATGCGCATGAGGTCGGCGCGGTTCACCCAGTCGAGGATGTGCGCTTCCGAAATGCCGGTCGCCGATGCGATCTCACTTCGACCGGAACGCGTCGCGCCGCGCTCCAGCAGGTCGGCGGTCGTTGCGACGCCGGCGGCGACGAGCTTCGCACCCTGCCCCTTTCCAATACCCTCGATGTCTTCGATCTTGTGAGACCGCTCCTTCGCCGGGCCAGCCTCATGAGCCGGCGGCGGTGAGTCGTCGGGCTGCGCCGCAGTCGTCGCTGGGGCGCCCTGCTCGGGTGCCGGCGCCGGAGACATTTCTGCGTCGGCGGCGCGTTTCACCGCGGCTTCCGGGCGCACCGGCGGCGCATCCGTGGCGGTCGTCGCTGCGGTGCGAGGCGCAGGTGGTGCAGTCGTTGCGGCAGGCTTCGCTCGCGCCGGAACCGAGGTGCCGGCGGGCGTCGACGAACCAACCGCCGCCATCGCCTGCTCCGCGACCTTCGTGAAGGCCGCCGGCTCCCGCACGGCGAGATCCGCGAGCATCTTGCGGTCGATCGTGATACCGGCCTTCGTCAGTCCGTCGATCAGCCGGCTGTACGTCGTGCCGTTGAGCCGCGCCGCCGCGTTGATCCGGGCGATCCACAGCTTCCGGAAGTCGCCCTTGCGCTCGCGGCGGTGCCCGTACGCGTAGTCGAGCGAGTGCAGCACCGACTCGTTCGCGCGGCGGAAGACGCGGTGGCGCTGACCCTTATGCCCCTTGGCCAGGTCGATGATCTTCTTGTGGCGCGCGCGGGCGGTAACCCCGCGCTTCACTCGTGGCATGTGTTCCTCCTACCGAGCACGATCCGAGCCGGTGTGGCTCATCACGAAACCTATGGCTTGGCGTACGGCATGATGCGCTTCAGCAACCGCTGCCCCGGCTTGCTGATCACGATCATCTCGTCGATCGCACCCAGCGCGCGCTTCGACATCCGCGTCTTATTGTGGCTGATGTTGCCCTTGCGCCGCGTGTACTTGCCGCTCCCGGTGATCCTGAACCGGCGCGCTGCCCCGCGATGCGTCTTGATTTTCGGCATGTCCGCTACTCTCCCGCGCGTCGTCCGCGCGTGCTGCTCGCAATCTCGCTGTTACGCTTCGACGACCGTATCGACCGTCGGCGTCACCGCTGCTTCCGCCGTCACGGCAGCGTCGTCGGCCGATCCGCTCGCTTCGACCGGCAGGGTCGCCGGCTCTTCGGTCGCGCCCGCCGCCTTCAGCGCCGTCGCCATCGCCGTCTCGGCGTTCGCCTCACCCGATGTCGCCACCGTACCCGGCTTCGGCACGCGCGGCGTCTTCGGCTTCGGCACGCTCTTCGGCGGCACGGGCGCCAGGTACATGTTCATGAAGCGGCCCTCCATCGAGGGCTGCCGCTCGACCAGCGCGGTGTCCTTGAGCTTCCCCGAGATGCGGTTCAGGAGCTCGCGCCCGATCTCCGGGTGCGTGATCTCACGCCCGCGGAACATTACCGAAACCTTCACCTTGTCGCCACCGTCGAGCAGCTTCTGGACGACGCGCGTCTTGAAGTCGATGTCGTGCTCGCCGATCTTCGGCTTGAAACGCACCTCTCGCAGCGTCACCTGCTTCTGGTGTTTGTGCGCCTCGCGCTCCTTCTTCGCCTGTTCGTACTTGAACTTGCCATAGTCCAGGATGCGGCAGACGGGCGGGTTAGCGTTCGGCGCCACCTCGACGAGGTCGAGGCCGGCATCGCGCGCCATGTCGTTGGCTTGTTGGATCGGGATGACGCCCAGCTTCTGTCCCTCATCGTCGATGATCAGGACTTCCCGGACGCGGATACGGTCGTTGATGCGAAGGTCTCGCGCTATGAGCAGCTCACTTTCGACTGGCAGGCGTCGGTCGCGCCTTGGTTGCGGAGCTTAACTATAAGTCATCCCCGCGAATCGCGGCAAACAAGATAGCGAGAGCGATCTTGTCATTCACTTTGCCGCCCACAGATCGAGCCGCACGTAGTCGGCCGTGTACGGCTCGCCGTAGCGCCGCACCGTCTCCTCGACGACGGCGTGCCCGTATGCGTCTCGGTCCGCCGCCGGCAGCCGTGCGATGTGATCGCGCAGCAAGATCGTCTGGACGTACAGCGCGCCCTCGTCGTGCGTGTCAAACGGGATCGGCTGCGCGAACAGACGCGTGCGCACATCGCGCCATCCCGCGCGTTCGAGCGATGCCGCAGCGACCTCCGGTGTCCGGTACTTCTTGCTGTCGCTGAACCCCCGCAGGTGCGGCTCGAAGCGCGGCAGCTCGCGCACCGCCGCGACCGCCTCGAGCACGTGCGCGTTGTTGCCGAACCCCCCGCACTGCGCCCGCATCCGGCCGCCCGGCCTCGTCGCTCGGTAGAGACTCCCGAACAGGGCATCGTCGTCCGGGATCCAGTGGAATACGGCGTTCGAGAAGACGCAGTCGACCTGCTCCGGGAGATCGAAGTCGGTGAGGCTCGCCTGCATCGGGACGATGTTCTGGACGCCTCGCTCGGCGACAGTCTTCGCCAGCGATGCCACCATCTCCGCCGATGCATCGAGCGCGTAAATCTTTCCGCGCGGCAACTTCTGCACGAGGTCGAATGTGACGGATCCAGATCCACAACCCGCGTCGAGTACGGTCTCGTCACCCTTCAGTTCCAGGTCTTCGATCACCTGCTGCGCCCACCGCCGCATCGGCGTGCCGATCCGGTCATAAACCTCCGCGTTCCAGTACGTCGATGACATCGAGACCTCCACTTCCGCCCCGTATTGGCGCATTCTAGGCTGAATCGGCGTTCAGCGCCGCAGCCAGCCCGAACCTGAGCGCCTCCGATCGATGCTTGTCTCGGACATGCTGGCGCTCACCAGCAGGAGACGAGTCGCTCACATGTAGACACCAAAACATCCGAAAAACAAGGCATCGACGGGAAGGCTGCTCGACGGACATGCCACAATCGCCCCTCCCCAGACCATCCCCCTCGCGGTGTAACGTCGCCGGTGACGCACGGACTCTCACATCCGCCTGACACCCGGCACAATGGGCTCAATGCATGATGACGAAGCCCAATCCCCGGCGGTTCCGGGGGGGGGGGCCGCAACAAAAGTGCCAAACGATTACATAACGAGCGAGGTCGCGAAAACACGAAACTGTACAAACGAGTACATCAGCCACACAAGCAACTCGCGGCAAGTTTCCGTCGTCAAACCGCACTGTGGAGGGATTGGCGGCGGGCCTCGTCGCGCTCACCGCGTCGACCTGCGTCTTAGAACGACGGGGCCTGCCGCCACCAAGAATTGTCGAGCGTCGCCGTGTCGACGATCACGTTCCCGTCCGAGACGGTGACGGCATACCGGCTAAGCGATGCGCTGGCGCCAAATACTCGTTCGCCGTGGGCGTCAAATTTCCATCCGCTGCAGTTCTCGATGAACATGCCACCCGTACCGATTGGGTCTCTGTCACCCGAGCCTGCATGATCCTCGACGTCCGTCTCGTCGGTCGTTGTATTTCCCTCGGTGCGTGTCGTCCGCTGTGATTCCGTGTACCAGCGAATGCGGCATTCATCGGGCGCTGCGCCGTGTACGAATTGCAGCCATGGACTGCGCTCGAACAGGGCGACGAACTGATCGTCGTCGAAACGGACGAGATAGAAGTGACCATCAGGCACATAGGTCACGGTTTGGGCTGGAAAGCTTGCGGCCGCGCCGGCGTTCACGGCGCTCCGATTCCTCGTGACTCCATTGGAGGTGAGATAGAGACACCCGTCAACGACGCCGATCGCGGCAAGAGCCAGACAGCCAGCTCCGAGCAAGAGACGGGCGCCGCCGAATCGTCCATCCTTCCGCGAGTGACCGTCGGCGAACATGCTCAGCTCCCTCTACCTACCGCTGATATTTGCGCCGACGCCGCGTACCCGGCGCCTCACCAGCCTCGGCATCCGCGGCCGGCGGCGTCAGCGCGCGAAGGGGCAGTCGCAGCATCCGCCGACGCGCCTCCATCGGCGTCGGTGCCGGATACTGGACGCGGGGATGGTACACCGCGCGCATCGTCGACTTGAACGAGGCGGCAATCGTCCGCAGGTCCCGGAGCGTCAGGTCGCTGTCGTCGAGCTGGCCCTCCGCAACCCGCTCCGCGATCACTTCCTCGACGAGCTCATCGATGCGTGCCTGCGACCGCTCCGCGCTGCTGCGCACGACCGCCTCTGTCGAGTCGGCCAGCATGACGATCGCGGTCTCCTTCGATTGCGGCCGCGGTCCCGGGTACTGGAAGAGCGCCGGATCGATGTTCGGATCCGTCTCCGCCGCCTTTCGGTAGAAGTAGGCGACGAGACGCGTGCCGTGGTGCTCCGGTATGAACGCCTGCACGCGCGCCGGCAGCCGCTCCCGCCGTGCCAGCTCCGCGCCGCCGCTCACGTGCTGCCGGATGATGATCGAGCTCTCTTCCGGCGACATCTCCTCGTGCGGCGCTTCACCGCCAAGCTGGTTCTCGATGTACATCCCGGGCTGCAGCACCTTGCCGATGTCGTGGTAGTAGCAGCCGACCCGCGTTAGCAGGGGATCGGCGCCGACCAGATCCGCCGCGCGCTCCGCCAGGTTCCCAACGATGATGCTGTGGTGGAACGTTCCGGGTGCCTCGTCCTGCAATCGCCGCAGCAGCGGTGCGTTGAGCTGCGAGAGTTCCATGAGCTGCACCCGCGTCGTCACGCCGAACAGCACGCCCACCGTCACGAACGCCCCCGCCGCAAGCACACCCGAACTGATGCCGTTGATGCCGCTCGCCAGCGCCATCCAGCCAAGATCCGCGATCTGCCGGTCGCTGTCGATGAACCAGGTCGAAAGCAGCAGCAAGTACGACGCCGCAGCCACGCCCAGTCCGGCAGTGAGATATCGATTCAGACGATCAGCGCGATGGACGAGATAGATCCCGACGATCGGCCCGAGAGCGTACACGGCGAGCAGCCGGAACGTGTCGAGCACGGTGATCGATGTCACGAGCGAGACGTCGGGAAGGAACGCCGTGATGAAGGCGATCAGCACGCCGATGATCCCGGCGGCAACGACCCCGACATCCGTCTCCATCAACGCCGCGATCAGGATCGGCGCCGCCGCTACCGGCAGCACATATGGGAGGAAGTATCGGTGCTCCTCCGGCAGGACGAATGGCAGGTAGAACTTCGCCACGAGCAGCGGCATCGCCGTGATCAGCGCGAGCGCGATCATGTGACGCTCGGAGGTAATGCCGCGCGGCTGCAGCACGAAGAGATATCCCGCCAGCGCCGCCGCCGCGACAATCGAAAGCAACGCCACCGCCGCGACGTTTCGCCACTCGACGCGCTTCGCGACGAGCTTTGCCGCTCGCAGTTTCTCGATCGCCACCTCGTCGACCCGGCTCTCGGCGGCGAGAATTACGTCGCCCTTCTCGATATTCACGCGCTCGGGCGGCACCCCCGCGCGGGCGGCCGCCTGCGCCGCTTCCGTCTTCGTTTTGTCTTCAACGAGCGTCGAAACGATGAGCGGCCGGACGAGCTCCGCCGTCAGCAGCGCTTCGTCGGCGACGAAGTCAACCGTGATCTGGGAATCGACGCTGTCGCGCGCGGCCGTGACGCTCGCGTCGTCGAGAGAAACGCTCAGCTGCTGCGACAAGACGCGCCGGCCCTCCGCCACGATCGCTTGCCAGCGAGCATCGGGCAGGGCCAGCGCGGTATCGATGCTCCGCGGCGACAGTTGGAGCGCCGTGAGCGCGTCGCGCTTGCGCCCGGCGTCTGTGCTCTGATTCCGGATCTGGCCGATCTGCACTGCGATTTTGTCGAAGTCTGCGAGCTTCGGGTCCCGCACGCCCCGGTCAAGCACGAGCACAGGCGGCGCGGCCTTCGCTGCATCGTCGCGCCGCTGCTTCGTCAGCGAAGCGCTCTCGAAGGAGACACTGCGCGGCGACTTAACGGTGCGCGCCGCGATGTCGCCGACATGGATGTTGAACTGCCGCGGAAAGATCGGGAAGAGCGCGATCAGCAGCAGCGCCGCGAGCGCAACGCCAAACGTGGCGGTGGTGACGAAGGAGACCGGACGAGGCTTGCCGCGGCTGAGCATGTGCCACCTTTGGCTACATGATATCGGCGATCACAGTCGGCTGGTGCGGGACCGTGCCGTTCGCCGGGAAGGGCGCGGGGGCCGGAGACGGGGTTTGCGGCAGGGTGAACGACGGGCGTGTGGCCGCTGGCGGAATCCAGCTTCCAGATACCAGCTCACCGTCATTCCGCCGAAACCTTCGAGAGCAAACCTACAGCCCGCTCACCGTCAGCCGCGCCATCTTGATCGTCGGGGAGGCGGAACCGGCGCGCCAC
>JBBSDV010000163.1:0-6725 GCA_038240335.1 Dehalococcoidia bacterium
CAGATGACGATGCAGGAGCTGTCGCTCTGCACCGAGTACGAGCTGCCGATCAAGTTTGCGATCATCAACAACAACTATCTCGGCATGGTTCGCCAGTGGCAGGACGAGTTCTATGCCGGCAACAAGCAGTCGGTGCGCATGTTTCAGCCGGACTTCGTGAAGCTCGCGGAGGCGATGGGCATTACCGGCATTCGCGTCAGCGACAAGTCGATGGTCGAGTCGTCGATCGAAGCCGCGCTGCGGCACCCGGGCGCGGTGCTGATCGACTTCCAGGTGGAAGAAGCCGAGAATGTCTATCCGATGATGCCGCCCGGTGTCAGCCTTTCGGACACGATCGACCAGCCGAAGATCGAGCAGCGGGAGTACGCGCGATGAGTGGACGACTGCACACGATCGTGGCGCTGGTCGAGAACCGGCCGGGCGTCCTCAACAAGATCGCCAGCAAGTGGCGCCAGCGGAGCTTCAACATCGAAAGCCTGACGGTCGGCCACAGCGAGATCCCCGGCCTGTCCCGGATGACCTTCACCGTCGACGGTCAGGGCAACGACATCGAGCAGGTGACGAAACAGCTGTACAAGGTGATCGAGGTCGTGAAGATCACCGACGTCACCGAGGACCAGGTCGTCGCCCGTGAGCTGGCGCTGATCAAGATCGCGACGACGAAAGAAACCCGCAGCGCGATCATCGAGATCGTCGACGTCTTCCGGGCCAAGATCGTCGACGTCGGCACCGATTCGGTCGTCATCGAAGCGACGGGCACCGAGGACAAGATCGACGCCCTCGTCGGCATGTTGCTGCCGTACGGGCTCAAGGAGCTGGTGCGCACCGGCCGCGTTGCCACGGTGCGCGGCGGCACCGCGGGCATGCCGGCCGCGGCGCAGAATGGCGTCTACCACCGCTACCGCTCCGCCGGCGAAGGCAAGCCGAAGGTCGGGAGCTTGATCTAGATGTCGATCAAAAGTTTGATGGCGGATGCCCTTCCGCTGAACCGGAAGGAAAAGTTCTATACAGGTACCGTGTTCCCGGCGATTGTGTGCGCTGACAACTTCGCGCACTTCAATCTGTTCGCCAAATTGTTACCAGGCAGTCCCAGTTTCACGATCGATCCTCGTCCGCTGACGACTAACATTCAGTTCTTCACGGAGTACAGTCCCTTGCATTCCTTCGTCGGCGCTTCAAAGGCGCGGATGTTGGAGATACCCGCGTCGAACGAAACTCCGGACGTTGCGATCATCATCGATGGTCAGCCTGACCGTGTCCTAATCGTCTTGGAAGCGAAAGTCTTTGACGCAGCGAACGCCGCGGAACTCAACACCCAATTGCGGAAGCAGGAGCCGTTTATCGAATGCGTCCGCAAGAGCGTTGGAGTCAAACGCGTTTTTCACGCGGCGCTCATCCCAGAAGGTTTGCGGAGTGGCCATCGAGGGTTCGAGTATCCGGTCGTAACTTGGGACGCACTCCACGGTGCGTACGCAGCCGTTGTTCCAGACAACTACTTTTTGCACGTGCTAGGGTTCGCTCTCGAGGGATTCGAGAGTCTACGGTCCACATCGAACCAGAACCGCGGTGCTAACGCCGATGGCATGCTTTCCGGCGCGTTAATCGAACAACGCTATAAATCCGGATCCTTCGATTTCCTGTCGATGGGGCGCTCGGGTGGACTCTACGGTCCCATGCTCAGGGGCGATATTGAGACGGGAGCCTGGCGCAGCCGACTGTACGAGGTCCGCAAGGGCAGCGAGGTGCTGAAAAACTGGTTCAGCGTCGCCGAGTTCGTGGCACTGCTCGCCCGGTCAGGGGTCGTCGTTGGGACCAACCAGATTGGCGACGAAGAGCAAAATGCTAGGTGCGGAGATCCTGCGACAACACCAGAAGGGTGTTCTTTGGTACAAGATGGTTGGACGGAGTCAAGGTCGGTTTGGTGCGGCGTTTGCGGAAGACGTGAACAAGGGCCTTTGGAAAACGCACAACTATGAAGTGAGTACGAGCGACGAACCCGCGAACACAAACTGGTTCACAGTTCGAGATTTCGCTGAAGCCGTCGAACGCAGATAAGGACAGATAACGAATGCCACAGATGTATTACGACAAGGATGCCGACCTCGGCCTGTTGAAGGGCAAGACGATCGGCGTCGTCGGCTTCGGGAGCCAGGGGCATGCGCACGCGATGAACCTCAAGGACAGCGGCTGCGACGTGATCGTCGGCCTCTATCCCGGCTCGAAGTCGTGGGCGGCATGCGAAGCCGCCGGGCTGCGTGTCGGCAACGTGCGCGAGGTGGCCGAACAATCGGACATCGTGATGATCCTCGTGCCGGATCAGGTCGCGAAAGAGGTCTACTACACGCAGATCGCCGACGGCCTGAAGCCCGGCAACATGGTGATGTGGGCGCACGGATTCAACGTCCATTACGACCAGGTGCAGGCGCCGGACGACGTCGACGTGACGATGGTGGCGCCGAAGGGACCAGGGCATCTCGTCCGCCGCGTCTACGCTGAAGGCGGCGGCGTGCCGGCGCTCTTCGCCGTCCACCAGAACGCCAGCGAGCAGGCGCGACAGATCGCGCTTGCCTACGCGAAGGGCATCGGCGCCACGCGCAGCGGCGTCCTCGAGACGACCTTCAAGGAGGAGACCGAGACCGATCTCTTCGGCGAGCAGTCGGTGCTGTGCGGAGGCACGACGGCGCTCGTCAAGGCGGCGTTCGAGACGCTCGTCGAGGCGGGCTATCAGCCGGAACTGGCCTACTTCGAGTGCATGCACGAACTGAAGCTGATCGTCGACCTGATGTACGAGGGCGGCATGGGCTACATGCGCTACTCGATCAGCGACACTGCGGAGTACGGCGACTACTCGCGGGGGCCCGTCGTCATCGACAAGCACGTGAAGGCAAATATGCGGAAGGTGCTCGATCAGATCCAGGACGGCACCTTCGCCAAGGAATGGATCCTGGAAAACCAGGCCGGGCGGCCGAGCTTCAACGCGATGCGGCGAATGAACGCCGAGCACCCAATCGAGCAGGTGGGCGCGGAGCTGCGCGGCATGATGCAGTGGCTGAAGAAGAGCCGGTAACCGGATGAAGCACGCCGCGCGATCGACGAGCGAACAATGGCGAACACGATGATGGGCGGCCGCGCCCCCGTGATCGCGACGGTGCTCGTGCTTGTGACGATGCTGCTTGCCGCGGCGTGCGGTGGCAGCGGCGGAGGCGATCCGTCGGTGAAGAACGAAGGCGCGGCGGCGGTTGCGGTCGCGCAGTACTTCAGGCAGGAGGCGGCGGGCGCGAAGCTGCCGGAGGGCGTCAATGTCTCGCCCAGCGGCACAGGCACGATCAAGCCGCTCGACAAGCAATCGACGAGCGCGCGGGTCTGTGTCGAGTACATCTACACGGCGCTCGATACGACGCCGGCGGTCGTTCGCACACGCGTGTACGTGGCGAGCCTCGTCAAGGGCGCATGGAGCATCGAAGCGGTGAAACCGGATGGAACGTGCGCCGATGTCGCTTGATCCGGGCCACGCGATGCGATGCAGCTCCGAGGAAAGCGCTGAGAACGACGTGATGTTCGAATTTATCTCCATGCACCGTGTTGCGCCATACGGCAACCTCACACTTCGCCGGCCCTCGACCGTGTAACGCGGTCGGAGGGCCTGTCGTGCCGGATGAGCGAGAAGGATCGCCGCGGCGATCCGCCTGACATGGAGAGACAACATCATGGACAAGGTACTGATCTTCGATACGACGCTGCGCGACGGCGAGCAGTCGCCTGGTGTCGCCCTCACCACCGCGGACAAGATCGAGATCGCGCGGCAGCTCGAGCGTCTGGGCGTCGACATCATCGAGGCCGGCTTCCCGAAGACATCGCCCGGCGATTTCGAGGCGGTTCAAACGATCGCGCGCAGCGTCCGCGGCTCGCAGATCGCCGGCCTCGCGCACGCGAATGCCGAGGCCGTCGACGCCTGCTGGGAAGCCGTCAAGGTGGGAGCGCAGCCGCGCATCCACGTCTTCCTGTCGAGCAGCGACATCCACATCATGCACCAGCTGGCGAAGGACAAGGACACCGTGCTAGAGATGGCGCGGACGATGGTGGCGCGGGCGGCGGGATACTGCAGCGACGTGGAATTCAGCCCGATGGATGCCACCCGCAGCGAGCGCGAGTACGTTTACACGATGCTCGAGCAGTGCATCTCCGCTGGCGCGACGACGGTGAATATTCCCGACACGGTGGGATACACGGTGCCGGAGGAGTTCGAGCAGTTCATCCGCGACATCCTCGAGAATGTGTCGAATATCGGCAAGGCGCGCATCTCCGTGCACTGCCACAACGACCTCGGCCTCGCCGTCGCGAACTCGCTGGCGGGCGTACGTGCGGGCGCGCGGCAAATCGAGACCTGCATCAACGGCATCGGCGAGCGCGCCGGCAATGCGGCGCTCGAGGAAGTGGCGATGACGCTGAAGACGCGGCGCGACTTCTACGGCGTCGAGACGAGCATCAACACGCCGGAGCTGTACAAGACGAGCCGCATGGTCTCGAACCTGACGGGCATGAGCCTGCAGCCGAACAAGGCGATCGTCGGAGCGAACTCGTTCCGCCATCAGTCGGGCATTCACCAGGACGGCATGCTCAAGATGCGCTCGACATACGAGATCATGGATCCGCAGGACATCGGTTGGCCGACGGACTCATCGAGCATCGTGCTGGGCAAGGTGTCTGGCCGCCACGGCTTCAAGTCGCGCATCGAGGAGCTGGGCTACGAGCTGACCGAAGAGGAGCTCTCGCGCGCCTTCATGGCGTTCAAGGATCTGGCGGACAAAAAAGCTGAGATCGACGACCGTGACCTCGAGGCGATCGTCGCCGACAAGCTGCGGACAACGTCCGAGATCTATCGCCTCGACTTCGTGCAGGTGTCGTGCGGTGACCACGCCGCGCCGACGGCGAGCGTGCGCCTGATTGCCCCCGACGGCTCGATCCACGCCGACGCCGCGCTCGGCACTGGACCTGTGGACGCGGTGTACCGCGCGATCAACCGCATCGTCGCCGTGCCGAACGAACTGACGGAGTTTCATGTGAAGAGCGTGACCGAGGGCATCGACGCGCAGGGGGAGGTGACGATCCGCGTGCAGTCCGGCGACCAGAGCTACGTCGGGCGCGGCGCCGATACCGACATCATCGTGGCGTCGGCGAAGGCGTACATGAACGCGCTCAACCGCATGCTCGATGTCCACCAGCACGACGTCGAAGTGACGCGCTAGCCGCTGCGCCGACTGAAGTGGAAGAAGGAGCGCCGCGAATCTCGCGGCGCTCTTTGTTTTACGGTGGCAACTGCTGGCCATCGATCGTTCGCCTGCACGCGATCGTCGAGGAACGGGCGACCGATGAGCAGAAGGAGGAGCCAATAGGGCCGTCTGATGACTACGAGTTGACTGGCAAACGAGAGCGCGAGCAAGCATGTGAGCGAACGATAGCGCTCTGTCGGCGCAGGGGGGCGCGAACTGCCGGCCGCTAGCAGTACGAGCCATTTATTATCCATCAATTGGACTTGACGTACCAATTCTGCTTGATGTATCGTGCGCCGAATGGCTACTCACGACGCGACCGCATCGCCCTTCCGGTTCCTTCAACTGCTGGCTGATGAGCAGCGTTGGCGGTTGCTTCAAGAGTTGGCGCGAAGCGACCGCAAGGTTAGCGAACTAACGGAGCTCGTCGGGAAGCCACAAAACCTCGTGTCCTACCATCTCGCCAGTCTCCGCGATGCAGGGCTCGTCTCCGCCAGGCGCAGCTCGGCGGACCGGCGTGACACCTATTACCGCATGGACATGCGTCGTTGCATCGACTCGCTGTGTGGGGTCGGCCCGGCTCTCCACCCGGGCCTGCGCCTCGACGCGGTGGATCCGCGGACCCTGGATGGACATCCAGGGAGGCGGCGGCCGAGCGTGCTCTTCCTCTGCACGGGAAATAGCGCCCGCTCTCAAATGGCCGAAGCGCTGCTTGAGCACCAGTCTCGCGGGACGATTCGCGCTCGGAGCGCGGGTAGCCATCCGAAGCCGCTGCATCCAAATGCGGTACGCGTGATGGCCGAGTGCGGGATCGACATCTCGACGCACAAAAGCAAGCACATCGATCGGTTTCGGGAGACGCGATTTGACCGCGTCGTCACGCTCTGCGACAAGGTTCGGGAGATCTGCCCGCAGTTCCCCGGGCCGGCGGGCACCGCTCACTGGAGCATGCCCGACCCGGCTTCCGAGGGGGCAGCCAACGAAACGAGCTACCCAGCGTTCAAGCGCACGGCAGAGGAGATCGAATCGCGTATTCCGTACTTGATCGGCGAGTTGAGCTCAGCAAAGAAAGGAACGCCCAATGGATCGCAATGACACGGTGAGCGTCCGCTACATGGTCGACGACGTGGCTGGCGCCGTCGAGTTCTACACGCGCCACTTCGGCTTCGTCGTAAACACGAACTCGCCACCGGCATTCGCCGACGTCGTGCGTGGCAACCTCCGTCTCCTTTTGAGCGGGCCAGCGAGCTCTGCGGGACGTGCTATGCCGGACGGTGCTCGTCCACAGCCGGGTGGGTGGAACCGCATCCACCTCATCACCGACGAACTTGATGACGAGGTCGCTCGACTGAAGGCAGAAGGCGTGCGCTTCCGCAACGAGGTCGTGACGGGGCCCGGTGGTCGACAGGTCCTCGTCCAAGATCCTGCGGGCAATCTCATCGAACTCTTTCAGCC
>JBBSDV010000164.1:0-6706 GCA_038240335.1 Dehalococcoidia bacterium
CGAGGGCGTGAGCGATGTCTCCGTCGGACAGAAAGCGGTGGGTAATCCGGGCGCAGGCTGCGGCGCCTGCGCGTACTGCACGAGCGGCCGCGAGCAGCTGTGCCGCAGCGGCAGCGCGATCGGCGGCGGCATGGGGTACACGCGGCCCGGCGCCTACGCCGAATTCGTCACGGTGCCCGAACGCAGCCTCGTCGTACTACCGGACGACGCGAACATGCAGCACGCGGCGCTCGCCGAGCCGTTCGCCGTCGCGAGGCACGCTCTGATCAAGGGGCACTATCGCCCGGACGAATTGCTCGTCGTCGCGGGGGCCGGTCCGATCGGCCTGCTTACGGTGCTCGCGGCGCGGCAGATGGGTGGCGAGCGGATCATGGTCTCGGAGCCACTCGAGGGGCGGCGCGGGGCGGCGATGCGCGTCGGCGCGAGTCACGTCGTGCAGCCGGCGGAGCTGTTGGAAACGGCGCAGAAACTGTCGGGTGGCGACGGCGCCGAGATTTCGGTCGACGCTTCGGGATTGCCGGCCGGCATCGCCGGTTGCGCCGATGCGACGGCGCGCGGCGGGCGCATTGTCATTGCCGGTGTCGGCGAGCAGCCTTACCCGCTCGACATTCTGCGCACGATCATCAACGAACTGACGTACATCGGCGTCCTCGGCTACTCGCGCGCTGAGTTCGCCGAGAGCGCGATGATGATCGCGCGTGGCGAGGTCGACGTGTCGTCGGTCATCTCGGAGGTCGTGCCGGTCGACGGCACGCCCGACGCCTTCGCGCGCCTCTCCGACGGCCGCAACGACCTCCGCAAGATCCTCGTCTCTCCTGATGCCTGAGCGAGCGACGCTGAGCGTGCGTCCGATGACCGAGGCCGATCTCTCGGCGGCGGTCTTCGTGCGCCGAGCGGCGCTCGAGTGGCTCGACCGAACGCAAGGCCGCGAGCCGCAGCCGTGGATGCCGGCCTTTCCCGCGACGATGGCGCACATTCTCAAGACCGATCCAGAAGGCTGCTGGCTGGCGGAGATGGACGGCATCGTCGTCGGCTACGCGCAAGCATTCCAGCGCGGCGACATTTGGTTCCTTGCCCAGCTCTTCGTGCTGCCCGACGTGCATTCGTTCGGGGCGGGCGATCAGTTGCTCGCCCGGGCCGAGAAGTACGCGCAGGCACGGAAGGCTCGCGTGTTCTCGGTCGTCGCGTCGTCATCGCTGGTCGCCCAGTCGTTGTATATGCGGCACGGCATGTTCGCGAGCGGCATCGGCTATCGAATGACGGGCCCCGTTGCGCCATTGCTCGCGCTGCCGGACGTCGAAGGCAATCGGAAGAGGATCGTCGACTGCTCCGGCTGGCAGGATCGCGTCGCCGATCTCGATCGCCGCGTCTTCGGCGCTGAACGCCGACAGGATCACGAGTTCTATCTGGCGAGCGAGAGCGCTGCCGAGCACGCGTCGTTCGGGTTGAACCGAAACGGCGAGTTCGCCGGTTACGGGTACGCGTACGTGATGCCTGGTACAGGTGTCTGGATCGGCCCGATGGCCGCTAGCGAACGCGAAGACCAACCGGCACTACTGCGAATGGCGGCGGAGTGCCTCGATCGATGGGGGCTCGATAGCGGCGCAATCTGGGTGATGTCGCTGAATGAGACGCTGATGCGGACGTTGCTCGCCGCCGGCTGGCGGGTGCAGGCGTCAAATTACTTCATGACGTCCGCGCCCTTCGGGCAGTTCGATCGCTACCAGCCCTTCGGCGGCATCTTGTTGTAGGACGCCGGAGGTCGGACCGGCTCGTACGACGCGCACGTCCGAGCGCGCGGGCCGCTTATACTGCGTGTGCACCCGCCACTGGAACGAGAACGATGATCGACACGCAGGACGGCGCAATCGACAATCACGCCCTCGCCGCGGCACCCCTCGAACACGAGCCGGTGCCGCGCGGCGTCGTGACGCGCGCCGTCGTCCGCGAACTCGAGCGCGCGCTTAGCCGTGACCGCGTGATCTCCACACCGGAAGAGCTCATCGCGTACGAGTACGATGGCACGATCGAACGCGGGAAGCCGCAGGCGGTTGTCTTCCCGGAGAGCACCGACGAGGTCGCGGCGGCGGTGCGGATCGCACACCGGCACAACGTGCCGGTGATCCCGCGCGGCGCGGGTACCGGGCTCAGCGGCGGCGCGATCGCGACAGTCGGCGGTGTCGTCGTCGCGCTGACCAGAATGAAGCGCATACTCGAGGTCGACGTGGCGAACCAGATCGCCGTCGTCGAGCCCGGCGTCGTCAACCTGGATTTGAGCCGCGCCGTTGCCAAGCACGGCCTGTACTACGCGCCCGATCCATCGAGCCAGCGGGCCTGCACGATCGGCGGGAACGTGGCGGAGAATGCGGGCGGGCCGCACTGCCTCGCGTACGGCGCGACAACGAACCACGTGCTGGGCGCGGAAATTGTGCTTGCTGACGGCGAGATCGCCACGATCGGCGGCAAGACGCGCGACGTTCCGGGCTACGACCTCATCGGCGCGTTCGTTGGCTCCGAGGGCACGCTCGCGATCGCTACGAAGATCACGGTGCGGCTTCTGCGGCTGCCCGAGTCAACGCGGACGCTGCTCGCGATCTTCGACACGATCGACGACGCGAGCAGCGCCGTGACGTCGATCATGGGCGAAGGCATGCTGCCGTCGGCACTCGAGATGATGGATCGGAACATCATCGCGGCCGTCGAACCGGTGCTGCACGCGGGCTTCCCGCTCGACGCCGAAGCGGTACTGCTGATCGAGCTCGATGGTCTCGAAGAGACGACGACGGAAGACGCCGCTGCGGCCGATGCGATCTGCACTCGCCACAACGCGCGGGAAGTGCGGCATGCCGTCGAACAGGCCGACCGCGACCGTCTGTGGGCCGCGCGCAAGACGTCGATCGGCGCGCTCGGCCGCCTCTACCCGAACTACTACGTGTTGGACGGCGTCGTCCCGCGAACGAAGCTCGTCGAGGTGCTGCGCCAGACGTACGCGATCTCCGCGACGTACGGCCTGGCGGTCGCCAATGTCTTCCATGCAGGCGACGGGAACCTGCACCCGAACCTGCTCTTCGACGAGCGCATCGCGGGCACGAAGGAGCGCGTGCTCGCCGCGGGCGCCGAGATCATGCGCGCGTGCGTGGACGCCGGCGGCAGCATCACGGGGGAGCATGGCGTCGGGCTCGAGAAGCGCGATTTTATCGGATGGATCTTCGATGCGGACGATCTGGCGGCAATGTCGCGGCTGAAATCGGCGTTCGGCGCGGGCGAGAACTACAACCCTTGCAAAGCGTTTCCGACACACAAGGGGTGCGGCGAGGTGACGCAGATCCGCATCGAGCGCGCGTCTGCGGCGATTGGCGACGAGATCTATGTCTAGCGTGACCGGTGCGACCGCCACGGCCGAGGTTGTCGATGCGATCAGGCCGTTGGTGCCGGACGAGCAGATCGAAACGCGGACGCTCGACGGGTACGCCGTCGACGGGATCACGCCTTCGCTTGCCGTCGCCGTGTCGTCAATCCCCGAAACGCAGACCGTACTGCGCGAGGCGAGCCGTGCCGGACGCGGCGTGATCGCGCGTGGCGCCGGAACGCAGATGGAATACGGCAACGTACCCGACTCGTACGACATCGCGCTGTCGCTCGCTCGGATGGATCAGATCGTCGCGTACGAGCCTGCCGATCTGACGATCAGCGTCGAGGCCGGCATGCCGCTCGCTCGAGTGCAAGCGACGCTTGCCGATCATGGCCAACAGCTGCCGATCGACGTGCCGCGTGCGGACGCGACGATCGGCGGCGTGCTGGCGATGAACGCGTTCGGCCCGCTACGGCATCGATACGGCACTGCCCGCGATTGGCTGATCGGGCTGCGCGTGGTCCATGCCGATGGGACAACGAGCAAGTCGGGCGGCCGCGTCGTCAAGAACGTGACCGGGTACGACATGCACAAGCTACACATCGGCGCTGTCGGCACACTCGGCGTCATCGCCGAAGCCACCTTCAAGCTTGCGCCGCTCCCTCGCGTGTCGCGCACGGTTGCGCTGACGACTACGTCGGCCGGCGGCGCCGCGCGCATCGTGCTCGCGGCGCGAGACGCGGGTCTCGCACTCGACGCGGCAGAACTGCTTTCGCCGACGGCGGCGCATCTCGTGATCGACCGCTCCTCATGGGCGCTGCTGCTGCAGGTCGCCGGGGGCGAACGCACGGTCGATCGCACACTCCATGAGTTGCAGGTGCTCGCGGCGCAGTCTTTGGCGACATTTGTCGACGTCGACGGGATGGCATGGGAGCAATGGAGGGCCGCGTTCGCACCAGCGTCGCTGGCGCTCCGAACCAGTGTGCCACCGTCCGAAGCCGGTCATGCGATGGCGCTACTCGACCGGCAATTCATCGGCGCGGGCGCGCGTCTCTCGACCACGGTAGCGGTCGGCGTGATTCGCGCCAATCTCTTGCCGGCGCGTGAGACGCAGTGCGGCTCGTTGCTCGAGCGGGCGACGCAGACCGCGCAGCGATTCGGCGGCACCGTCGTCGTTGAAGCGGCGCCGCTCGCGTTTAAGCGCGACATCGATGTCTTCGGGCCGACGCGTGCCGACTTCGCGATCATGCAGCGACTCAAACAGGAGTTCGATCCCGGGCGCATCCTTGCGCCCGGCCGCTTTGCGGGACGGCTATGATGATGCCCGAACCAGGCTTGCGAGCGCCGGGTCAGACTGGCCTCCGCGAAGACATCGCGCGCTGCGTTCACTGCGGCTTCTGCCTCCAGGCCTGCCCTACGTACCTGGAGCTCGGCATGGAGACGGACTCGCCGCGCGGCCGCATTTCCCTCATCGACGCGATGACGTCGGGCCGCGCGGCGCCGACGCCTTCGCTGCTCAAGCACCTCGACGCCTGCCTGCAATGCCGCGCATGCGAGACCGCCTGCCCGTCCGGCGTGCCGTTCGGGCGGATCATGGAGGAGGCGCGTGCCACCGTCGTCGAGAGCGGCGATCGGCCGCTCGCCTGGTGGCTCCGCATCGTCGCGATGCGGCAGATGCTGCCGCATCGCCGCCGGCTCGGCGCGGCGATGACGGCGCTCAAGCTCTATGAGCGATCGCCGGTTCGCGGGCTCGTCCGGCGCTCGGGCGTGTTATCGCGCCTTGGACGGGGACTCGATGCCGCGGAGTTGTCGCTGCCCGAGGTACCCGCGGCGTCCTTCACGCCGCCGCGGCAGCCCACCGGCCTCACGCGCACGGTGGCGATGCTTACTGGCTGCGTGATGCCGCACATCTACCCGCGCACGCACGAGGCGACAGTGCGCGTCTTCAACCGACTCGGCTACCGCGTGCTCTTTCCGGCTGAGCAAACGTGCTGCGGCGCGCTCAGCGTGCATGGCGGCGACCGCGTCTTCGCGCGCGAACTGGCGCGGCGCAATATCGATGCGTTCCTCGCGAGCGGAGCGGAGGCGATCATCGTCAATTCCGCCGGTTGCGGCTCGGCGATGAAGGAGTACGACGAACTGCTCGCGCACGACGCCGAGTATCGCGAGCGGGCTCGCGGCTTCGTGTCGATCACGAAGGACGTGCTGGAGTTCGTGGCGGCCCAGCCGATGCCGCCGCTCGGCGCGGTCACTGCTTCCGTCACCTACCAGGACTCGTGTCATCTCGTGCATGCGCAGAAAGTGACTGCGCCGGCGCGAGCGATCCTGCTCGCGATCCCCGGTCTCGAGCTGCGGGAGATGGCTGCGCCGGATCGGTGCTGCGGCAGCGCGGGCATCTACAGCTTCGTCCAACGGGATATGTCGGCGCGGTTGCTGGCCAACAAGATGGATGATATCGAGACGACGGCGGCGGGCGCGATCGCTACGGCGAACCCGGGCTGCATGATGCAGCTTGAAGCCGGCGTCCGGGCGCGCGCGCTCGATGCCCGCGTCGTGCACGTGATCGAGCTGCTCGACGAGTCGATGCGGGCGGCGGAGACGGCGGCCCACAGACATGCGCCACAGCAAGACCCGCTAGCCGAGGCGGCCGCGAATCAGCTCCGCAAGTGACGTCTCCGGCCGCGCCCCGTAGTGACTAATCACCTCAGCGGCCGCGATGGCGCCGATCCGGCCGCACACCGGGAGCGGCATCTCACGTGTCAGGCCATACATGAAACCTGCGGCATACAGATCGCCGGCGCCGGTCGTATCGACGACATCGGCGGGTTCGGCGGCGACAACGTGGGTGGCATCGCTCGTCACGATGACGGCGCCCTTCTCGCTCCGCGTTAGGGCCGCGATCGCGCACTTGCCGCGCACGTGGTCGAGCGCCGCGTCGAACGAGCGCGTTTCGTAGAGCGACGTGATCTCCGTTTCGTTCGCGAGGAGCAAATCGACGTGATGCTCCACGAGGTCGCGGAACTCGGAACGATAGCGGTCGACGCAGAACGAGTCGGACAGCGTGAGCGCAACCATGCGGCCGGCATCGTGGGCGAGGCGAGCGGCTTTCACGAACGCCTCCTTCGCGCCCGGAGGATCCCAGAGATAGCCCTCGAGGTACGTGATCCGCGCGCTTTCGACTAACGCCGCGTCGACGTCATCGGGCCCGAGCGCGGTGCCGGCGCCGAGGTAGGTCTGCATCGTCCGCTGGGCATCCGGCGTGACGACGATCAGGCAGCGGCCCGTGGGCAGGTCGTCGGACGCCGCCGCCGTCTCGAACGACACACCGGCGGCGCGGATGTCGTGGCGGAACAC
>JBBSDV010000165.1:0-6681 GCA_038240335.1 Dehalococcoidia bacterium
GCGATGCGTCGAGTAGAACAGCGTGTCGCCGATGCTGCTATCAATCGTCGCGCGGCCGATGTGGTGGCCGAGCCAGCTGACGCCGGCGACGTGCGGATTAGGCAGTTCGCGCCCCGGAACGAGGCGCTCGATCTGGGACATTGGAATCATCTGGCGGATGTCGCCCCAGGTGATCGTGAGGGCGTTGCGATCGAGGTTGTAGCGCAGCGTCCCGAGGCTATAGGTCCAGTAGGCGAAGAGCAGCCCGAGGAAGACGAAGATGGACGCGACGACGTAGAGCGAGATGATGCCGATGCCCACGTCCTGCGTGACTCCGCGGACGACGAGCGCGAGCGCGACGAGAAAGCACCATGCGGCAAACCCACCGCCGACGAGCGATCCGACCGCTCGCGGTGGCCGAAACTCCATCAGACGGCAGCCTTCGCGGCGGGCGCCTCGATCGGCTTGACGCCGCGCACCCACTTCGCGTACTTCGGGTTGCGGCCGCGGAGTACGTCGAAGAAGAGGGCCTGCAGCTGCCGCGTCACCGGCCCCGTGCCGCCCGTGCCGATGGGACGGCGATCGAGTTCGATGACGGGGGAGATGTGGGCGGCGGTGCCGGTGAGGAAGCACTCGTCGGCGATGTAGAGCTCCGAGCGGTCGATCGTCCGCTCGATGATCTCGAGGCCGAGTTCTTCCTTCGCAAGCGCGAACACCGACTCGAGGGTGATGCCTTCGAGCACGTTGTCGCTGCGGGACGGCGTGATGAGCTTGCCGTGGCGAATCATCACGAGATTCTCGCCTGAACCCTCGGAGACGTGGCCGTCGTCGTTGAGCATGATCGCCTCGTCGTAGCCGTTCTCGATTGCCTCCGTCTTGGCGAGCGCGGAGTTGACGTAGAGGCCGTTGACCTTCGCGCGCGCGGGAATGGCCGTGTCCTGCACACGACGCCACGTTGAGGTCTGGCAGCGAATGCCGGCATCGAGGTCGAGGTAGTTGCCGAAGGGGATGGCGAAGAGCATGAAGTCGTCGGCGACGCCATCGAGGCGCGGGCCGATCACTTCGCCGCTCTTGTAGGCGATGGGACGGATGTAGACGTCCTCGCGGAACCCCGAGGTACCGACGACCTGTGCGCAGATATCGGTGAGTTCATCCGCAGTCTGCGGCAGGGCGATGCGCATGATCCGGGCCGACATCTTCAGGCGCTCGAAGTGCTCGCGCGGGCGGAAGATCAGCGTCTCGCCGCGATCTTCGCTCCAGTTGCCGCGGACGCCTTCGAAGACGGCGGTCCCGTAGAGGAACGCGTGCGTCATAACGCCTACCCGTGCTTCCTCCAGTGGAACGATGCGCTTCTGGATATAGCAATACGGGCCAGGCATGTGAGCAGTCCTTTCTGTCGGGACAGGGGATGCGCGAAGTATAGGCCGAGCGCCGGAAGCACGGCAAACCGGCGGACTGCCGTTGACCCGCCATGGCGCGGAAGGTATTGTCTCGCCGTCCCTCATGGAGATTCGAATCGAGGCGAGATGGCTGCGAACACAATTCGAATTGGTGACGTCGAGATCATGTCGCTGCTGGATGCGGCCGCCACGCCGCCGCGGCACGCTCTGTTCCCGAATCAGACGCCGGAAGATTGGGAGCCGCACAAAGAATATATCGGGCCTGACGGCAAGAGCATCGATCTCGCGATCTCGTCATTTCTCGTCAGGTCGGGCGGGAAGACCATCCTGGTCGATACGGGCATCGGGGCGAAGGATCGGCCGTACTTCCCGAACGGCCGGCTGCCCGAAGCGATCGTCGATGCGGGCGTCGCGCTTGCCGAGATCGACGTCGTGATGGCGACGCACATCCATCTGGACCACGTCGGCTGGCACACGACGGCGCTTGGCGATGGCTTCGTGCCGACGTTCCCGATGGCCACGCACGTGTTCAATCGCGCCGAGTTCGAGTACTGGACGGCGCCCGATGTCGCAAGGGCGGAGGCGCACGTCAAGGACTGCGTACTGCCGCTGATCGACGTTGCTGAGATCTCGCTCGTCGACGGCGAGCACAAGTTGACGGATGAAGTGACGTTGTTGCCGACCCCCGGTCATTCGCCGTCGCACGTGTCGGTCGCCATTCTTTCAGCCGGGGAGGCGGGCGTGATCATCGGCGACGTCTGCCATCATCCGGCGCAGGTCACGGACCTGTGGACTACGGTGTTCGACATGAATCCGGCACTGGCGCGCGAGTCGCGCGAGAAGCTGCTGCAGCGGATCGAGGATGAACGGATGACGGTGATCGCGGGGCACTTTGCGCATCCGGGCTTTGGGCGCATCGTCCGGATCGAGGGCAAGCGATACTGGCGCGCGGGGTTGTAGAAGGCAATCGCGCACGGTGACTCCGGCTGCGCGCTTGCGAACCTTCCCATTGCCTAGCTGATCGCCAGCTTCTCGCACTTCAGGGCGACTAGAAGCGCGTTCAGTGCTCGGGGGCGGTTTCGACGCCGGCCAGCTGAGGGCGGCCGGACCAGACCCAGGCGAGATTCGTGCGGCTGCAGCCCATGAGGACGCCGTGCAGCGTCGACGGGTGGAGGAAGATGCCCTCGGGGTTCGGGCTGTCGGGGTCGCGGCCCGTATAGCGCATGCCGCGCTGATCGAGTCGCTCGATGATCGGCCGAATCTCCTCGGCTTCGATGTAGCACATGTAGAGCGTCTCGCCGCCGCGCCGCTTCATGAAGCGCCCCATCGGCCGCTCGAAGTCTGTGATCTGCGAGAGCTCGATGCGGTCGAGTCGCTCCGGCGGGTTGAACATGGTGAGGTGCCCGCTGTATCCGTACTGCTTGCTGGCAATCGGCACGAAGCGCGAAGCATCGAGCCCGAAACGATCGGCGTAGAAGGCAGCGGCGGCATCGGCGTCGTCGATCAGGTTTGTCGCCTCGTACAGATAGCGCATGAGGCCGCGCATGGGCCGCTCGACGTCGCGCGAGATCACCATTCGCAGACCCGGCGTTTGATCCGGGGCGATGAACAACTGCTCGCCCTCCTGGGTGAACGCCAGGCTCTTTGACGCGAGCCGTTGCGCAAGCGCCGCCACGTCCCTTGTCGAGCAGCCCATCGCGAACAGCCCTTCGCCCCACTGTTCTAGGTAGGAGCGCACCGGGCCATCACCATCGGGCTCGAGGAGCTCAAACTCGCTCGTGCCGGCGTGCACGGTGCGCCGCCTGGCGGCAAGCGTGCGGATGGCGTCGTCGCCGACGACCTCGCCGTCGAAGACAGCGACGAACGTTTGGGCCGCGGCGTTGCGGTCGGTAACGGCAATCTGGACGCGGTCGACGTGCTCGAGCATTGTTGTGCCTCCGTTTTCGCGGTCGTGGCGCCCAGCGTAGTGCTCTGAGCGAGATCGTGCAATCGTCGCGGGCGGCGAACATAGGCGATTGACGACGTACAATGCAGCCGACGCAGGGCGAGCGAGCATCGCCGGAAGGAGCGCATTGTGAGCCAGATCCCGCCGACGCTTCCGCAGGAGCAGCGCGCGAAGGATGAAGGCGGCCTGGCCGCAATCATTCGCGTCCTGCTGACGATTTTCGGGTTCATCCTGCTGATTCCGCCGTGGGGAATCATCGTCTGGTTCTACTCGGTGAAGATCGTGTCCGAGTACGAGCGGGGCGTCATCTTCCGGCTCGGCCGCCTAGTCGGCGCGCGGGGGCCGGGATTGTTCGTGATCCTGCCGATCGTCGACCGGATGGTGAAGATGGACCTGCGCACGGTGACGATGGACGTGCCAAGCCAGGAGTGCATCACGCGCGACAACGTGACCGTTAAGGTCAACGCTGTGATCTACTTCCGGGTCGTCAACCCGGAGGACGCGGTCGTGAAGGTGCTCGATCATTTCCGGGCGACGTCGCAGATCGCGCAGACGACGCTGCGCAGCGTGCTGGGCCAATCGCTGCTCGACGACCTGCTGTCGGAGCGCGAGGAGATCAACGCGAAGCTACAGAAGATCATTGACGAGCAGACGGAGCCGTGGGGCGTCAAGGTGTCGACGGTGGAGGTTAAAGACGTCGAACTGCCGCAGAGCATGCAGCGCGCGATGGCGCGGCAGGCAGAGGCCGAACGCGAGCGGCGCGCGAAGGTGATCAACGCAGATGGCGAACTACAGGCGTCGGAGCGACTGGCCGAAGCGGGCCGCATCATGTCGGAGCAGCCGGCGACGCTGCAGTTGCGGTTCCTCCAGACGCTCTCGGAGATCGCGACGGAGAAGAACAGTACGATCGTGTTCCCGGTGCCGGTCGATTTGATCTCGCTGTTCACTAACGGTGGCATGGGCGCCAACGGGGGGAACGGGACCGGCGGAGGCGGGCCGAAAGCGCGGGTGCGAGTGGGTGGCGAGCCGGCCGGGCAGGTCGAGGCCGGGACGGACACGCAGGCATCACCGCCAATCCCGCCACCGCCGGCTCTGGAGACGCGCGAGGGGACGGTGAGCTGAAGTTTGTCGTTGGTAGTTCGTCGTTTGTAGTTGGGGTTTCGTCCACAGGAAGCACAGAAGCCACCAAAGGTGAGGGCCCGGATCGATTCTTGGTCGTGGCGCGATGGCTCGATCGACAATCAGTCGGTCAGCTCGCGAGCATCAACCGTTCCGCCAGCGCACTTCATATAGCCGCACGGGCTCGGCGACACCCTTCATCTCCTGCTCGCCCCGATCTTCGAACGCGACGCCGGCCGATGTGCGGGCCATCCCGCGCACGACGTCCGATACCAGGATCTCGCCGGCCGCCGAGAGGGCGCAGATGCGAGCCGCGATGTTCACCGCGCCGCCGTAGACGTTGTTGTCCTCGCGGATGACGTCGCCTGCATGCAGGCCAATGTGGAGGCGCAACTCCGACTCGGCGCTCAGCGCCTGACACTGGCGGGCGGCATCGATCGCCTGGCGCGCGGACGAAAACACTGCGAGCACACCATCACCAAGGAGCTTGCCTTCGATGGCGGCGCCGCCGGCATCGGCAATGACGCGACGAAGGCGCACGTCGAGCGCGCGCGAGGCATCCCGGAAGGCGGTATCGCCAAGGCCCTCGGTCAGCGCGGTGGAGTCCGCGATGTCGGTGAAGAGGATGACCGCAGTTCCATCCGCGGGATCGACGGGGCGTTGGTTGTTGTGCAGTCCCACGAATTGCTCGATCGCTTCCACGATCGGCTCATGCAACGAGATGGGAGAGGGATCAGCACCGGGGACAAATCGTACCTCGGCATTCGGAAACAGCCGTGCGAGACTCATCATGCGTTGTCGTCCGGCGGCAGGCTCCTCTCGCGCCATCAGGAGCGCTGGTGTTGCCACGGCGGGCGCCAACGCCGAGATATCTACCTCATTGAGCGCTTCGAGATGGCGAGCCATCATATCGCTTGACACAGTTTCTTTCACTTTTCGGCTGAAGTTGCGCTGGATCGAGACCGGTCCCTGCGGATACGCGAGCCCCGCCCACACGCGCCGTGCATACGACCAGTCTTCGCGAATCGTGCGAGTCCACTCCGCGCTTACACGCGCCGTCGGGTCGCTGTTGGCCCAAACCACGAGCCGCTCGACGCGTTGTTCGTGCGTGATGGCGTACTGCGCCGCCGCGCGCAATCCGTCGGCATCAGTCAGGATCGAGAAGGCGGCCAATCCGCACGCGTCGACCACCGCCGCGATGTCGCCGGCTTCCGCCTCCGGAGAAAGATCTGCGGCGTCACGCCCGGATGCACCGGTCCCACGCCGGTCGAATAGGATGACCGTCATTCGCGAGGCGAGGGCATTGAGGTAGCGGCGGGGGTCGTCCGTTAGTGTCGCATCCATGCTGATCCAGAACACGCGCACGGAAAGCAGCGGGGGTCCGCTGCCGTAGGTCGCGTAGGCGATGCGCGTCCCGTCGCCGCTCGTGCAGAAGCGAAATTGCGGTTCCATGCGGGGAGTATCGATGATCGACGCCGCCCCCGTCTACAAAAGGACCATGCATTCGCAGCGATGAAACGTTCGCTGGGAAGCAGGATGCTTACGGGGTGGCCCGTGCGACGCGCGCAAAACGCCTATACTCGCCACATGTTGGACGCATGGCGTGGCGTTGCTGCGAAGGTGCGCGGGCTGTTTCGGCTCGTCGTCCTGTTCTGCATTCTGCGCTTCGTCGTCGGGTTCGCGATGATCGTGCTCGTCGATCGCAATGCGATCGCGTTCGGACCGGAGCTGACGGCGATCGTCGCGGCGATGGTCGTGGTGTATGTCGGCGTCGCACTGGCGGTACGACGCTGGTCGCCGCCGCGGCGTGGCGAGACGAGCCTCCGATAGCAGAAGTAACCAGGGCCAACCAACGACCAGCGACCAGCGACCAGGAGACGTAACGGAATGGCCGACGTGACCGCGAACGGTATCAGCACGCACTACCGCGACGACGGAGCGGAGAAACCGGTGCTGTTCATCCAGGGGCTGGGGGTGGATCACCGAGGCTGGAGCGCCGTGACGCGGCCGCTGTCTGAGCACTTCCGCTGTATCAGCTACGACAATCGTGATGTCGGCCGCTCGGCGCTCGTGGACGCGCCGTACGACGTGCTCGATATGACGGCGGATGCGATCGGCCTGCTCGACGCGCTCGGAATCGCTCAGGCCGATATCGTCGGTGCGTCGATGGGCGGCGTGATCGCGCAGGAGATCGCGATTGATCACCCGGAGCGCGTAGGCAAGCTGGTGCTCGTGACC
>JBBSDV010000166.1:0-6658 GCA_038240335.1 Dehalococcoidia bacterium
ACCAGCGACAGCGTCCAGCAAGCAGCGACACCACTACTCGAAGATGCTGCTGACGACTTCCTCTATGCTGCGTTGCACGTCGGCGTCATCGGTGAGCGCCCAGACGACGCCGACCTGGCAGGCGCGCCGCGGCGGGATGCCCGCGTGCATCAGCTTGCCCGTGTAGACCAGCAAGCGCGTGCTGACGCCCTCGCTCAAGCCGTGCTCGCGCAGGTTCCGCACCTTCTCGCCGAGCTTCGCCAGCTCCTGCGCCTGCTCTTCCGAGACACCGCTCTCGTGCGCGATGATCTTCGACTCGAGCTCTTTGCGCGGGTGCGTGAACTCGATCGAGATGAAGCGCTGACGCGTGCTGTGCTTCAGGTCCTTGAGCGCGCTCTGGTAGCCGGGGTTGTAGGAGATCACGAGAAGGAAACCATCTCCCGCCTCGAGGATCTGGCCGCGCTTCTCGATCGGCAGCACGCGGCGGTGGTCCGTCAGCGGGTGGATCAGTACCGTCGTGTCCTTGCGCGCCTCCACCACCTCGTCGAGATAGCAGATCGCGCCGGCCTTCACCGCCCGCGTCAGCGGCCCGTCGATCCACCGCGTCGAGTCGCCCTCCAGCAGGTAGCGACCGACAAGGTCGCTCGCAGTCAGGTCTTCGTGACAGGCGACGGTGATCAGCGGCAGCGCATCGAAGGTACCGCTGCTCGTGCTACCGTCACCGCGCGCCGCGCCCTTGTCCTTGACGATCGTCAGCGGCGCGCCCAGGCGCCATGCCATGTACTCGACGAAGCGCGTCTTGCCGCAGCCCGTCGGCCCCTTGAGCAGCACGGGAATACGCGCCGCAAACGCCGCCTCGAACAGCTCCACCTCGTCGCCCGTCGGCACGTAGTAGGGCTCGGCGTGTGCGTGGTATTCCTCGATCGCGTACTGCCGGTAGCCGCCCTCGACCTCTGTCTGCTCTTCCGTCGTCATCCGTCCTCCGAAGCCCGCACGCGTTTCGCGTGCTGCCGCCAGCCGTATTCGCGTCCGCTATCGCGTTCTCTACGACGGACGCGCGTCCGCCGTTGTCGCAAGTGTTTCCCACTCCGCGCCCACCCGTTCGCGCAGCGCATCGAGCGTGCCGTCGTTCTCGATGGTCACTTGCGCCTTAGCGACGCGCTCGGCGTTCGTCACCTGCGCCGCGATTCGCGCGTCGGCCTGCTGCGGCGTCAGGCCGTTGCGCTCGATGATCCGCTTGCGGGCGATCTCGGGCGTCACAGTCACGACCCATACCTGATCCGTCAGCGGCACCCAGTCTGCTTCGATCAGCACCGCGGCTTCCAGCACGACGACCGCCGTCGCCTTGGTGCGAATCTCGGCGAACCGCGCCTCCATCGTCTCGCGCATCCACGGCCAGACGATGCCCTCTAGCTTTTTACGTTGCTCCGGATTGCCGAATACCTTCGCGCCGAGCGCCTTCCGGTCGATCTCGCCATCGTCACCGACGACATCGGGGCCGAACGCAGCGACAACGCGGTCGTAACAGCCGCTGCCTCGCCGATAGGCTTCGTGCCCGACCTTATCGGCATCAATGATCAACGCCCCGCGTTCAGCGAGCATCTGACTGACGACGGATTTGCCGCTGGCGATGCCGCCGGTCAGGCCGATCACAACGGTCACGATCGTACTCCGCAGGGATGCAAACGCGCCGGATACCGGCGCCTGTCAGAAGTATGGGCGACGGCCGAAGCACGAACAAGCGAAACAGGCCTCGGGTAGACACGCATCCGGAGCACGTTCTACCTCCCGCCGACCTACACTGCGTCATGCTCATCCGCGGTCTTCTCGCCAGCATCGCGCTCGCCGCCGCCACGCTGCCGGCGAGCGCCTGTTCGCATCGAACCAGCACGGCGGGATTGGGCGTTGCGACGGCGTCCGTCAGTCCGACGTCGATGCCCATCGCGGCTCAACCGGCGACTCCGACAGTCGAGCCGGTGACGCACCTCGTGTTTACGGGCGATCTGATCCCGGCTCGCTGCACCTACGCTCGCATAGAAGCGCTCGGCGGCGATTACACTCTTCCGTTTCAGCCGCTGCACGATCTGCTCGCTTCGGCAGACATCACGATCGGGTCACTCGATGCGACCGCGTCCGACGCCGGCACTCCGTTCGGCTGCGTCGAGACATTCAGTCTCGCAGCGCCGGCAGCCGCGGTGGGTGGTCTCGCCTACGCGGGCTACGACGTCATCGCGCACGCAGCCAATCACATCAAGGACTGCGGTCTCGCGCCATGCGGTGATGAGGCGATGTTCCAAACCGATGCGAACCTGCGCGCGGCCGGGATCAAGAGCGCGGGCACGGGGCACAACAGCTATGAAGCGCGTGCGCCGCAGGTCGTCGAGCGCAACGGTGTGTATTTCGCGTTCCTCGCGTATGACGACATCGCCTCGTACTACCAGGCGTCGTCGGACAGCGCAGGATCGGCGGCGCTCGACGCGGCGACGGTCGCTGAGGACGTGGCAAACGCGCGCAAAATCGCGAACGTCGTGATCATCGTCCCGCATTGGGGTGTCGAGTACATGACGTCGCCGTCTCCGCGGCAACGTGAATTTGCGCGCGCTGCGGCCGCAGCCGGCGCCGACATGATCGTCGGCAATCACCCGCACTGGGTGCAGGCACACGAGCGCATCGGCAAGATGTTCGTCGCGTATGCACTGGGCAACTTTGTCTTCGATCAGGACTGGTCGCTCGAGACGCAGCAGGGCGCGCTCCTGCAGGCAACGTTCACTGGCAATCGCCTGACCGACGCACGCTACTCACCGACCCACATCTACGACCAGTACCAGCCGCGGCTCGCCCCTCCTGAAGAGTCGCAACAGATCCTCTACCGCATCGAAACAGCGAGCGCGTTACTCGCTGCTCCGTGACATCGCGCTATCCGCAGTTCACGCGAAGGCGATCTCGGGGGCGCATCTGGCCAGCACGTCTGGCGTATCTGCTTCGTAGGACCGGCGTGATAGCACCGTCGAAACGCGGCGACCAGGTCCGACAACCGGCTATAAAATCGACAGATAGTGTCTCCATGAAGCCTAAGAGAGTGCTCCATCGCCTCCGGCAACCATCGTCGCGTCAAAGGACGATGCCGATACTTCGCTATGTTCGATCAATCGGTGCAGAGACCAACGCCGTCGGCACGCGTGCGGGTGCTGCCGCTGCTGTGCGTCGCGGCCACCGCGGTCCTCATCTTCTACGTGTTCGTGGCCGTGACCACGATCGGTCCGCTTCTAGACGGCCAGCCACGTACGGACTACGTGTCCTTCTACGCCGCCGGCGTGCTCGTGCGCCAGGGCCACGGCGCCGCACTGTATGACTACGCCATGCAGACAGCAGTCCAGCGCGCCTCCTTCGACGCCAACTTCATTCCGAACGCGTATCCGCTCCCTGCGTTCGTCGCATTCCTGCTGGCCCCGCTCACCGCGCTCTCGTTTGTAGCCGGTGCGCTCGTGCTGTTCGCCGCAAACATCGCGCTCATCGGCGTTCTCGCGCGCGCCGGCTGGCGCTATCTTGCCGGCGTTCCACACCGCGCGCTGTTGGTCGTCTGCGCTGCCGTCTCGATGCCCGCGTTTCTTGTGGTCCTGCGTACCCAGTTCGACCTCGTCGTACTGGCGTCGATCGTCGGCTGCTTCACACTGATCCGCCGCGATCGGCCGTTCACCGCCGGCGCTGTGCTGGCGCTCGCGCTCGTGAAACCGCATCTCGTCGCCGCCGTCGTCCTGCTCTTGCTCATGAAGCGCGCTTGGCCTGTATTGGCGGGTCTCGCCACTGTTGGCCTGCCGCTCCTGCTCGCGCCGGTGGCCGTCTTTGGCCTCGGCATCCTCCGCGATCAGCTTGCACTCATCGCGTCCTATCCCGGATCGTCATCCGAGCACAGCGTTGCCGCGTACTCAATGGTGAACGTCCGAGGCGCGATCACGAGCATATTCGACCCGGCGAACCCCCTGGTGTGGGCGATTCCCCTTGCCCTCATCGCCGGCGTCAGTCTCGCCTCCGCGATGCGCGTCTGGTCACGTCGCACCCTCGATGATCCGCAGTCGTGGGCGCTCGCCCTGATGCTGCCGGTGCTCTACTCGCCGCACGTCCACGTCTGGTCGGTGTCCCTCACCGTCGGCGCCTGCATCCTCTACGCACGCGCCCGCGCCGATGCGGGCGCTCCGGTAGGGCGAGAGTCCATCCTCGCAGCATTCGTCCTCGTCGCATTCATGTGGCTGCTCGGGTTAACCGGCCTCGCGCTGATGTGCGTGCCGCTGACCGCCGCGTTCGCCGTCATAGTCGTTCGCTGGCCGCGAACCGAACAGGTTACTTCGCAGGCCGCGAAGGTATTCCTCGCCGCCGCATGAACAGCCAGACTCCCTTCATGTTGCCTCCGTCGCCGCGGATCGGGGCGGTATTCGGCATCGACACGCGCACCGCCGATGATCCGCATGACGATGACCGCACCGTGCCGGCGAGCGGGCGATAATACGCTGCGTGCTTCGCGTCACCCGCGACGTTATCCATGCGCGCAGCGTACCGATGATTGCACGCCGGCGGAGATGAAGGATGCGCATAGGGCTAATTGGCGATACCCACTATCCCGAGGCCGGTCCGTTGTGGGACGAAGCCTACGACGCGCTCGTCGGCTCCGATCTCATCCTCCACGCCGGCGATCTGCATGTCGTCGAAGTGCTCGACTGGCTCGAGAAACGCTGCCAAGTGCCCGTCGTCGCCGTGCGTGGCAACGGCGACGACGGCAGCGGTAGCCGTCCGATCTGCCCCGAGGATCCGCGCATGAAACCCGTCCAGCTAATCGAAGCCGGAGGCCTGCGCATCGGCATGGTGCACGACGCGACGCTGCCGGAGACGCCGCAGCGGCCGCTCGCCGCGATCGTGCAGCACTTCTTCGGCGGCCGCGTCGACGTCTTCGTCCACGGCGACACGCACCTCCCGGAAGTGCGCATACTCGATGGTGTCCTGCTCGTGAACCCCGGCAGTCCGACCTTCCCGCGCAACCTCACCCGCCGCCTCGGCACGATCGGCCTACTCGACATCGCCGACGGCGTCGCGCAGGCGCGGATCGTGCAGCTGGCGCCGCAATCGCCCGAGCATGGCCGGTAACGCATCGTCCAACGCCATCCGCACCGATGCGCTCGTCCCAACACCTCAGCGTCTTGCGACCGCGAACCATCCTCGGCGGACTCACCCAAATAATTATCCGCGGTTCTGTGGCCATCTGTGGATCGTTCCCTCGTTCCGCCAAGACCGTCCACTTTGCGCACCGCGAAGCGATCCGCTCTACTGCGGATCACGGTTGAACGTATGCGACGCGAGGCGGCATCATGGTATTTCGGCGAGCCGGCGACAACGAACGCGACGAGGTCATCGAGGAGCAGGAGGACGGCCTCAACATCGCCAGCGGCGACGATGATGATGACGAGCTCTATGAAGAATCGCTCTTCGAACCCGACGACCAGTGCTGGGTCTGCCGCAACGAACCCGGCCGGGTCGGCATCGACCCCACCTGCCACGGCACCTACGACGGCGACGACCAGCGCGTGCTGCTCGGCTACAACTGCCTCGAGCAAGGACTGAAGGACGCGTACGCCAAGAACGACGGCATCGCCGTCGTCGTCGAGCCGTTCGGACAAAACAAGTTTCATCTCTACTATCGGCTCGATGAGATGCCGGCATACCAGTTCCCGCGCTCCGACATCGAGGGCATCTCGTGGCTGCTGCTGAGCATCGGCGACGCCTGCGCACGCTGCGGCGAGCAGAGCCACGCCGCCTGGTTGACACCCGCGTTCGTCGATCCCGATTTGCCCGAAGAAGAGGATCAGCCGGTGTTCCGGAATCTCGACAAGGAGTTCGAGCACCTCTGCCGCAACTGCACAGCGACGGCGCTCGCCACGGCCTACCGCAAGCTCGACCTGCCGCTGATGACCGTAGAGGTACCGCGGAGCGCCATGGGCGTGATCATGCCGGCGGGCGCCTGATGCCGCTCGCGCTGCTCCAGGATCACGTCGACGAGATGATCGCCCACGCGCGTGAAGATGCGCCGAACGAGTGCTGCGGCATCATCGCCGGCACGTCCGATGGCCGCGCGACGAAGCTCTATCGGGCGATCAACGCCGAGGCCAGCCCCTACCGATACAGCGTCGCCGCCAAGGATCTGCTGCGCATTTTTCGCGATGTCGATGACAACGACGAGACGTTCCTCGTCATCTACCACTCGCATACCCACACCGAGGCCTACCCATCGCCGACGGACATCCGCCTCGCCGCCTGGCCCGACGCCTACTACGTGCTGGTCTCCCTCGCCGAGGAACCGCCCGTCGTGCGGGCGTATCGCATCCTCGACGGTGTGGTGACGGAGGAGCCGATTGGGGTTGGTTGACGCGTCGCCCGTCGTCCGCGCGCAGTGCTTCCGATGTCAGCATTACGAAATCAAGTCTGAGGGTTACTCCCCGATTCGCATTGCCCGTCGAATGAAACGTGAGTGCAGTGGCCGCTGCTGCCCGTATACGCACGCTGAAGCGAGCCGGTGCCATTCCGGGGCGCACCGAACGGGAAGTACTTGATCGCGGTGCCCGGCGTACCGCCGCTGATCTGCTGCACCGTGCTGCCGAGATGGTCGGCGAGGCTGTATGACAGCACGCCGTTC
>JBBSDV010000167.1:0-6643 GCA_038240335.1 Dehalococcoidia bacterium
CGCCGCGTACGCGGCGAGCGGCGAAGGAACGCCGCTCGGCGACACGCCGGCGCCGCCAATCGAGGCAGGACCGCCGCCGGACAATCGTACCTCGTGGGACGCGATCTCCGCCGCGTACCAGGAGGAGCGGTACGGCGACCGATTCGGCGATCAGTTCATGTGGTCGTGGACACTGCCGGAAGATGATCTGCAGCTACTCAACGACGTCTCGGGCAAGCACGTGCTCGTGCTCGGCTGCGGTGGGGGGCAGGATGTCGTCGCACTCACGAAGATGGGCGCGATCGCAATCGGGATCGATCAATCCGCAAAACAGATAGCCTACGGGCGCAAGTACGCCGCGCGACGCGACGCGCCGAATGCGTCATTCGTCGAGGGCACGGTGGAGGATCTTTCGCGCTTCGATGATGCGAGCTTCGACATGGCGGTGTCGGCGCACGCCCTCAATTACGTCGAGCACATCGAGGATACGTTGCGCGAAACGCATCGTGTGCTCAGGCCTGGCGGCTCCTTCACGCTTTCGGTGCGGCACCCATTCGACGCAGCTCTGGCCGACGAGGCGCCGTATCGGGTGGAGCATGCGTACTGGGACAACGCACGCGACTGGCAATGGACGTTCGAGGGCCGGGAGCCGGCGTCGTTCCGGCAGTGGTTCTGGAGCATCTCTCGTTGGTTTGAGATGCTCGCCGATGCCGGCTTTCGCGTCGATCGAATGCTCGAGCCACGCGAGCCCGCCGACGCTGCGGACGGCGGCGACGCCGCGCGCCGTGAGCTCGTTCCTTACACGCTGATTCTGAAGGCGAGGAAGCCCTGATGCTGCTGCTGATCGACAACTACGATAGCTTCACCTACAACCTGTACCAGTACCTCGGCGAGCTGGGTGCGGAAGTGCACGTCGTGCGCAACGACGAGGTAACGATCGAGGAGATCGCCGCGATGGCGCCGGAGAGAATCATCATCTCGCCGGGCCCCGGGAATCCGGAGGAAGCAGGGATCAGCAAGCCTGTGATCAGCTATTTTGCCGGCAAGCTGCCGATTCTCGGCGTCTGTCTCGGGCACCAGTGCATCGGCGAAGTCTTCGGCGGCATCGTCGAGGGCGCCGGCGAGATCTTGCATGGCAAGGTGTCGCAGGTGACGCACGACGGCCGGGGCGTGTTCGCCGGCCTCCCGACGCCGATCGCTGCCACCCGCTACCATTCGCTCGCCATCCGCCCCGACAGCATGCCGGCGTCGCTCGAGGTGAGCGCACGCACGGAGAGCGGCGTGATCATGGGGGTACGGCACAAGACGCTGGCAGTCGAGGGTGTGCAGTTCCACCCGGAATCTATCTTGACGCCGGATGGCCATCAGCTGCTCCGCAACTTCCTCGACATGCCGAATAACGTGATATCATGATATCGCGATATCACTCCGCTGCAGGTAGATATTGAGGCGCTTCGGACTGCGGTTCTGGGCCAGCGGTCGCAAGACGGCCGACAGAACCTCACGCCGAACTCAACCGGCCGCGGGCATACCGGCAACGACGGAAGGAACGAGATGAAACGACTGCTGGTAAGCATGGATGACGAACGCTACGAAGATCTGCGACGCCTCGCGTTCGACAAGAAGGCGCCGATGGCCGACCTCGTGCGCTACGCGATCGAGGAGAAGTTCGAGGACCAGCTCGACTCCGTTCGGATCATGAGGAGCATTGAGGAGAACGCAAAGGATGCCTCAGGGGCGATGACGCTGGACGAGTTCATGGAAAGCCAGGGCATTGACGTATCAGCTTATCGTTCGGCGAAACGCTCAACGCGCTCTCGTCGCATTGCCAGTTAAGGATCGGATCCGAATCGGTCAGGCGATGGACAGCCTCGAGGAAGATCCAAGGCCGGGCGGAGTCAAGAAAATAGCGCACGGATTGGGATGGCGGACACGAGTCGGAGAATATCGAGTGTTGTACACCATCTCGGATCGAGAGCGCTCGATACTTGTCGAAACCATCGTCAGACGGACAACGCGCACGTATGACTGACACGAGCACAACCACCATCCGCGACGCGATCGCGAAGCTCGTCGAGCGGCGGGACCTGACGGAGACCGAGGCTGCCGCCTGTATGGACGAGATGGCGGCCGGGCAGGCGACGCCGGCGCAGGTCGGCGCATTTCTGCTCGCGCTCCGGATGAAGGGCGAGACGATCGCCGAGATGACCGGCATGCTGCGCGTCATGCTCGAGAAGGCGAGCCCGGTGACGGCTGCCGGACGGCTGCTCGACACATGCGGGACCGGCGGCGATGGCAGCGGATCGTTCAACGTCAGCACGTGCGCGGCGTTCGTTGCGGCGGGCGCAGGCGCGCAAGTGGCAAAGCACGGCAACCGCGCCGTGACCTCGCGCTGCGGCAGCGCCGACGTGCTCGAGGCCCTCGGCGCGAAGATCGAACTGCCGCCGGAGCACGTCGCAGTCTGCATCGAAAGCGCCGGCATCGGCTTCATGTTCGCTCCGGCGTTTCATCCGGCAATGAAGCACGTCGGCGCGGCGCGCCGCGAGATCGGTGCGCGCACCGTGTTTAACTTGATCGCGCCGCTCGCCAGCCCGGCCCGCGTGCGGCGACAGGTCGTCGGCGTGCCGCGACGGGATCTTGTCGAGACGATCGCCGCCGTGCTGCAGCAGATCGGCAGCGAGCACGCGCTCGTCGTCCACGGCGATGACGGGTTCGACGAAGTCAGCATCAGTGGCCCGACGACGATCACCGAGCTGCACGATGGCAGGGTACGCACGTACCGGATCGCGCCGGAGGACGTCGGACTGCCGGTGCACGACATCGCGCACCTGCGCGGCGGCACGCCCGAGCAGAACGCGACGGAGCTGCGGCTCGTGCTCGAAGGCGTGCCGGGCCCCCTCCGCGACTTCACGCTGATCAATGCCGCCGCGGCGCTCGTCGCTGCGGACATTGCCGGAGATCTTGCGGCGGGAGTCAAGGCGGCCGCGGCGAGCATCGATTCCGGTGCGGCGGCGGCGAAGCTCACCGCATTCATCACCGCAACAAACGCGGCCTAACGGGAACGGCCGGCAACGGCGAGGATCCAGCCAACCGATGACGAACGCGGGCCGACACAACATCATCGACGACATCGTCGCCGCAAAGCGCATCGAGGTCGAGGCGCGCAAGCTGCAGGAGCCGATCGACGCGCTGAAGCGGCGGCAGGATCGCATCGCGACGGAGCAGTGGAGCCTCGTACGCTCGATCCTCGAAGGGCCGCGAGGACCGAGCAGCGGCGGCAAGCGCTTGCAGCTGATCGCCGAGATCAAAAAGGCATCACCTTCGAAGGGCCGGCTCGTCGGCACGCTCGAGCATCGCGCGATCGCGCGAACGTACACGATCGGCGGAGCGGCCGGCATCTCCGTGCTCACGGAGTCGAAGTACTTTCAGGGCTCGATTGACTTTCTATCCGATTGCCGGGTCAGCATCGACGGATACTACCCCGGCGGCCGGCCGGCCATGCTGCGGAAGGACTTCATCTTCGATCCGTACCAGGTACACGAGTCGCGCGCGTATGGCGCCGACGCGATCCTGCTCATCGTGTCGATTCTTAGCGACGACGAACTGGCGGCGCTGATCGACCTCGCACACAAACTACAGATGGAGTGCCTCGTCGAGGTGGCGAACGAAGAGGAGGTATCGCGCGCGTTGCGCGTCGATAGTGACCTGATCGGCATCAACAATCGCGATCTCCGCACCTTCGACGTCGATCTTGGAACCACGGAGCGCCTGCGGCCGCTGATCCCGATGGACCGCGTCGTCGTCGCCCTCAGCGGCGTCCACACGCGCGCCGATGCCGAGCGGATGGCGAAGGCCGGCGTCCACGCCGTGCTCGTCGCGGAGTCCTTGATGACTGCCGCCGACGTGCCGACGAAAATGCGCGAGCTGCTGATATGAACCGGTCTCGAAGCGCCATGCCCGCGACCGACGGTGCACGGCTGCCGATTGTCATCCAGATGCACGGCGAACCAGGAAGCGGCAAGAGCACCGTCGCCCGCGCGATCGGCGCCGAGCTGTCCGCCGTCGTCATCGACAAGGACGTCATCAAGGCGGCGCTGCTCCGGAACGGGATCGACGAGCAGCAAGCTGCGGCGGCGGCGTACGAGGTGTACTTCGCACTGGCACGCAACGTCGCCGCACAGGGCCACTCGCTCATTCTCGACAACCCCGTGTTCTGGCCGCGAGTTCTCGAGAACTGGCGGCGGCTGGCGGACGACGCTGGTTCGCCCCGGATCATGATCGAATGCGTGTGTCCGGACCGCGATGAGCTTGCGCGCCGGCTCGCGACGCGCGACGCGCTCGAATCGCAGCCGCGTGTGCCGCTCGACTTGCGCCGGCACCCAGGCACGATCGCCGTCGATTGCGAGCGCCTGACACTCGACACAACGCGCCCGCTCAGCGACGTCCTCCGCGAGGCGCTTGCATATATCGACGAACGAACGTCGGCGGGTCGCGACGCCGGATCGGCGATTCGCGGCGCCGTACCGGAGACGGCAAGATCATGACGCGAGTGAAGATCTGCGGCTGCATGTGCGTCGACGATGCGATCGCCGCGGCGAACGCTGGCGCCGACTTTATCGGCATCATGTTCGCCGACAGCCGCAGGCGCGTCTCGCGCGAAGCGGCAGCGGGAATCGTGCGCGCGCTCGGCACGCCGCTGCGGGACATCGAGCACGATGAGCCACCGCCGATGCACCCGGGCCGGTTCGCAACGCCGGAGGCATGGTTCACGCACGGAGCGGAGGCGCTCGAGCGGTTGCTGGCGCGAAAGCGGCCCCTCGTCGTCGGTGTCTTCGAAGACCAGGACATCGCGAAGATCAACGAGATCGCCGCGGAAACCGGCATCGACCTGACCCAACTCAGCGGCGACGAGGCGTGGAGCGATTGCCTCGCAGCCAATCGCCAGGTGATCAAGGTGATGCGCGAACGTCCTGAGACGACCAGAGACGACGTGATGGCCTACGTGGAGCCGGGCGCGGCGCTCGCCTTCATGCTCGACCCGAGCAGCGGCCGTGGCGCGACGGGCGACTGGCGTGTAGCTCGCGACGTGGCGACGCGGCTGCCCCTATGGCTCGCCGGCGGCCTCACGCCAGAGAACGTCGCCGCCGCGATCGATGCCGTGCGGCCATGGGCCGTCGACGTCTCCTCCGGCGTCGAAACGGGCGGCAAGAAGGACGCCTCAAAGATCGAAGCATTCGTGCGGGCGGTGAGGTAGCGGTAGCGACGTTCGCAGTACGGGCACGGTCGTTGACACGAAGAAGCTCATCACGCGTAAGGACCGGTCTTTTAGACCTGTTCGCTTCTGCGTCTACGATCGCTCCAGTCACCGACACCGCGCCTTTTCCTCCACCCACCGGCGAGAAGCGTTGACACCGCCGCGACGGCCACCGGTACGGACGCATCTTTAGAGCATCGTTGCTGACTCATCAGCGACGCACCTCTGAACGAGGTCTCGACACCGCTTCGGGTGCCGCAGCGGCAGATGATGGTCGCCCACAGGCAACGTAATAAGCCGAACGTCTGGTGCGCCGAGTAGTACGGCGTCGACCTCGCTCTTCGAGCAGATACGGTCGTTCCCGCCATACACCAGCGTAAGTCGGTCGCCCATCGAACGGATCCGCTGCTGCGTTTCAGGTTGCCTCGCGATGAGATCGAACGTTCCTTTGTACGATGCCCACACATGATCAACGCCGTCCGCTGCTACAGCCGCCGGGAGGCGGGGCGCAAAGATCGGCGCCAGATGCCTCGCGAGTTCCCGGTGTTCGCACACGAAAGCGCACAACTGCGCCGCGCGCGCCGAATCGTCCGCCATGAGTCGTGCGAGCGGCCCGAGTGCACGCAGGTGCTTGCGGGCGGTACCTTCTGAGGCGAAGAGCGGCGCGCCAAAGCTGATCACGCTGGAAACCAGCGAAGGCGCGTCGGTGGCCAAGGCGATGGCGATCAATGCACCGGCGGAATGCGCGACGACGTCAGCTCGGGCGACGCCATAGTGCTCGAATGCAGCAACTAAGGCGCGGGAATGCTGCGCCGTGTCGTACGGCCCGGACGGTTTCGGAGAGCCGCCGAACCCGAGGAGGTCGAAGAACACGAGGCGGTGTCGCGCGGCGAGTGCGTCGTATGATCGGCCCCAGTACCTGAGCGATGCTCCGAGCCCGTGGAGGAAGACGATCGGCGGCCCGTCGCCTAGAATGCGCGCGCGCAAGTGCTGCCCGTCCGACAACACGCGGCCCGGCGCGGAGTCATCGAGGGGATCTCGCCAGTGTCGGGACGCAGGCCACATTGAGTGCGCTCCATGGGACGTGATCAGCAACGAGGGCTATCGCTTACATGCGGCGACGATCAGCGCACATCGATTTGTCAGCATCTGGCTCACATTCTATTGCGCGGGAGCAGTTCGTCGATGGGCATTGTTCCGCAAGACCGCCGATTCTGTAATCCAAGCGCCGGTGTCGCTTCCGTGCCCGGTACCTTGCGGATGCCGCGGCGGATCCGACCACGATCCACAGGTATGCCCGTTGACCTGATTGGCGGCAGTTGACAGCAAACCGGAACGCATTGTGCGAGACAATTCCCCGGTTGGCGTTCTGCACCACGCACGCTGGAAGACCTGTCCGTGCGAGCGCAA
>JBBSDV010000168.1:0-6625 GCA_038240335.1 Dehalococcoidia bacterium
TATATGCCGCACGTATGCTTCCAACGATCGCGCGCTGTCCGCGCACAGAAGGAGTCGAGCGTGAAGATTTCGCTTCCCGGCCGCCGCAGCGGCGACCTCATCGACAATCGTGGCGCGAGCAGCGGCCTCGGCGGCGGTGGGATGCCATTCCCGTTGCCGCTCGGCGTCGGCGGCGGACTTGGCGGGCTCGTGATCCTCGTTCTCGTGCTGGTGCTGAACGGCACGAACCTGCTCGGTGGCGGCGGTGGCAGCACGACCGCGCCGGTCGCGGGGACAAACGCTTCTCAGGACGACACCGTGAACTTTGTGTCGTTCGTGCTCGACGACGTCCAGTCGTCGTGGGCTGAACGGTTCCAGCGGGCGGGCCAGAACTACCGGCCCGCGAAACTCGAGCTCTTTACGAACTCGACGCAATCCGGATGCGGCGCCGCGTCAGCGTCGACCGGCCCGTTCTACTGCCCAGCGGATCACATCGTGTATCTCGATCTGGCGTTCTTCCAGGAACTGCAGCAGCGCTTCGGCGCGCCGGGCGATTTCGCGCAGGCGTACGTCATCGCGCATGAGCTCGGCCACCACGTGCAGAGTTTGCTCGGAGTCAGCGACCGGGTGCAGCAACAATCGCAGGCCGACCCGAGTCGCGCGAACGACCTGTCGATCCGGCTCGAGCTGCAGGCGGACTGCTATGCGGGCGTCTGGGGGCATTCAACGGATCAACGCGGCATCCTCGAGGCAGGCGACCTGAACGAAGGACTCGCCGCCGCCGCCTCGGTCGGCGACGACCGCATCCAGAAGCAAGCGACCGGCCGCATTGATCGCGAGACGTGGACACACGGGTCGTCCGATCAGCGAGTGCGCTGGTTCAACCGCGGCTTCGACACCGGCGATCCGGCGAACTGCGACACGTTTGGGGCGAGCAGTTTGTAGTTCGTGGTTCGTCGTTTGTAGTTCACAGTTCACAGTTCACAGTTCGCAGTTCGCGGTCCAGGTGCTGCAGATATGGGCTGGCGCACACTCACTTCGTTCGTGACGCGGGCTTTTCGGCCCGCGCCCTACCGCTGTTGGTCGTGGTGGGCGACAACGAGCTCGTTACCACCGGCGTAATCGTCAACTTAGCCGCGTCCGCTGACCCTCTACGTGGTGCCCCGCGCGAAGATGTCGCGGCCGATCAGTGGGGCGCGATCTGTTGCATGGTGAGGAGCGCGACGCGCACGGTGGCGGCTAGCGACTCCGGGACGATGCGGGTGAGGTCGTCCTGGGGTGAGTGGATCAGCTGGTCGTCGCGGTAGAGCATCACCACGGGGATACCCGCTTGCTGGAAACTCAGGTGGTCGCTGCCGGTGCCCGCGGGCAGCGACGACGGTGTTGCATCGATGCCGACGGACTGGGCCTGTACCCGGGCGAGGTCGATCAGGTCGGGGCTGCCGATCAGGCTCAGCGGCTCGGCGATGCCGACGACGTCGAGATTGATCATGCCGCGGATTGCGTTTCGGTCGGCGTCCGAGAGAGCGTCGACGTAGGCCTTGCTGCCGAACAGGCCGAACTCCTCGGCACTGAAGAGCGCGAAGCAGTTGGCGCCGGCAATGTGCTGCGCGGCGACGACGCGCGCGAGCTCGACGACGGATGCGGCGCCCGAGGCGTTGTCGTCGGCGCCGCCGGTAACGGCGACGCTGTCGTAGTGGCCGCCGGTAATCGTCGTGCAGGTGGCGACGCCGCGCGGCTTCGCGATGATGTTGTACGCCGTGCCCTTCGGTGGCGAGACGGTGATCGTGGCGTCGAGAGCGCCCGCCGCAGCGCGCGCGATGAGTTGCTCGCCATCGGCCTGCGTGACGCCGGCGGCGGGAATGGCAACCGGCGCCGTGAGATCGCCGACGAGACGGCCCTCCTGGTTGTTGTAAACGATCACGCCCGCCGCGCCCGCTGCCACGGCGTTCGCGACCTTCTCGGTGAACGTGAGCTCGCCACGCTGCACGAGCACGACGGCTCCCGCTGCGCCGCCCGGAGGATAGTCGGCCGGATTACCGATGCCGACCACGACGACACGGCCGCGCGCACTGCCGGCGCCGCTGCCGCGGAGCGCGATCGCCGGCACGGCCTCGCCGCCGGTGATATCGACGCGCGCCGGGAGGTAGGCCGTCGCATCGAACGCGAAGTCCTGCACCGTCACGTCATAGCCGTAACTCTCGAGCACCGACTTCAGATAGTCGCGGGCGGTCACCTCGTTGGTCGTGCCGGCGACGCGAGGGCCGATGGCGACGGCGAGCTTGCGCACGGTGTCGTAGGCGCGTTGCCCATCGACGTGCGTCTCAGCGAGCGGTGACTCGATTGTGGCGCTCGCGATCGGCGGTGGTGTCGATGAGGATGCGGTCGCGTCGACTGCTGGCGCTGCGGGCGTCGCCGTGCTCGCTGAGTTCGAGCTGCCGGCACACGCAGCGACGATAAGGGCGACGATCGCGAGCGCGAGTATGCGAGCGGTGCGACGGGCAGTGATTCCGAGATCCACGCGTGCTCCTTCGCTGTCGATGCGCGCTGAGCAGCCGCTCCGTCCGCGGTCGCGCCGGAGCTACCGTAAACGGCCGGCGGCAATGAAGCCGGCGATGCCGAGCGCAATCAGGCCCGCGAGATCCATCCGCAGGTCGTGGAGCACCCAGTCACCAACGGCGAACAGCAGCCCGACGCGAATGACGTAGGCGAGCACAACGCCGCCGACCGCCATCGCCTGGAGCGGCGGTCCGGCCTTCCGGTTTGTCGCGACCGAGACGAGTTCGCCGGTTGCGTAGCCGATTGCCAAGCCGGCGAGGACGCCGAAGTAGAACGTGCTCAGCCCGTTGAAGAGCCACCAGGCGACGCCAAGGACGAGCCCCGCGCCGATCGCGGCGCTGAGGCCGCGCGCAAACGTCGTGCTGCTCATGTTGTAGGTGGGGATGGAGCGCACGTTCGCGCACTCGCGACAGCGCGAGCCCACCGGCCCCTGGATCATGCAGCGCGGGCAGATCGGCTTGCCGCATTTGCCGCAAGCCAGCTCGGTCTCGACGTTGGGGTGGGCTGCGCACTGCATGTGATGTCCGAGGCAGCAAAACAGGTGCCGGCGGCACCCTTCGATCCAGCTTAGCGCGGCACGGGAAGTCGGGGTAGCGAACGCGACCGGTGGGATGAATCGACCGGACCGCTCGCGGATGAGGCCGCGTTTGCTAGCGGTTCCGGATGCTCCTTGACAGGCACGCGAAGCCTTCCCGGCAGAATTTACGATGCGCTTACGCTGCGTTGCCCGGGGCTTGTGTGTGATCGGTGTACGGTGTCGTTGTTAGAGGCATACACGTACAGAGACAGCAGGAGAGGACAGACATGGGCATCAAGACGAAAGCATTCGGAGCGGCGGCGGCGCTGACTATCGTCGTCGCGGGCGTGATCGGGGCGAGCGGCATCGTTTCGGCACAGGAGCCGACACCGCCTGCAAACCAGCCGAAGCAGCAACGGAACCACGAACGGCGGGATAATTTCCTCGGGCAGGTCGCGACGAACCTCGGCGTATCGCTCGACCAACTGCGCGCGGCGTTCAAGAGCGCGAGCACGCAGACGGTTGACCAACTGCTGGCGGATGGCAAGCTGACGCAGGATCAGGCGGCGAAGCTGAAGGCAAAGATCGACAGCGGCGACGGGTTCGGCATCGGCCGGTTCCTCGGCAAGCACGCCGGCGCGAAGGATGCGAAAGCTGATCGCGTCGCCAAGATCCGGGACGGGCTCGTTGACTCGGCGGCGACGGCGCTCCACATGACGCCGGCAGAGTTGCGGACGCAACTCAAGAGCGGCAAGTCGGTTGCCGATGTCGCGGCGACGCAGAACGTCGACCTTGGCACCCTGAAGGCGCAGATTACCGGCGATGCCAAGACGAAGCTTGACAAGCTGGTTGCGGCGAGCACGATCACCCAGGCACGCGCCGATCAGGCGCTCCAAAAGCTCACCGACAAACTCGACCAGGCGCTCAGCAAGAAGCACGCAGCCAAGGCATAGCGCGACGTTCGGCTGGAGAAGGAAGGAGCGGCTCGCGGGATGCGAGCCGCTCCTTCCTTTCACGTTGTGATGTTCGTCGTCGGATCAGCGGCTATTGCGGTTGTAGAACTCGACAGACCACCGCCACTCGGCGCCATCGTCGGCGTTCCACCAGGACGTGAGCACGCCCGCCTCGCCACCGGGAAGAAGCACCGTTGCGCCGAAATCGGCGGCCTGAGGCCACGCCTCCTCGCGGGTGATCTCGGCGCCGGTGCGCTGCAGGCGCGTCATCGGCAGGGCCGTACCGTGGCGCTCCAGCTGATCGGCGGCGGCGAGCAACGCGCCGTCATCCGCTCGGACCTCGATGCGGAGGGCGTCGGGCGCCGCGTGAACGAAGAGGTTGTTGGCATGCTCGATGCGCGCGCGGCAGAACAATAGGCCTTGCGCGGCGGCGTTGGGGTACCAGAGATCCCATACTTCGATCGCCATCGTCGCATCGTAGCGAATTCGTGAGCGGTGACCGCAGCCTAATGCCGCGCCATACCGGCTTCGTCGCCTCATTCGCCGTGCCCGCTCGCGCGTACCCGGATGCAGAATGTGAAATGAGAGAAGTTTCGGGGGACACCCCCGGCCCCCGGCAGAGGCGCTGCGCCCTCTGCACTCCCGCTTCGTTCGGCCGCCGATGGGAATCCAGGATGACGCGACACACCGCGTTTTCGCCGACTCGTGACATTCGAGACACACACCGCTAGCTGGGCCCCACATCCCCCACGAGCGCATCGACCAGCCCCTCGATCGAGTACTCGCGCGCCTCGACGGCCACCTCCAGCGCGGCGTCACGCACCGACTGCGCCGTGATCGGCCCGATGGCGGCGATGCGCACTCTCCGCAGCGGCGCGGTGTCGCCGCCGAGCATCGCGACGAGATTCCGTACCGATGACGACGACGCGAAGGTGACGATATCGATCTCGCCCGCGCGCAGGCGGCGCAGTCCTTCGGCGTCCGGCTCCTGAGGAATCGACGAGACGTAGAGCTTCAGCTCGTCGACACGCGCGCCCATCCCACCGAGCTCTTCGACCAGTACCTCGCGCGCATCGGCAGCGCGCGGCAGCAGCACCCGCTGACCGCGCAGCACCCGCGAAGACAACGCTTCGAGCAGCCCCTCGGCAACGTAGCGATCCGGCACAACGTCGGGGCGCAGTCCATGCTCCGCGAGCGCATCGCCCGTGCCCGGCCCGATCGCCGCGAGCTGCGTCCGGCCGAAGGCGCGCGCATCAAGACGCCGCGCCGCAAGCTCTCGCATGAAGATCGAGACGGCGTTCGCGCTCGTGAAGATGCACCAGGCATATGCCGACGAGCGCAGCTGCGCGACCGCCGCCGAGAGCTCGTTCGCGTCGAACACGGGCGTGATCTCAAGCGTCGGCAGCTCGATCGCCTCCGCGCCCTGGGCCGCGAGAAGGCACGAGAGCTCGCTCGCCTGCTGCCGCGTACGCGTCACAAGCACGCGCTTCCCGAACAGCGGCCGCGTATCGAACCAGCGCAGGTCGTCGCGCAGCGCCGCAACCTCACCGACGATGGTCACCGCGGGCGCGCCGATACCGGAAGCGCCGACAACATCTGCGATCGTCGCAAGCGTGCCGCTCGCCACGCGCTGCCGCGGCAGGGTGCCCCACTCGACGACGACGACAGGAGTGGTTGCGGTGCGGCCGTTCTCAATCAACCGCCGCGCGATCTCGGCGAGACGTCCGACTCCCATCAGGAACACGAGCGTGTCGACGCCTCCCGCGAGGTGCGCCCAATCGATGCTCGTGTCGTCCTTCGTGGGATCTTCATGCCCGGTGATCACGGCGAACGACGACGCGAGCGCGCGATGCGTGACCGGGATGCCGGCATAGGCCGCCGCCGCGATCGCCGACGTCACCCCCGGCACGATTTCGAACGGCACGCCTGCCGCGCGCAGCGCCTCGGCCTCCTCGCCGCCGCGGCCGAAGACGAAGGGGTCGCCGCCCTTGAGCCGGACGACGCGCTTCCCGGCGCGCCCGTGCTCGACGAGCAGCGCGTTGATCTCCTCCTGCGTCAGCGTGTGCCGGTCCGGCAGCTTCCCGGCATAGATCAGCTCCGCGCCGGCGCGCGCGTGCCGCAGCAGCGCGGGGTTGGCGAGCCGGTCGTACACGACGACGTCGGCCAGCGCGAGCCGCGCGGCGCCGCCGATCGTGATGAGGTCGGGATCACCCGGCCCTGCGCCAACGAGGCTGACCATGTTGTACGAAACCGACAGCTCGTCGTTCGGCAGTTGGAGCTTCGATGTTGGAGGCTGGGGCGCATCGGACGGAGACTCGAGGTTGGCCGACGACGTCTCGCGATCAGGCACGCGGCGCCTCGCGCTGGGTCGACGCCGGCCGGAGCATCGAGTCGGCGAGTTCCGTGCCGAGACGGAGGGCGTCGACGAGTGAGCCGCTGCGCTCCTCCCGTGCGATCCGCCCGTCGCTGCCGATGATCGCACGCAGCCGGATCCGTCCGTCGCCGACCGTCGCATAGGCGCCGACCGGCATCCGGCAGCCGACGCCGAGGCGGCCGAGGAAGGCGCGCTCCGCGGTGACCGACGTGCGCGTGTCGTCGTGATCAATCATTCGCACGA